>NZ_JBFTMR010000005.1:0-365585 GCF_056397065.1 Arthrobacter sp. 05N428_2 | reverse complement strand
GTTCAAATGTGGCTCTGCCAGTCCACACCCCCGCGCCTACGTGCGGAAAGACCCGGACCGGCAACCCACGAATCGCTTTGAACCCGAGGTTCCAGTCCCACCGTCAGGACCGGGCGCCGCCACACTTCATATCGTCTAGGCCGCGGGGCGTGTCCCTCGGCGTCGGCGCACGAGCGGGAGTCCGGGGAGCAACCGCGGGACCAGGCAGGGTTCGTCGGAATGCTGGGGCTCCGGCCTGAACCGGCGTTCACTGGCGAAAGTTCAGCGGCCGGAACACGTACCCGTGCCGCCAGATCCGGAAGGGCACGACATGACTGAGATCGATGCTTTGATCGACGCCGAGCGCACCAGGCTGGTCGATGCGCTGGAGGGGTTGGACGCCGAGCAGTGGAACGAGCCCAGCTTGTGCGCCGGCTGGCGTGTCCGGGACGTCGCAGTGCACCTGCTGATGCCCTATGAAATGTCGGTGCCGCGTTTCTTCGGCAGGATGGCTGCCTCGGGGTTCAAATTCGACGCGATGGCTGACCGATGGGCGACGGGGGACACCCGGCCGACCAGGGATATCGTGGACGCTCTTCGCGCCACCAAGGACGGTCGTTTCGGCATCCCCGGTGCCCCGCCGGAGGCGCCGCTGTGTCACCTGGTGATCCATGCCGAAGACATCTACCGTCCCCTCGGCATCGATCGCACCATCAACCCCCAAAGCGCCAACGTCGTCCTGGACCAGCTGGTCGGCCCCAAGGCGCGGCGGGCGCTCAAGACCGGACTGATCGATGGACTCGCATTGTCCGCCCCCGACACCGGCTGGAGCTACGGGACCGGCGCTGAAGTGACCGGAAATGCCGCGGCGTTGATCTCAACGCTGTCCGGTAGGCCGCAGGCAAGCCAGGAGCTCACCGGTGACGGAGCCGCCCGGGTGCAGCGGCAGCTCCTGTCTGACTGAGGCCGCCCACCGGCGCGTCCACCCAGGACTACCCCGCGGCTTCGACCTTGTCGATCGCGGTCAGGGCGCTTTCCATGGTGCCGGCCAGTTCGCTGGCGGGGGCGGGTTTGGCGAACAGGTAGCCCTGCAGCGAATCGCAGCCCAGATCCATCAGGTACTTGGCCTGCTCCGGGGTCTCGATGCCCTCGGCCGTGACCTTCAGCCCAAGGTCCTGGGCCGCCTTGATCATGGTGCGGAAGAACGGCAGGTGCTCCTTGCCGGTCTTGATCATGGCCACGAACGAGCGGTCGATCTTGACCTTGTAGAGCGGCAGTTCCTTCAGCCGGCCCAGCGTCGAATAGCCGGTGCCGAAGTCGTCCATGGCGATCCGCACGCCGGCGTCGCGCAGCTGCCGGAGCTGACGCATCACGTCCGAATCGGCGTCGAAAAACACGCTCTCGGTCAGCTCGAGCACCAGCTGGCGCGGATCCACCCCGGTGGAGGCGACAATCGCCAGCACGTCGGTGGCGAAGTCGCGGTGCTGGAACTGCAGGCCGGAGACGTTGACGGACACGCTGTAGGTGGAGTCGCCGGCGAGCCAGGGCCGGATCTCGGCGCAGGCGCGGCGCATCACCTCGTCGCCGATCTCGCGGATCAGGCCGCTTTGCTCGGCCACGGGCAGGAACTGGTTGGGCGGCACCAGCTTGCCGTGCCGCTCCCAGCGCGCGAACGCTTCGAACTGCACCACGGCGCCGAGCCCGGGGGACACCACCGGCTGGTAGTGGACCGAGATCTGGCCCAGCTCCACGGCCTGCCGCAGCCCGGCTTCGCCCTGGTCCTTGTGCGCGGCGGTGTTCAGCATCTCCGGCCGGAACTGCAGCCAGGTGTTCTTCCCCGCAGCCTTGGCCGCCGTCATGGCCGAGTCCGCCTGCCGCAGCAGCTCCGCACCGTCGTGCGTCTGCGGCGTCCTGGCGGCCAGGCCCATGCTGACCCCGGGCCGCACTGACGATCCGCCGATCCGGGCCGGCGCGTACAGCGACTCGGAGATCCGTTTGGCCACGGCCCCGGCGTCGAGGCACTCGGTCAGCAGCACCACGAACTCGTCGCCGCCCAGCCGGGCCACGGTGTCGTGCGGCCGGACGCAGTTGCGTAGCCTGCTGGCTACCTCCACCAGCAGCTCATCCGCGGCGGAGCGGCCCAGCATGTCGTTGTAGCTCTTGAAGTCGTCCACGTTCAGCAGCAGCACGTCCACCGGGTCCGGCCGGCGCAGCGCCGCGGCGAGGCGCTCGTTGAACAGGGTCCCGTTGGGCAGCCCGGTCAGCGCATCACGCAGCACGGCCGCCTTCAGCTGGTCGTCGTGCTCGGCCGCGGTGAGCCGGGGGAGCACGCCCGTGGTCCCGGGCACCAGTTCGGCCTCCAGCGAGTTGAACGTCCGACGGCGGGGAGCCGCCGCAGCGGCGGCCGCGGTGCCGCCGTCGTACGCCGCGGGCCGCCGTGGCGCGGCCAGTGCGCGGCGGATTGAAAGCGCGACGGTGCCCACAGCGCCGGCGCCAGTGCCGTTGTTTCCGGAGCTGCCGGGCACGGGCGGCAGGGCGGCAAGGGTGATTTCCAGCGGAAACTCGGTGGCGTCGCCGTGCCGACCCGCACCGGCGAAGGGCGGCCGCGCCGCACCTGCTGGCTTCCCGGCGCTGCCAGCAAGTCCGGCCAGGACGGTGTGGAAATCCTCCCGGGACGACTCGGCCAGCAGCAGGCTGTAGTCGGCGCCCAGCAGCTGCGCCCGGGAGTAACCGAAGAGCTGCTCCGCGGCGTTGTTCACGAAGGAGATGGATCCGTCCGGGGCAAGCAGCAGGAGGGCGTCGGGGCTGTGCTCCAGCACCGTTTGTGCGAATGCTGCGTCCATAAGATGTCCTGCCCCCAAAGCGATGGAAATGTCTTCTGAATCATAAGTGGTCAGGGGCACACTCTTACGCCGGACCGACCCATAGCGCGCCGGCATGGGCGAATGTGTCGCCCGGGCCGGTCGCGGGGCGAAGACCCGGCCTAACCTACAGCACGGCCGCCGGTTCCTGCAGCGCCTCGATGGCCTCCGCGGACTGGGCCGCGGCCGCCGCCCGCTGCGACGCCGGCACCGGACGGGAGAAGAGGAATCCCTGCAGGGAATCGCACTCATGCTCCATCAGGTACCGGGCCTGCCTGGGCGTCTCGATGCCCTCCGCGGTCACCCGCAGGCCCAGGCTGTGGGCCATGTGGATCATCGAGGTCAGGATGGGGAGCCGCTCCTCGCCGGTGCGCAGCATGGACACGAACGATTTGTCGATCTTCACCGCGTCCACCGGAAGCTCCTGCAGCCGGCCGAGCGAGGAGTAGCCGGTGCCGAAATCGTCCAGCGCCACCCGGATGCCCGCCGCGCGCAGCGTGATCAGCTGCTGGATCACGTGGGTGGCGGCGTCGAAGAACACGCTCTCGGTGACCTCGAGGACCAGCTGGTGCGGATCCACCCTGCTCCACGCCGCGATGTCCAGCACCCGCTCGGCGAAGTCCTTGTGCTGCAACTGCACGCCGGAGACGTTCACGGCCAGGGTCCGCCCGGGATCCGCGGCCAGCCAGGACTGCAGTTCGGTGCAGCTCTGCCGCAGGACCTCCGCCCCGATGTCGCGGATCAGGCCGCTGCGCTCCGCGGTCTGGATGAAGGTGTCCGGGGGCATCAGCACGCCGTCGCGTTCCCAGCGGGCCAGGGCCTCGTACTGGACCACCTCGCGCCGGTTCGTGGAGACCACGGGTTGGTAGAAGACGGTGATCTGGCCCAGTTCGACGGCGCGGCGCAGCCCCGCGGCCAGCTGCGTGCGTTCCAGCAGGGTGGCGAGCATCTCCGGCTGGAAGTGCACGTAGCAGTTCTTGCCGGCCTCCTTGGCGGCGTACATGGCCACATCCGCCTGCCGCAGCAGCTCGGAGGAGGACATGCCCTCCTCCGAACGGGTCGCCACGCCCAGGCTCAGCCCGGGCCGCATCAGGGTTCCTTCGATGGTGACCGGGGCGTTCAGCGTGCTGACGATCCGCTGCGCCACCGCGTCCGAGTCGTTGCAGTCGACCAGGAGCACCACGAATTCGTCGCCGCCCAGGCGGGCCACGGTGCCGTGGGGGCCCACGCAATTCTGCAGCCGGCGGGAAATCTCCACCAGCATCTGGTCCCCGGCGTGGTGGCCCAGGATGTCGTTGACTTCCTTGAAATCGTCCAGGTCCAGCAGCAGCACCGCCACCGAGCCGGGGGATTCCAGCGCTTCGGTGGCGCGCTCGTTGAAGAGCATCCGGTTAGCCAGCCCGGTGAGCGGATCCCGGAAGGCGAGGGCCTTGAGCTGGTCCGCCTGCTGGGCTAGCTCTTCGAGCGCGCGGCGGGCCTGGTCCTGCGCCACGGTGCGGGAGGTGACGTCCCGGAAGTTCCAGATCCGGCCCACCACCTCCTCCGCGACCTTCTGGGGTCGCGAATACAGTTCCACCGTGCGGCCGTCCCGGAACTCGAGCAGGTCCTGGCTGTGCAGCTCGTGGTTCGCGTAGAGTTCGGCGACCTTGGCCTTGAAGGAGTCCGGATCCAGCAGCTGTTTGGCGATGAACCTGACCAGCGCAGAGGCGTCATCCTCGGCCAGGATCTCGCGCGGCATGCCCCACAGCCGGAGGTACTGTTCGTTGACGCCGGTGATCTGGCCGGTGTTGGAGACCACCACGATGCCGTCCGCCGTCGTCTCCAGCGTCGCGTCCAGGAGCGAGACGGCCTGCCGGCGGCCGGCGTCGGCGTCGGCGCGGTGCGAGACGTCGCGCACGGCGACTGCCATCGACGTTTCGCCCTGGACGGTGACCAGCGAGCAGGTCATTTCCAGCGGGATTTCGCGGCCGTCCCGGTGCAGCCCGACGGCGTTGAAGGGCTTGGTTCCGTAGATTCCGGTGCGGCCCAGGCGGCTCAGGACCCGCAGGAATCCACCGCGGTCGTCCTCCACCAGCAGGCGGCGGTGGCCGACGCCGATGAGCTGGTCACGGGCATAGCCGAACAGGCGTTCGGCGGCCGGATTGAGGAAGGAGATGGTCCCCTCGGTAGAGAGCAGCAACAACGCGTCTGGGCCCTGCATCAGCAGGGTCTCCGCCAGTCCTTGTTCCACGTTGATGCCAGCCCCCGGGTTATCGGTATTCGATTCCACCGGCAGTTCGGCGGTCAGTAAACTTCAAGCATCATAGGACCCTGAGACATAAATCACAGCACCCGCCGCGTTTGCACCGCGGTGTCGCTGCGCAGGCCGGAGATGGTCCGGGCCGACGCGGCAAGCGCCTCGGGCAGCGCGGCGGCCGGTTGGGGCCGGGAAAACAGGTAGCCCTGGAGGGAATCGCAGCCGCGCAGCATCAGGTACTGCGCCTGTTCCCGGGTTTCGACGCCTTCGGCGGTCACGGTCAGCCCGAGGCCGTGGGCCATGTCGATCATGGAGTTCAGGATGGGCAGTCGTTCCTGCCCGGTGCGGATCATGGCCACGAAGGACTGGTCGATCTTGAGGGTGTCCACGGGAAGTTCCTGCAGCCGGCCCAAGGAGGAGTAGCCGGTGCCGAAGTCGTCCAGGGCCACCCGGACGCCGGCGCTGCGGAGCTGCGCGAGCTGGCGCTGGACCTGGCAGTCGTCGTCGAAGAAAACGCTTTCGGTGACCTCCACGACCAGCTGGTGCGGGTCCACCCCGCAGGAGCAGGCCGTTGCGAAGAGCAGGTCCGGGAAGGTGCCCTGCTGAAGTTGAACGCCGGAGACGTTGACGGCGAGGGACCGGGTGGGGTCCGCGGCAAGCCAGGCCCTGAGTTCGGTGCAGCCGCGCAGCAGGACCTCCGTGCCGATCTCCACGATCAGGCCGCTGCGCTCCGCGGTGGGAATGAACTGCTCCGGCGGGACCAGGGCGCCGTCGCGTTCCCAGCGGGCCAGCGCCTCCACCTTGACCACGGTGCCGAGCCGGGAGGACACGATCGGCTGGTAGTGCACCACGATTTCCCCGCTGTCCACGGCGGCCCGCAGTCCGGCCTCCAGCTGGGTTCGTTCCAGCAGGGCACTCAGCATTTCCGGGCGGAAGCGCAGGTAGCGGTTCTTGCCGGCCGCCTTCGCCGCGTACATGGCGATGTCCGCGCGGCGGACCAGCTCGGAAGCGTCGACGGTGTCATCGCTGATGGACGCCAGGCCCAGGCTCAGGCTGGGCCGCAGCATGGTGCCGTCAATGTAGACCGGCGCCTTCAGCGATTCGACGATCCGCGCCGCAGCGGCGTCGGCGTCGAGCGAACCGACCAGCAGGATCACAAATTCGTCCCCGCCCAGCCGTGCTACAACGTCGCTGGGCCGGACGCTGGCACGCAACCGGCGGCCCACCTCGATCAGCATCTGGTCGCCGGCGTGGTGGCCGTGGACGTCGTTGACTTCCTTGAAATCGTCCAGGTCCAGCAAGAGGACGTCGACGGCGGTCCCGCACGGTCCGGCCAGGGCGTGCGCCAGCCGGTCGTCGAAGAGTTGCCGGTTGGACAGCCCGGTCAGTGCGTCCTGGAAGGCGAGGGCCTTCAGCTGGCTGGCCTGGGCGGCGAGGTCCGCCATCGCCTGGTTGATCCGGTCCTGGGCACGCCTGGCCTCGGTGACATCCCGGAAGCTCCAGACCCGCCCCACGACGCGGTCGTCCACCTGCTGCGGGCGGGAATAGCGTTCAAAGATGCGTCCATCGCGGAAGTGCAGCACGTCGTGGCTCTCCGCCTCCGGATCGGCGAACAGGGCAGTCACCTTTGCGAGGAACTGGTCCGGGTTCGCCAGCTGGCCCAGGACGAAGACCAGCAGGGCTTCGTTATCGCCGGTGTCCGCGAGCTCGCGCGGGATGCCCCACATCGAGAGGAACTGGTTGTTCAGGGAGGAGATCCGGCCGTCGGCGCCGACCACAAGGATGCCGTCCGCGGTGGATTCCAGCGTGGCGGCGAGCAGGGACAAGGCTTCGCGGAGCCGGGCGTCCTCTTCGGTGCGCGCGGACGTGCTCATGCGGCCGCAACCGGATGAATCTGAGACCAACGATGCTGCATTTTGAATCCTCCCCCCAGAAATCATAGGGGGCGGATGGGAGCTGCGGCGCCACGCCCCGCCCGGAGGCGCGCGGCGGTGTGCAGCGGCGCGGCTCCGGAGGTGCCGTTCAGTCGGCGGTGGCGAATCCGGCCAGGACCGCCGCGGCCGTGCCTAGGGCAACAGTGTCTGCCGGAGCCCCGGCCGCATCCCGGCCGGCGTCCCGGCAGCGGACCGGCCCAGTCCGTGCACCGTCCATCCGGCGGCGGTCCAGGCTGCGGCGTCGAGGGCGTTCCGGGCGTCCAGCACGGTCCGGCGCCGGACCATTTCGCCCGCCGCCGCCGGCGAGAGGGAGCGGTAGGCTTCCCATTCGGTCAGCAGCAGGACCAGCTCGGCGCCGTCGAGCGCCCGCTCGGTGGAGGCTTCGAAGCGCAGCTGCGGGTAGCGCAGCCACGCGTTGTTGATCGCGGCCGGGTCCGTGACGGTGACGTGCGCGCCGGCGTCGGCGAGTTGCTGGGCCACATCCAGGGCCGGCGAGTCGCGGATGTCGTCGGTGTCCGGTTTGAAGGACGCGCCCAGCACGGTCACCCGCCGGCCGCCCAGCTGGCCGTCGCAGAGGTCCCGGGCTGCCGCCACGGTGCGGGAGCGCTGGTCCCGGTTGATCCCGTCCACGGTGGCCATCCAGGCGTCCACCGAGTCCACGCCCAGCGCGGCGGCCTGCACCCGGAGCGAGCGGATGTCCTTGGGCAGGCAGCCGCCGCCGAAGCCCAGGCCGGCGTGCAGGTAGCGGCCGCCGATCCGCGGATCCAGGCCCATCGCCTCGCCCAGCTCCGTCACGTCCGCGCCGGAGGCCTCGCAGAGCTCGGCCATGGCGTTGATGAAACTCAGCTTGGTGGCGAGATAGGCGTTCGACGCCGACTTGATCAGCTCCGCCGTGGCGAAGTTGCAGATGAGCCGCGGAATTCCGGCGCTGAGCAGCGGTGCGTACACCGCGTCCAGCGCCGCGGTGACGGCTGCGCCGGGACCGTCGGGCTGCCGTGCACCGTCTGATTGCCGGGCCGGGTCCGCGCCGCCGGGGACGCCGTACACCAGCCGGTCCGGCACCAGGGTGTCCTTGACCGCCGTGCCCTGGCGGAGGAACTCGGGGTTCCAGCCGAGGAGCACATCCGGCCGGCCGGCCAGCACGCCGCGGAGCATGTCCACCGTTCCCACCGGGACGGTGGACTTGCCCACGACGGCGGCGCGCGGCGCCAGGAAGGGCAGCAAGGACTCGACGGCGGAGACCAGGTAGCTGAGATCGGCGCCGTCGGAGGTCTTGGACTGCGGCGTCCCGACGCAGAGGAAATGCAGTTGCGCGCCGGCGGCGTCGGCGAAGCTGGTGGAGAAGGTCAGCCGGCCGTTGGCGCGCCCGTCGCGCAGGAGCTCGTCCAGGCCGGGCTCGAAGAAGGGTGCAGCGCCGCGGTCCAGCTGGGCCACCTTGGCGGCGTCGACGTCGATCCCCACGACGGTGTGCCCCATCGAGGCCAGCGTGGCCGCATGTACCGCGCCGAGGTAGCCGCAGCCGATCACCGAAATTTTCACAGGGTTGCTCCTCTGGCCGTTGAACGGGAGTTGGTTGAACTCGGGCTGGTTGAACTGTTCAGGACCGCTTCGTAGTGCCGCACCAGCTCCTCGCCCAGCGCATGCCAGGTCCGGCCCTGGACCGAGGCGTGGGCGGCGGCGGCGAAGGCGCGGCGTTTGGCGTCGTCGCCGGTCAGGTCGGCCACCCGGGCCCGTAGTGCGGCGAGGTCGCCCGGAGCGTAGAGCCAGCCGGTCCGCGAATTCTCCACGAGGTCCAGCGGGCCGCCGCGGCCGGTGGCGACCACCGGGACGCCGGACGCCATGGCCTCCTGGATGGTCTGGCAGAAAGTCTCGAACTCGCCGGGGTGGACGAAAAGGTCGAAGGACGCCACCGCACGCGCCAGCGCCTCGCCGCCAAGGAACCCGGTGAACACGGCCCGGGGGAGCGCGGCCTCGAGGGCTTCGCGCTGCGGTCCGCCGCCGACGATCACCAGCCGGGTGCCGGGCAGATCGGCGAGCACCGCCAGGTCCTCGACCTGCTTCTCGACCGCGAGCCGGCCGACGTAACCGATGATGCGCTCGCCGTCCGGGGCCACCGAGGCCCGCCACGCGTCGTCGCGCTTTTCCGGGTTGAATCGTGCGGTATCCACGCCGCGCCGCCACATTTCCACCCGCGGAATGCCGCGGCCGAGGAACTGGTTCAGCGCAAACGTGGACGGGACCAGGGTGCGCGAGGCGAGCAGGTGGATCTGCTCCACCCGGTTCCAGGCCCAGTTCTCCAGGAACGGGACGCCGTAGCGGGAGGCGTAGCCGGGGACCTCGGTCTGGTAGATGGCCACGGTGGGGATGCCGAGCTGGTGTGCGGCCTGGGCGGCCCGCCAGCCGAGCACGAACGGTGAAGCGAGGTGGACGACGTCGGGGGCGTAGCCGGCAAGGATTCGCTTGACCCGGGCAACACCGCCCAACGCGACGCGTACGTTCGTGTAGCCGGCCAGCGGCACTGAGGGGAGCCGGTGGACGTGTGCGCCGTGGACGTGGTCAGGGACGTCTGTGTCCTGCGTCGACGGCGCGATCACCAGCACCTCGTCGCCGCGGTCCTGGAGATGCTCCAGGACCCTAAGGATGGAGTGCGTAACCCCGTTCATCTGCGGCAGGAATGATTCGGCGACTAATGCGATCCTCACGCCTCCACCGTCGCCGCGGCGGCTGACGGCGCGGGGTCACGGGTGTGGCCTGTGGGGGAAGAGTGGGTTAACACGCAGGTGCGGGGGATGGGTGGCTCAACACAGTTTGTCGGGGGCGACGACCCGAGCTTCGAGGGCTCGAACGAAGCCCGATTGGCCAAGGATGGTCGCTAAGCCGGACCTCGAAGCGGCCAATACGGGCAAATGGGTGAATGCCGTTCCCTGAACGGCGGCCACCCTGCCGACCCTGCCGCGGCTGGTCTCCCGGGAGCGTCAGCCGCTTGGCCCTTCTAGCCGCGCGCGTCTTTCTTGAGGACGTCCGGGAGCTCCTCGACGAAGACCGTCTGGGGCGGTTCGTAGTAGATCACCAGCACCTCCTCGCCGACGACGAAGACGCTCTCCTTATCGAAGGGGTGGGCGTGGAAGGCGCTCGTGCCGCCGAGGAACGGCAGCATGACTTCTCCGATGGTGCCCGGTCCGATGCGCCCGGTCACCCGGCCGATCTTGCCGGTCAGGCTCCGGTTGACCTCTCTATGCATCGGGGGCTCTCGGCGGCTGCTTTGCGGGTTCCCTGCCGTTCTTGAGTGCGGACCGGAGTGCGGGGAGGTAGTCGCCGACCTGTGCCAGGATACCGCCGACCATCCGGTTGATGCCTTCGCCTCCGTTGAGCACCGTGAACTGGCCGACGTGGGCGAACGGTTCCGCCGCTGCCGCGATGATGGCCGGCATGTTCTCGGCCAGCTGCTGGGAGATGACGGCTTCCTGGTTTGTTCCGAGCGCCTCGGCACGTGCCTTGATGCCATCCGCCTCCGCCAGGGCCTTGGCCTTGATGGCGGACGCCGCCGCGTCACCGCGGGCCTTCGTGGCCGCGGCCTCCGCTTCGCCGGTGACACGGGTGGCTCCCGCTGCGGCGGACGCCGCCGTCGCGTTGGCCTGGGCGGTGAGCTCGGTGCGGCGCGCGTTGGCTTGGGCTTCGAGTTCCGTGCGCCGGGCCAGTGCCTCCGCGGCGCTGATGTCGGCGGATTTCTGGCCCTCGGCGTCGGTGCGCTTGGCATAGGCCTTCGCGTCGGCGGGCTTGCGGACGGTGGTCTGGAGTTTCTGCTCCTCGCGGTCCGCCTCGAGCTTGGCCACCTCGGTTTCCTGGACGACGACCTGTTGCCGGGCGGTGGCGTCGGCCAGCGGGCCGGCCTGCGCGGCATTTGCCTTGGCTTTCTCGGCATTGGCCAGCGCCATGGATTGCCGGATCGACGAGACGCTTTGGGCGTCGGCAATCAGCGCTTCGGCCTCGGCTTCCTTCTCCGCAGCCTCCCGGTTCCGGGTGGCCTCGGCGATGCGGGCCTCCATCTTGACCTGGGCAATGTGCGGCTTGGCGATGTTCTGGATGTAGCCGGTGGGATCCTGTAGGTCCTTGATTTGCAGTGAATCCACCACCAGGCCCAACTTTTCCATCTCAATGCCGCTGGCGCCGCGGACCTGGGACGCCAGCTTGTCCCGCTCGCGGATGATTTCCTCCATGGTCATGCTGCCGATGATGGAGCGCAGGTGTCCTTCAAAAACGTTGTAGACCTGGCTTTCCATTTTCGGCTGCTGGCCAAGGAAGCGGCGCGCGGCATTGGCGATGAAGGGCGGCGCGTCGCCGATCTTGTAGATGACCACGCCCTCGACAATCACCTGGATGCCCTGCGACGTCACGCAGTTAACTTTGAGTTCGGTTTCGTTCAGGGTCAGCGACAAGGGCCGGACCGTCTGCAGCCCGGGCAGCACGAGGGCTCCCTTGCCGGTGACGATCTTGAAGTCCATCCCCTCCCTGGTGTCCAGCGTGCCCCGGGTCAACCCGGAGATGATGAGGGCCTCGTTGGGTTCAGCCACCTTCCACATCAGCTTCGTTGCCACCCAGATCACGACGACGACGACGAGCGCCACGGCGAGGATGACGAGAACCGGTATGAAGGCTGAGAAGTCCGGCATGGGAAACCTTTCGGGTCTGTGGTCAGGCCAGTCTGAAGTGCCGCCGTCGAATAAGTCCAGCATTTGGCGGAACGGCTTGGGCGAACCGGCGTCGGAACCGGCGTCGCAACCGGCGTCGGAACCCCTGGCGCTGAACTCCGGCGCTGTGCACTGCCGGCTGCAAAGCCGGCTAAACGAAAGCTGGTGCGGCCGCCTACGAAACTCGAGGCGCCCGCACCAGCAGGTAGTACGAAATTGTTAGATTGCTATGAATCGTTCCTCATTCGCGGCTCCCTTTCCCGGATATCGATTACCGGGTTTGTGCGTCATCGGCCAGATGCCTCGATAGCAACCAGCCGGCGCCAATCATTGCCACGCCCAGCACCATGTGGGTCCAGTTGTCCATGGTGTTGAACGCAAGGAAGTTGGCCGCCGACCCTACGCCGACGATCAGCCCGTAAACGCTGAAGATGATGTACAGCAGGCCAAAACCCATCAGGAAGTTCCGGGCTCCCATGTCGTTGCGCGACATACTCAGGCCCGTGGCGCCGATGACCAGCTGAACGATGTTCAGCAGCATGGACACCTGGAACAGGCCAAGGAACATCGCCCGGGAGTCGGGCCCGATGAACCTCAGTTCGCTGTACTGCGAGGTGATGCCCGGGATGAACCCCAGGACACCCACGGCCGCTAGGACAATTCCCACACCCATGCCCACGTTCTGTACATCCGCCCGTCCGAAGTGAGCGCCGTGTGCATGTGGAGATGCGGTAGTCATTTTTTGCCTCCAACCACTGTTGCGGACACTCTTAATTTTACGGCGGGGTCTTCAAAAAAGCGGCGGCACCGACGGCTGAAATCCGGGGTGAGAGCCTGTCGGAACCCCGGGCGCGGGCCTCTTCGTGGCACGATGGACCACGATGAAACTGCGCGCTGATCAGACCGGGGACCGTGGCCTTCCGATGCCTTTGTGGCTGCAGGGGGCGCTGGAATCCGCGCAGGCGGCCGTGATCTCCGCGCTCGCCGTGATTGCGCCGGTCGTCGCGGTCTGGGCCACGGCCGGATTCCGGGACACCGGCTTTGACTTCCTCGCGCGGCTGGCCGGCCAGGCCTGGCTGCTGATCCACGGGGTCCCGTTGCTGCTGGACACCGGTGGAGCGGGTGGCGCGGGTGCCGCGGCCCAGCCGGAATCCGGGACGCTGTCGCTGATCCCGCTGGGCCTCACCCTGATCCCGTTCCTCCTGGCCTGGCGCGCGGGCCGGCGGCTGGCCAGGGCCTCCTACACGGACCAGCTCTGGCAGGCGCTGCTGGGCTCGTGGCTGATGTATGGGGCCTTCGGGTTCGCCACCGGATTTCTTTGCCGGACCTCCGACGTCGGCGTCAGCCTCTGGTTTGCCTCCATCGTCCCGCTGATCCCGGTCGCCCTTGGCATGGTGATCGGCGCCCGCCGCGAAGCGAGCTCCTGGAGCCGGCTGATCGGCGTCGACGCCGTTGCCTGGCTCTCGCGCACCAGCCAGCACTCGCGCTGGGCCGGCTCCTACCTCGGCTCCGCCATCCAGGCCGGATTCGTGGCCGTGATGGCCAGCCTGGCCATGGCCGCCGCGCTGCTCGCGGCGGACCTCCTCATCCACTGGAACCTCATCATCGCCGTGTACGAGGCGCTCCACGCGGGTCCGGTGGGCGGCGCCGCCCTGACCCTCGCTCAGCTGGGCTACCTGCCCAACCTGGCCGTGTTCGCACTGGCCTGGACCTCAGGGTCGGGGTTCGCGCTGGGCGTCGGCTCGCAGGCCGGGCCGCTGGCTACCGCCGTCGGCCCCCTGCCCACCATTCCGGTCTTCGCGGCGTTGCCCGCCGGCGGCCTGGACTACGGTTTCGTCGCCCTCGTGGTGCCGGCAATCGCCGGGGTCCTGGCGGGCTGGTGGTTCCTGCGCGCCGGCGAAAACCACTTCGACGAATGGCTCTCCATCAAGGTCAAGGCGCGCTGGTTCACCGCCACGGTGTCCACCCTCTTCCTGGGCGCCATGATCGGTACCGTGGCGGGGCTGCTCGCGGCGGGCCTGGCCTGGTTGGCCCGCGGTTCCGCCGGCATCGGACGGCTCACGGACATTGGCCCGGACCCGCTCGTGACGGCACTGTTCATCGCCGTGGAAACCGGCGTCGGCGTCGTGATCGGCTACGCGGCCGGGCCGTGGCTGGAACGTCGGCAGAGGCTGCATGAAGCGGACCTGGAGCCGGCCGCGAAGTAGGGCTGGGCTGACGGGTTGCGGGGTTGCCAGTCGGTCGCGGCGGCCGGAGCGGGGCGGCCGCAAGCTGTGCTGCCGCTATCGCAGCTGCGTTGGCATGGACTTTTCCAGCTGAGTCCGGCACGCGGAGGCGGCCTGCTCGGTGAGGGCGTGGCGGGAGCATTGCTGGTAGTCCCGGACCTGGTTGAAGAACACCGCGGACGCCAGCACCATCAGCACCATCACCGCGGAGACCACCAGGCCGGAGATGGTCCCGAACAGCACCAGCCGCGATTCCCGGAGCCTCGCTGCACGGACCAGCAGGACGACGCCGATCACCACCGCGGCCGCGGTGAGCAGAGCGGCGAGCCAGAGGTAGTTGACGTCCAACTGGAAGACGAAGAACGAACCGAGCACCGCCACGATGAACATGCGGAACAGTGTGTGCGTCTTGAGGAGCGACGCTTTAGCCGCCTCGCTGCCCGGATTCTGGCCGCGCGGGCTCGCACCGGGGTCGTGGGGGGAGTTCATATTTTCCAGCGTACGCGAGCGGCTCATAAGCTAAGGCAATGCGCATAGTAGTCCTCGTCTCCGGCACCGGCTCCAACCTGCAGGCCGTCATCGACGCGGTCAAGGCCGGTGAGCTGGACGTGGAGCTCGCCGCCGTCGGGGCGGACCGGCCCGGTACCTACGGGGTGGAGCGCTCCGCGGACGCCGGAATCCCGACCTTCGTGGTGGACTTCAAGGCTTACCCGGACCGGTCTGCCTGGAACGCCGCGCTCACCGAAACCGTGGCCGCCTACCGGCCCGACGTCGTCGTGTCCTCGGGATTTATGCGCATCGTCAGCGCGGACTTCATCGCCGCGTTCGGGGGCAGGTACTTGAACACCCATCCGGCCCTGCTGCCGGCCTTCCCGGGCGCGCACGGCGTCCGGGACGCCCTGGCGTACGGCGTGAAGGTCACCGGGTGCACGGTGCACTGGGCCGACGCCGGCGTGGACACCGGGCCGATCATCGCCCAGGAAGCCGTGCCCGTGGCGGAGAACGATACCGAGGAGACCCTGCACGAGCGGATCAAGGCCGCGGAACGGCGGCTCTTGGTGTCGACGCTCCGGTCCCTCGCCACCGCGCCCCACTAACCCAACTGGCTCGCAGTTGTTGCCGTTTTGAGGGCTCAAAACGCCAACAAATGCGAGCCAGTTGGGACAGCCGGGACGGTTACTCCAGCCGGCGCTGCTTGGTTTCCGGGGCGAAGAACGCCATCCACAGCACCGAGAGCAGCACCAGGCCGCCCGCCAGCGCGAACGACGTGGCCAGGCCCAGTTCGGGCCACAGGAACGCCGCGAAGACCAGGGGGCCGAAGCCGGCACCGAGCCGGGAAAACGTCGAGGCCCAGCCGAAACCCGACCCGCGCAGTTCGGTCGGGTACAGCTCCGACACGTAGGCGTACAGCACCGGGATGGCCACCTGCACCACGAAGCCGAAAACCAGCAGCCAGAACACGGCCGCCGTCGGGATGTCCACGACGACGGCGACGATCACCAGCGTCAGCGCCGACAGCGGGCCCGTGACGGCGAGGATCCACTTGCGCCCGGTCCGCTCCACCAGCAGCGCGGCGACAACGACGCCGAGCAGGCCGACGGCGGCCATCGACGCCGTCGTCAGGAAGGCCTTGTACTCCTCGAAACCGGCGCCGATCAGGATCCGCGGCATCCAGGTCAAGGACAGGTAATAGACCAGCAGGATGCTGAAAAACAGGGCCCAGGCCGCCGTCGTGATCTTCCAGTTGAACTGCCAGAGCGCGCGGAGCTGGATCCAGGCGCTGCCGGCGGAGAGCCGGGGCGCGTCCTGCGGTTCGGGCAGGCTGTAGACCCGGGGTTCGGCGCCGGTGGCCGACACCAGCCCGTCGATGACCCGGGCGGCTTCCTCGCGGCGCCCCTTGCGGATCAGGAACAGCGGCGACTCCGGGACGCTGCGCCGGATCCAGAACACCAGCAATGCGGGCAGCACCATGATCAGCATGGTCAGCCGCCAGTCCGCGAAGGCGGCGATCAGCCCGGCGGAGACGAAACCGCACAGCGCCGCCCCGATCGGCCACCAGCCGTCCATGGCGGTGAGGACCTTGCCGCGCTGCTTGCGCGGGGTGAACTCGCCCACGAGCGCGTAGTCCACCGGGATGCAGCCGCCCAGGCCGAAGCCGGCCAGGAACCGGAAGGCCACGAACCAGAGGAAATCGGGGGAGAAGGCGCCCAGCACGGTGAAGACGGCGAAGATCAGCAGCGTGGCGGTGAAGGCCTTCTTGCGGCCGATGGTGTCGGCGATGGTGCCCCAGACGAAGGCGCCCAGCGCCATGCCGATCAGGTTCGACGTGCCGATCCAGGCGGCGTCGCCCGGGCTCAGGGACCAGTGCTTCGAGAGCAGCGGGATGAGGATGCCGTTGAGCGTGACGTCCCAGGCGTCGAACATGAAGCCCAGGCCGCCGATCAGGAAGATCCGCCCCTGGACCTTCCACCGCCACGGCAGTTCCTGGACCACTTGTTCGCCGCTGGGCACCGTGGTGTAAGTGTTCATTTTCGCCTCCACGGAAAACTCTACGTGGCCCAGGCGCGGCCTGTGCCTGCTTCACACTCCGGCGCGCGGGCGCCCCGCTGGCGGGCCGGGAGCCCTGACGCGATAAACTGGCCGCACCCCCACCAACCGCGGCCGCGCCGCGATCTAAGACCGCGATCCAAGACGGAGATTTCTGTGAGCTTTACGCAGCATGAGCGTGTATCCATCGACCGTGTTCCCATCCGCCGGGCCCTCATCTCGGTCTACGACAAGACCGGTCTCGAGGAGCTCGCGCGGGGTCTGCACGACGCCGGCGTCAAGATCGTCTCCACCGGTTCCACCGCCAAGAAGATCGCCGCCGCGGGAATTCCCGTGCAGGAGGTCGAGGAAGTCACCGGCTCGCCGGAAATGCTGGACGGCCGGGTCAAGACCCTGCACCCGCGCGTGCACGGCGGAATCCTCGCGGACCGCCGCGTCCAGGCCCACATGGACACGCTGGCCTCGATGGACATCGAGCCGTTCGACCTCGTGGTCGTGAACCTCTACCCCTTCGTGGAGACGGTGAAATCCGGCGCGGCGCAGGACGACGTCGTCGAACAGATCGATATCGGCGGTCCGGCGATGGTGCGGTCGGCCGCCAAGAACCACGCCGCCGTCGCGATCGTGGTGGACCCGGCGTCGTACGGCTCCGTGGTGGAGGCCGCTTCCTCCGGCGGCTTTGACCTGAAGACCCGACGCCGGCTCGCCGCCAAGGCGTTCGCGCACACCGCGGCCTACGACACCGCCGTGGCCACCTGGACCGCCAGCCAGTTCCGCGACGAGGACGGTGACGGCGTGATCGACTGGCCCGCCTACGCCGGCCTGGCCCTGGAACGCTCCGAGGTGCTCCGCTACGGCGAAAACCCGCACCAGCAGGCCGCGCTGTACGTGGACAAGGCCGCCCCGGCCGGCATCGCCCAGGCCGACCAGCTGCACGGCAAGGCCATGAGCTACAACAACTTCGTCGACGCCGACGCGGCCCTCCGCGCCGCGTTCGACTTCGCCGAGCCCGCCGTCGCGATCATCAAGCACGCCAACCCCTGCGGTGTGGCCGTGGGGTCCGCGACCGCCGCTGACCCGATCGCCGACGCGCACGCCAAGGCCCATGCCTGCGACCCGGTGTCCGCGTTCGGCGGCGTCATTGCTGCCAACCGCACCGTCACGGCCGGCATGGCCCGGACCGTGGCCGGCATCTTCACCGAGGTCGTCATCGCGCCGGGCTTTGAGGACGAGGCCGTGGAGATCCTCGCCAAGAAGAAGAACATCCGGCTGCTCACCCTGCCCGAGGGCTACGGCCGTTACCCCACCGAGTTCCGCCAGGTCTCCGGCGGCATGCTGGTCCAGGCCGCCGACAAGGTCGACGCCGACGGCGACAACCCCGCCAACTGGACCCTCGCCGCCGGTGAAGCCGCCGACGCCGACACGCTGGCGGACCTGGTCTTCGCCTGGACGGCGTGCCGCGCGGCCAAGTCCAACGCCATCTTGCTCGCCGCCGAGGGCGCCGCCGTCGGCATCGGCATGGGCCAGGTAAACCGGCTCGACTCCTGCCGGCTCGCCGTCGAACGGGCCAACACGCTGGGGGTAGCCGTGGAGTCCGACGTCGAGGGTGCCGGCGGTGCGGCCGCCGTTCAGGCAGAGCCAGGCGCCACCGGCGCGCCGGAGCGGGCCCGGGGCGCCGTCGCGGCCTCGGACGCGTTCTTCCCGTTCGCCGACGGCCTGCAGATCCTGATCGACGCGGGCGTCCGCGCCGTGGTGCAGCCGGGCGGCTCCGTCCGCGACGAGGAAGTCGTCGCCGCAGCCAACGCCGCCGGCATCACGATGTACTTCACCGGCGCGCGCCACTTCTTCCACTAGAGGTTCCCGCGCCCGGGGTGCTCGCGTCTGGGTTCTGCCCGCGGTTGCCGCCAAGAGTGGACATGCCCTCCCTGCACGGGGAGGGCATGTCCATTTTGCGCCGGCTCGTGCCGCATGTGCCGCATGCAGCTGTTGGGCTGGGAATCGCCACCTGGTCCGCGGGACATGCTCATTTTTCGCGCCGAGGGGTGGGCGGACGCTGCGGCGCCTTGGGACATGCTCAGCTCTCGAGGCCAAGGGAGAGCACAGGCTGCGGCGCCTTGGGACATGCTCAGTTCTCGAGGCCAAGGGAGAGCACAGAGCGCGGCACTTTGGGACATGCCCATTCTTGGCAGTGAGGAGTGGGCATGCAGGGACTATGTCCACTCGCCGGACCGGGCGAAGGGCATGTCCGGGCTAAGGTGTAGCCGCCCGGCTCCGTGGCCAGGGACAGGCTCATGCGTCGCGGCGGGCTGGGCGCAGGCCACGGCCCCGCTGGACGTGCTCACTTTTCGCTCCGACGGGTGGGCGCGCTCGCTGGCACCTGGGGACATGCTCATTCTTCGAACCTAGGGCAAGGCATGTCCCCCTGACACCGTGGGACATGCTCATTCTTGGCGCCGAGGAGTGGGCATATAGGCACTATGTTCACTGGCCGACCCCGGGGGAGGGCATGTCCCGTGGATGCCGACGGGCGAGCGGGCACCAGCTGTGCACACGGAAACGCGGGGTCACTTGCCGCCCCGTCGAGGGGATGGCGGCACGTGACCCCGCGCTGTCCTGCTCCTTCCTCGCAAGTGGATCGGTGCGGGCTTCGGTGCGGGACCGGGGTGCCGGCCCCGGCCCCGGCAACCCCCGGCCCGGCCCCGGCAACCCCCGGCCCGGCCCCGGCCCCGGCAACCCCCGCCCCGGCCCGGCCCGGGCAACCGCCGGCCCGGGCCCGGGCCCGGCGCGGACGAGTCCCTACAAAGCGGCAGCCGTGCTGTAGGCCTGCTGGATGACGGAGCCCCAGTACGGTCCATACATGGTGGTGGAGTTGCTGCCGTAGCCGTAACTGTTGATCGAGTTCTGGTAGCCGGTGGAGCTGGAGCCGATGAACCACGGCCCGCCCGAGGAACCGCCGGTCATGTTGCAGGGGATGCCCTGGGTGTTGAACTGCGGGTTGTTGGGGTCGTTCTTGGCGGTGCCGCTGCAGCTCTTCAAGGATTCGCCGTTGAACGGGGGCGCCGCCGGGTAGCCGAACGACTTGTAGCTCAGCCCCCGGGCGGCGTTGAACTGCACGCCGGAGGAGCCCACGACGTCGGCGAGCGACTTGCCGTTGAGCGGGTTCATCACGGCGAAGCCGGTGTCGTACGTCATGTCTCCGCCGGAGCTCCACTGGGTCGGGGTGTACAGCGCCTTGGCGGTCCACTTGCCGTAGGGTGCCGAGCCGTTGAGGTAGGCCGGAACGAAGGTGAAGTTGGTGGCGAAAGCGCCCGGGCCCTCGTTGACGCAGTGGCCGGCGGTGGAGACGGTGCTCCTGTTGGACGAGGTCACAGAGTTCCCGGAGCAGACATAGTTGGAGCCGCGGAGGGTGAAGAAGACCTTGCCGATGTGCTTGACCGGGGTCTCGCTGGCGTTCGCCTTGGTCTGAAGCTGCGTGGCCTGCGCAGTGGGCGTGGTGCCCTCCACCTTGGCAGGGGCGCCCGCTTCAGCCGGCCGGTGCACGGCCGCCTTGGCCTTGCTGCCGCGCTCCACGGCCTTCGCCGCCAGCACGTCGCCCGGAATTGCGCCGCGCATGCGCTCCGCCGTCCAGTAGTCGGCCGAGCCGCCGTCGTCGACGCTGTGACTGCTGACCTCCGACGACGACGTCGGCACCTTCAGCGCTGCCGGTGCGGCACTGGCCGTACCGGCAGCGCTGACCGCCAGGAGCGCGGCGGCGGAGAGACTGAGGAGGCTGGTGGCCAGAGTCTTAGGTGTTCGCATGGGTGTCCTAACCGGAAGGATGCGGAGCGGCCAGCCGTGGCCGGCAGCCGTGATGGGTTAGAAACTACGCGACCTTGACGAACCTGTAAAGTTATTTGTCAATAATTGACAAGGCGCGCTTTGGGAGAGTCCTGGGCCGTCCAGGGCCCGCCGCGGTGTCATGCGCCTGCCGGGGCCCGTCCCGGATAGGTGCCAAGGCGGCCACCTCGGGTAAGTTAGAGCCGTTGAGATACACAAGATTTCCGCAGACTTTCAGGGAGATGCCCGAGCAATGGCCAAGATTATCTATACCCACACCGACGAAGCGCCGATGCTGGCCACCTATTCGTTCTTGCCGATTGTCGAGGCGTTTGCTTCGACGGCCGGTGTGGAAGTGGAGACCCGCGACATTTCGCTAGCCGGCCGCATCATCGCCGCCTTCGGCGACTACCTCACCGAGGAGCAGCGCGTCAGCGACGCCCTCTCCGAGCTGGGCGCCCTTGCCAAGAAGCCCGAAGCCAACATCATCAAGCTGCCCAACATCAGCGCCTCCGTGCCGCAGCTGAAGGCCGCCGTCGCCGAACTCCAGGACCAGGGCTACGCCCTGCCGGACTACCCGGACAACCCGGCGTCCGACGAAGAGACGGACATCCGTTCCCGCTTCGACAAGATCAAGGGCTCCGCCGTGAACCCGGTGCTCCGCGAGGGCAACTCGGACCGCCGCGCGCCGCTCTCGGTGAAGAACTACGCCCGCAAGAACCCGCACACGATGGGCGCCTGGAGCCCGGACTCCAAGACCAACGTCGCGCACATGGAAGCCGACGACTTCCGCTCCAACGAGAAGTCCGTGGTCATCGAGGCGGACACCAACATCAAGATCCAGCTGGTCAAGGAAGACGGCACGGTCAAGGTCCTCAAGCGCGCGTTCCCCGTGCTGGCCGGCGAGGTCATCGACGGCACGGTGATGCGCGCCGCGGCGCTGGACACCTTCCTCGCCGCCCAGGTCGCCCGGGCCAAGGAAGAGGGCGTGCTCTTCTCCGCCCACCTGAAGGCCACCATGATGAAGGTCTCCGACCCGATCATCTTCGGCCACGTCGTCAAGGCGTACTTCTCCGATCTCTTCGCCACCTACGGCGAGCAGATCGCTGCCGCCGGCCTGAGCCCCAACAACGGACTCGCCTCCATCCTCAACGGCCTCGAAGACCTCCCCGAGGAGATCCGCGGCGACGTCGAAGCGGCCATCAAGAAGGGCCTCAACGACGGCCCCGAGCTGGCCATGGTCGACTCGGACAAGGGCATCACCAACCTGCACGTGCCGTCCGACGTCATTGTCGACGCTTCGATGCCGGCCATGATCCGCAGCTCCGGCCACATGTGGGGCCGCGACGGCCAGGAGGCGGACACGCTCGCCGTCCTGCCGGACAGCAGCTACGCCGGCATCTACCAGGTGGTCATCGATGACTGCCGCGCCCACGGGGCCTTCGACCCGACCACCATGGGCACGGTCCCGAACGTCGGCCTGATGGCCCAGGCCGCCGAGGAATACGGCAGCCACGACAAGACCTTCGAGATCCAGTCCGCCGGCACCGTCCAGGTGGTCGACGACGCCGGCACCGTGCTGATCGAACACCAGGTGGCCCCCGGCGACATCTGGCGCGCCTGCCAGACCAAGGACGTGCCGATCCGCGACTGGGTCAAGCTGGCCGTAACCCGCGCCCGCGCCTCCGCCACCCCGGCCGTCTTCTGGCTGGACAAGGGCCGCGCGCACGACGCCCGGATGATCGCCAAGGTCGAGGAGTACCTCAAGGACCACGACACCGAGGGCCTGCAGCTGGAAATCATGTCCCCGGACGAGGCCACGGCCTTCACCCTCGAACGCCTGCGCAAGGGCGAGGACACGATTTCCGTCACCGGCAACGTGCTCCGTGACTACCTCACCGACCTGTTCCCGATCCTCGAGCTCGGCACCAGCGCCAAGATGCTCTCGGTCGTTCCGCTGATCAACGGCGGCGGCCTGTTTGAGACCGGCGCCGGCGGCTCCGCTCCCAAGCACGTCCAGCAGTTGCTCAAGGAAAACCACCTGCGCTGGGACAGCCTGGGCGAGTTCCTGGCCCTCGCCGTCAGCTTCGAACACCTGGCAACCTCCACGGGCAACGCCCGGGCGCAGGTCCTGGCGGACACCCTGGACCGCGCCACCGGCACGTTCCTGCTGGAGAACAAGTCCCCGAAGCGCAAGGCCGGCGAGCTGGACAACCGCGGCAGCCACTACTACCTGGCCAAGTTCTGGGCCGACGAGCTGGCACGCCAGACCGACGACGCCGAGCTGGCAGCAGCCTTCGCCGCCGTCTCCGAGTCGCTGAGCTCCAACGAGGAGACGATCGTGGGCGAACTGCTGGCCGTCCAGGGCTCCCCGGTGGACCTCGGCGGCTACTACCGTCCGGACGAAGCCAAGGCCTCCGCGGTCATGCGCCCCTCGGCCAAGTTCAGCGAAGTGCTCTCCCTGCTGGGCTAGTCCCAACAACGGCTAGCTCCAATACGCCGAAGGGCGCACCGGGAAATCCCGGTGCGCCCTTCGGCGTTAAACGGGGTCCTGGGTCAGCGGTCGGAGGCCCGCCGGTCGCGGTCCGCGTTAGCGGCGCCGCCGTCGAAGGCCGGTTCAGTGGCCAAATCCGGGTCGGTGCCGGCTGTCCGCCCGGGCCCGACCACATCGTAGCCGGTGTCCGTCAGCAGCGGCTCCGCGGGTGCGTGCGCTGCGACGTCGCCGTCGTCCACGCGACCACGCCAGCCGCCCGTCTCAAAATCGCGGCCCTCAATGAATTTCTTGAACCGCTTCAGGTCCGCCCCGACCTGCCGGGAGTCGAGCCCGACCGCCGACCCGATCTTCTCTGTGGCGGAGCCGGGCTCCCAGACGAGTTCGACGTCGACCTTTGTTTCCGTAGGTCCGAGCTCCGTGAAGCGGACGGTACCGGCGTTGCGCGGACCGTCCAGGCTCTCCCAGGAGACTTGCCGGTCAGGGGTCTGGCAGGTGATCCGGGCGTCGTAGTCGCGTTTGACCCCGCCGATGCTGGTCTGGAAGTGGACGGTCGCGTCGTCGAGTTGCCGGACGGCGTCGACGCCGCTCATGAACTGCGGGAAATCCTCAAACTGGGTCCACTGGTTGTAGGCCTGGCTAAGGGGGACGTTCACGTCGATGGATTCCTGGACTGTTGCCATGCTTGCTTCACTCCTTCGGCTGGCAGGCTGCGGACCTGCCAATCGTTTCAGGGGACGGATACAAGGTCGGTGCAAGTGCTCGGATGCTCGCTCGGAAATGGTCAGGCTGCTTCAGGCCTGACTGTCCAAGCTAGCCGGATCCGGCCGACAGCGAAAGCCCGGCGTGCAGTTCGGTACCGGAAAGCGGCCGATGGATTGACGCCGGCCCAAGCCAAGCGAGACGGGCCAGTGAGGTCAGGCTCCTAGCCGCCGCCTTTGGCCTTGCCCTTGGCTTTGCCGTTCTGGCCCGGGTTCGCGGGGGCGGGCGCCGGTGCCTGCGCCGCCGCTGCCTGGTCGGCGGCAGCCTGGTCGGCGGCAGCCTGCGCGGCGGCGGCCTGCGCGGCGGCGGCTTCCGCCTGCTGGGCAGCGGCCTGGTCTGCGGCAGCCTTTGCCGCAGCCGCGGCTGCGGCCTGCTGCTGGGCCACCTTAGCCGTGAGGTCGGCCCGGACGGCGTCGATGGCAGTCTTGATGCTCTGGTGGCGTTTGAAGGACACCTTGCCGTCCGCAGCTGCCGCGTCGAGCCTGGAGACCAGCTCGTCCAGCAGTTTCAGGGCGCCGGCGGAGTCGTCGGTGGCCGCAGCCTCGGTGACGGCGAGAACCTGGGACTGGAGTTGCCCGGCCGCTGCACCGTCCAGTTCGGGAGCCGGCCCCGCGCAGCCGGCAAGCGAACCGGCCAGCAAGGCGGATGTCAGCAAGGTTCCGGCCAGAGCCCCGCGCCAACGAGGGCTGTTGGACGCGCTCATGGTTGCACGCTGTTCTGAAGCTGCTTCAGGTGGTCGCCGAGCTCGCCGGTAACGGCAGGGTAGGGGACGACGGCGGGCTGTTCAGGGGCGGCGAGGGTGAGGGAGGCTGCGACGGCGGCAGCGCCCGCAATGAGAGCGACGGCGGCCAGGACGACGACGACCCTGGTGCGGCGCCGCGCAGAGCGGAACCGGGTGAGCCCACGGGAAAAGAAGCCTCGGCCGCGACGGGGTGCCCGTGCGTCCTGGCTTAGCGTGTCCGGCGTCAGCGCGTGCTGCTGGCGCGTTGGATCCTCGTCGGTGGACCCGAGGCCGGGGGCAGTGTGCCGTGCGGTGCCGCGGGCGCTGCCGCGTGCAGTGTCGTGCGCGGACAGCGCAGCGCCGGAGCGCGGCGGCCGGGCCGGCGGTGCGGGGAGGACGCGGGTGCGCTCCTCGGCCAGGAGGCCCGGCGACGAGTCGGGGGAGACCAGAGCTTGGCGCAGTGCGGCCTCAAGTTCGGCTGCGGTCGGACGATCCATGGGATCCAGGGCGGTCATGGCCCTGATCAGCTGGGCCCATTCGGCCGGTACGCCGGCTGGGACGACTGGGGCTCGATGCAGGCGGGCCACTGCCGATTCGACGGCGCTCCCGGGATATTCCACCGCGCCCGTGATGCATTCCAGCAGCACTAGACCGAGCGAATAGATGTCGCTGGCCGTGCCCATGTCGGCGCCGCGGGCCTGCTCCGGGCTCAAGTAGGCCGCTGTTCCCACCATGGTTCCGGTGGCGGTGAGACGGTTCCCGTCGACAATCCTGGCAATGCCGAAATCGGTCAGCTTCGGCCGCACGGGTTCGCCTGGCCGAACCTGCACCAGCAGGACATTGGCCGGCTTGATGTCGCGGTGGATGATGCCTCGGGAATGTACGTAGGCGAGGGCGTCCGCGAGACCCGCACCAATGACGGCGATTTCGTCCAAAGGCACCGGGCTGTGACGGATCCGGCTTCGAAGGTCTTGGCCTTCCACCAGTTCCATGGTCAGGAATGGCCGGGGCTCGGCGGGCACCCGGGTGTCCGTGCCGGCGTCGAAGAGCGTCACCAGGCTCGGGTGGTTCAGGGTGGCCAGCAGTTCGATCTCGGCCTGTTGGCGTCTGAGCTCGTCTACATCGGCGGACTGCGGAGCGAACAGCTTGAGCGCCACGTCCCGGCCCAGGTTCTCGTCCCGGGCCGAGTACACGGACGCCATGCCGCCGCGGCCGATGACTTCTCCCAGACGGTAACGGCCGCTCAGAACCTCAGTCGTCACCTCATTGGGCGAAGCGTCCACGATGTCCCCCGTCGTTCCCGTTGGCGCCGTGATGGCGCCCCTAAAGAATAATACGGGTCAGGTACCGGTCGCCCACGCGGGCGGTACCGCTCTCATGCCAGGTGTGGGTCTGTAGCCACCTTTCAAGGGTAGGAAGGGATTGTCGCCGGAGCCTGTGAGGCCGTTGAATCCCCCAGCGGATCCAACGACATCGCTCCGGCGGTAGTGAAACCTGGGCACGGACGGACGCGCGTTACGGCGGACGGTCCGCAGGCGGGTGTATGACTTGGGTTCGGTGAAGCCGCAGGGTGGGGGGGTGTGACGGCAGGTGCCCGGCCGCGGGCACCGCTGAGACGGTGCGCCTATGCGAAACGGGGATGCCGGTTGACCGGCCGCGGACTGTGGGGTCCATGGGAACTTCTCCTGAATGACTGATGGCGGGCGCACGTGGCAGCCCAAAGGACCGTGCTCTGCGCAGTAAAACGGCAGAGAACGGCCCTTCTAGTCAGGAGAAGATCCGGGATCAGCGGAGACAGCAGGATGGATGTGCTGTAACGGGCCGCTGATGGGGTCGGCGCCCATTGGGGGAATGATAAAAAGCGAACCCGGCAGCCACGCAACGGCACCGGACGGCCCGCTGGTCGTGGATCCACTGCCGGAGCCCGTACCGGGCGTCGGCGGCAGGGCATTGGGGACCGGCAGTCCGGTGCCTCCACCCCAAGGACGCGGGCCGTCATTGCCGCCGCCCGGCGACGCAGGGGTGCCGTTGCCGGGAGCGGGGCTCGCGGGGGCGGGGTTGCCTGCCGGCGGGGAGGCCGCGGGCGTCCCCGCGCCTTGCGGTTGTGGCAGGACCAGCACCGGGCCATAGGCCGGGCGCACCGAGGCCTCGAAGCCCGAACCGGTCAACAGACGCTGCGGCTGTCCTGAGGGGCCGGGGCTGCAGGCTTGGGCCGGATCAGCGATCGGGGAGACAGCCGACACGGCGGACAGCGGCAGCACGAGGGGTTGTACCGGTGAGGCCGGACCAGGCGCTACCGGGCCAGGATGTCCCGGGGCCGGGGCTGTCACCGGGATGGATTTGGGGTCAGGCTCGGGCGCAGGGGCCGGGGTGGGCGGGGTTGCTGGCGGCGCGGGCTGGGCCGGTGGGACCGGCGTGACGGGGCCCGGCTGGCCAGGAAGCGGCGGGGTGCCGGGGACGGGCGTGTCCGCCGGGGGTGTGGGTTGCGGCGACGGGTGCACGATCGGAACGCCCGGGAGGCCGCCAAGGCCCGGTGCTGGAGGTGCGGCCGGGTCGGTCGGTGCGGTCGTCGGCGGCACCGGGGCTGGAGCCGGTGCGGGGGCGGGCGCCGCGGGCGGGTCGGCTGGCTTCGTTGCCGGCGGTACGGGGGCAGGCGGCGGGGTCTGGGTGACAGGCGGTGCCGGCACGACGGCCACGGGGGGCGCAGGTACCACAGCCACCGGGGGCGCGGGAACGACAGGCGGTGCCGGTGCGGGAACGACGCGCGGCGCGGGGGCCACGACGGGTTGCGGCAGCGGCGCCACCGGCGGCGACGCCGGGGGGAAGGGCGGAGCCAGGGCCGGCAGGGTCGGGGCAGCGGACTCCGGCGGCGGGACCGTCGGGGCGGGCTTGGGGGTCAACTCCTGGTCCGTCATCGGCAGGCGGATCATGGCCGCGACAGTGGTGTCGGAAGCGCTTGGAACGGCGGCGGAAACCTTGAGTTCGTCGGCGCTGGCGGCGGCTGCGGAGAGAGCCAGCCACGTCAGCCCGGCCGCGATAGCCAGGAGCACCCGGCGCAGGACCCGGAGCATGGGGGAAGGGCTGCCTGCTGATCGCATGCGCAACACCCCTCCCCGAAAAATCTCGACGATTGGTCTACAGCGTAAGACCGGAGGCAGGGGCGAGTCCATAGCCCAGGCAAATTTGGCCCGCCGGAACGGCCCGCCGGAACGGCCAATCCGGACGGCAACTCCGGTCCGCGGTTCCGGCCGGGCCAGATCCCGAAGCCGCGGCTAGTGCACGTCGTTCGGGTAGCTCACGCCCAACTGGGCACGAACGCCGTCGAACAATCGCATGGTGTTGAGTGAATCCTGCAACGGCATGACCGGGCTCTCGGTGAGACCCTGCTGGATGCAGCGCGTCACCTCTCGGAGTTCATAGCTGTACCCGCGCCCCACCACGGTGAACCGCTCGGTGCGCGGCTCGTCGAAGCCGACCTGCACCACCAGCTCCTTCGGATTATTGACCGAGCCCAGGCTCTGCAGGAACCCCTTGTTGCCCGCCACGGTGGCGGTACGGGGTCCATAAGCCAGGAGCGAAGAGGTCAGCTGGGCCTGGGCTCCGTGGTGGTAGCCCAGAGTCAGTGCGTTCTGGGCGTCCACGCCGTCGTCGTTGAGCCAGCCGGCGGCGGTGACCGTTTGCGGGAAGCCGAGCGTGCCGAGTGCCCACAGCAGGGGATAGACGGTGATGTCCAGCAGGGCGCCCCCGCCGTCGCGCGGCGCCCAGAGCCTGGACGTGGGGGAGTACGGGGCCGGGAAGCCCAGGTCGGCGGCGACCCATTTGATCTCGCCGATCTCGCCCGAGGCGGCGATCTCGAACGCCCGCTGCATGCCGGGCAGGAAGCGGCTCCACATGGCTTCCATCAGGAACAGGCCCTTGTCCCGGGCCAGGTCCACGAGCTCGGCAGCCTCCCGGGCATTGATTGTGAGGGCCTTCTCGCACAGTACGTGCTTGCCGGCCCGCAGGGCCGCCAGGGCAACTGCATGGTGCTGGGCGTGGGGGGTGGCGACGTAGACGACATCGACGGCGCCGTCGGCGAGCAACCGCTCGTAGCCGGCCACGCCGTCCTGGTCACCGTATGCCCTTGCGAAGCCGTAGTCGGCCGCGAAGGCGTCGGCCGCGGCCTGGTTGCGTGAAGAGACCGCGTACAGCTCCGCGTCGGCCAGGAGTTCAAGGTCCTTGGTGACCGTGGCCGCGATGCTTCCGGTGGCAATTACGCCCCACCGCAGTCTGGCGCCGGTGGCCGTCCGCGGA
The DNA here is from genome assembly GCF_056397065.1 of Arthrobacter sp. 05N428_2. Lineage (NCBI taxonomy): Bacteria > Bacillati > Actinomycetota > Actinomycetes > Micrococcales > Micrococcaceae > Arthrobacter > Arthrobacter sp. 05N428_2. The sequence continues at coordinate 337,032 of NZ_JBFTMR010000005.1, read as the reverse complement.
TCCTGGTCGGGTTGGCTTGACAGCCAGGGCGTGGCGATGGGGGCAGTCATGCTGCCATCCTCTCACCACGCCCGGCAGCAGGGCGGTGTCCGCCGCACCCGGTTACACGGCGGTGCCCCGCCCTCGCACGGCTGCGGGCGCTCTCCTCGGTGAGCCGCAGCTATGGATCCCTGTGAGCCCGGGCCCCGGGGGCACGAAAGAGCCCCGGCCCACCCTTGCGGGGGAGCCGGGGCCCTAAGGAAAAAGCGTCAGGCTACTTGGTGATCGGTCCGAGTACCGGATCGTTGACGTAGGCCGTCTTGACGTTGTCCTTGGTCACGATGACCGGCGTCAGCAGGTACGCCGGAACCGTCTTGACCGTGTTGTTGTAGGACTTGGAGTCGTTGATCTCAGGGGTCTTGCCGGCCTGGATGTCCTTGACCATGGTGATCGCGTGCTCAACGAGCGCGCGGGTGTCCTTGTTGATGGTGGAGTACTGCTCGCCCGCCATGATGGACTTGACCGACTCAACCTCGGAGTCCTGCCCCGTGACAACCGGGATCGGCTTGCCGGCGGCCTTGACGGAGGTGATGATCGCGCGGCCCAAGGTGTCGTTCGGGGAGAGCACGCCGTCAAGCGTGGTGCTGCCGTAGGTTCCGGCGAGCAGGGTGTCCATCCGCCGCTGGGCGTTCTCTGCCTTCCAGCCCTGGGTCACGGCCTGTTCGAAGGACTTCTGGCCGGAAACGACCTTGAGCGTGCCGTCGTCGATCTTCGGCTGGAGAATGCTCATGGCACCGTTGAAGAAGACCTTCGCGTTGGCATCATCGGGGGAACCGGCGAACAGCTCGATGTTGTACGGACCGGTGGGCTTCTTGGCCTTCATGCCGTCCAGCAGGGCCTGGCCCTGGAGCACGCCGACCTTGAAGTTGTCGTAGGCCACGTAGTAGTCCACGTTCGCGGTGTTCAACAGCAGGCGGTCGTAAGCGATGACGGTCGCGCCGGCGTCTTTTGCCTGCTTGAGCTGGGTGCCCAGCTGGGCACCGTCGATGGCACCGACGATGATGACCTTGTCACCCTTGGTGACCATGGCACTGATCTGGTTCTGCTGCTCCGAAACGCCGCCGTTGGCGAACTGCACGTCCGGCTTGTAGCCGGCCGCGGTGAGATCGTCGTTGAACAGCTTCTCCGCCAGGACCCAGTTTTCACTCGTCTTCTGGGGGAGCGCGACGCCGATTGCGGAGCCTTTCGGGAACGCCTCGCCGCCGCTTGAGCTCCCGGAAGATCCGGTGTCGGCACGGCCGCAGGCTGTCAGCGCCAGTGCCGCAATAGCAGCGATCGCTGCTGCCTTTCCTGCTTTACCAATCATTTGCATTGCTTGGTTCACTTTCTATAGATGGTGTTCGGAGAATCAGGGGTTTCGGGGCCGGAGAGTCGTTCAGGACTCCCTGGCGATGACCTCTTTGGTGGATGTGGTCTCCTCGGGCCGGGACTCGCTGCTGCGGCTGAAGTTCTTCATCATCATGCCGATGATCGACCTCTTGCCCTGGCTCTTGTTGTAGACATCGAAGGCGACGGCGATGAGGAGGACGAGGCCCTTGATGATCTGGGTGAGGTCCGCGCCGACGCCGAGGAGCTGCAGGCCGTTGTTCAGCACAGCCATCACGAGGCCACCGACGATCGAGCCGATTACGGTTCCCACGCCGCCGGTCACCGCGGCGCCGCCGATGAAGACGGCCGCGATGGCGTCAAGTTCCCAGCCGACGCCGTCGAAGGGGCCGGAGGCGGTGGAGCGGCCGACGAAGATCATGCCGGCCAGGCCGGCCAGGATGGACATGTTCATCATGACCAGGAAGTTGACCTTCTTGGACTGGACGCCGGAGAGCTCGGCGGCGTGCCGGTTGCCGCCGACGGCGTAGATGTGGCGGCCGATGATGGTCTTGGAGGAGACGAACCCGTAGATCAGGACCAGGATGGCCAGGATCAGCCCCGGGATCGGGAACGAGGTCCCCGGCCGGCCGGTCGCGAACAGGTAGGTCGCGTAGAGGATGGCGGCGCAGATCAGGACCAGCTTGGTGATGGTCACCCAGGCTTCGGGCACTTCGGCGCCGAGGGCCTTGGCCTTGCGGCGGGAGCGGATCTCGCTGAACACCACGAAGGCGGCGCCGAGCAGGCCCAGCAGCAATGTGAGGTTGTTGAAGCCGGTGTTGGGGCCGACTTCGGGCAGGTAGCCCGAGCCGATGTACTGGAAGTCGTTCGGCACCGGGATGGTGTTGGACTTGCCGACGAACTGGTTGAAGCCGCGGAACAGCAGCATGCCGGCCAGCGTGACGATGAAGGCCGGGATACCGACGTAGGCCGTCCAGAAGCCCTGCCAGGCGCCGATCACGGCGCCGAGAAGCAGCCCGAACAGGATGCCGAGGTACCACGGGATGCCCCAGTCCTGGATCATGAGGGCGACGCTGACCCCCACGAAGGCGGCGACGGAGCCGACCGAGAGGTCGATGTGGCCGGCGATGATCACCAGCACCATGCCGATCGCGAGGATCAGAATGTACGAGTTGCCGTTGAAGAGGTTGATGACGTTGCCCGGGGTGAGCGTGCGGCCCTCTGTGAAAATCTGGAAGAAGACGATCAGCGCGACCAGGGCGAAGATCATGCCGAATTGGCGGGTGTTGCCGCCAAAGAGCTTCTTGAGCGCATTCATGGTGTCAGTCCTTGTTGTCCGGATGTTCTGGATAGTCCCAGAGGGTCAGGCGGTCTTGCGGGCGGAAGTCATCAGTTTCATGAGGCTTTCCTGGCTGGCTTCCTCTTTGTTCAGCACGCCGGTGATGGCGCCTTCGAAAATGGTGTAGATGCGGTCGGAGAGGCCCAGCAGCTCGGGCAGTTCCGAGGAGATGACGATGACGCCCTTTCCCTGGTTGGCCAGTTGCTGGATGATGCCGTAGATCTCGAACTTGGCGCCGACGTCGATCCCGCGGGTGGGTTCGTCCAGGATCAGCAGGTCCGGGTCGGTGAACATCCACTTCGCCAGGACCACCTTCTGCTGATTGCCGCCGGAGAGCTTGGCCACGCCTTCCTCCACCGACGGCGTCTTGGTGCGCAGCGACTTGCGGTACTGCTCCGCGACGGTGAATTCCTTGTCGACGTCGACGACGTTGTGCTTGCTGATCTTCTTCAGGGCCGCCGAGACTGTGGTGGCCTTGATGTCGTCCAGCAGGTTCAGGCCCAGCGACTTGCGGTCCTCGGTGACGTAGCCGAGGCCGGCGTCGATGGCCTGCTTGACGTTCTTGAGGTGCACTTCCTTGCCGTCTTTGTAGACCTGGCCGGAGATGAAGCGGCCGTAGGAGCGGCCGAACAGGGAACGCGCCAGCTCGGTGCGGCCGGCCCCCATCAGCCCGGCAAAGCCGACGATCTCGCCGCGTCGGACGTAGAAGTTGGAGTTCTTGCAGACCAGGCGGTCCTGGATCTGCGGGTGCCCCACGTTCCAGTCCTTGACCTCGAAGAACTTTTCGCCGATCTTGGGTTCGTGGTCCGGGAACCGCGACTCCAGGGTCCGGCCCACCATGCCCTTGATGATGCGGTCCTCGTCGACGCCGTCGGCCTTGACGTCGAGGGTCTCGATCGACTTGCCGTCGCGGATGATCGTGATCGAGTCGGCGATCTGCTCAATTTCGTTGAGCTTGTGCGAAATCATGATCGAGGTGATGCCGCGGCCCTTCAGGCCCAGGATCAAGTCCAGCAGGTGCTGGGAGTCGGATTCGTTCAGGGCCGCGGTGGGCTCGTCCAGGATGAGGAGCTTCACCCTCTTGTTGAGCGCCTTGGCGATTTCGACCAGTTGCTGCTTGCCGACGCCGATCTCCTTGACCGGGGTGTCAGGGTCCTCGCGGAGGCCCACCCGGGCCAGCAGTTCGGTGGAGCGGGTCCGTGCCTCGGCCCAGTCGATCACGCCGCGCCGGGTGGGCTCGTTGCCCAAGAAGATGTTCTCCGTGATGGAGAGTTCCGGAATGAGCGCCAGCTCCTGGTGGATGATCACGATGCCGGCGTGTTCGCTGGCCCGGATGTCCTTGAACTGCTGGACTTCGCTCTGGTAAACGATGTCGCCGTCGTAGCTGCCGTAGGGGTAGACGCCCGACAGTACCTTCATCAGGGTCGATTTTCCTGCGCCGTTTTCACCGCAGATGGCGTGAATCTCGCCAGCCTTCACCCGCAGGCTTACCTCGGCCAATGCTTTAACGCCGGGGAACTCCTTGGTGATGGAGCGCATCTCGAGAATTATCGGATCGCTGTGCGTGTCGAGGGACGTCATTGCCCTTACGCCTCCAATGCATGACTTCGTTGTCCGCCCCTGCAAACCGCAGAGCCGTCTGATGAAAAAGTAAACTGGATCACGTCGTTGTCGTCAAGTCTTTAACGCAACGAGCCGGTAACGGCTTTCGAAATCCGCCTGCGTCCGCCCCCGATTTTCGCCCGTGGGCCGTTCCCTGGCCCGTGCTAGTTCCGCCGGATCCCGGCGTGCTGGAACACCAGGGCGGTCGCCCCGAGGGCCTCTGCACGGTCGCCGAGCGAGGACATGGTCAAGGTGGTGGTCTCGCCGATCACAGGGACCGCATGGCGCACGAGGCCCCGGCGGATCGGGTCCAGCAGCAGCTCGCCGAGCCCCGCCAAAGGCCCCCCGACGACAATCACCTCGGGGTTGATGAGGTTCGAAACGTTGCCCAGCGCGCGTCCGACGGCGAGCCCGGCGTCGTCCACCACCCGGAGGGTCGCGGAGTCGCGGCCGAGCGCCTTGCGCACGATGTCCTCAGGGGTCACCGGCCGGTCCTCGCCCCGGCTCAGGAGCTCGATCATGGTGGTGGTGGACGCGATGGTTTCCAGGCAGCCCCGGTTGCCGCAGCGGCAGACCAGGCCGTGTTCGTGGATGGTGGCGTGGCCGATTTCGCCGGTGATGCCGACGTTCCCGTAGTAGGGCATTCCGTTCAGGATCAACCCGGCGCCGATGCCCGAGCCGATCTTGAGGAACAGCAGGTTGCTGACGCCGGTGTGCGGACCCCAGGTGACCTCGGACAAGGCCCCGAGGTTGGCGTCGTTGTCCACAAAAACCGGTAGATCCAGCGCTTCTTCGAGCCGCTTGAGGATGTTAATCCCTACCCATTCGGGCAGGATGGCGCCCTGCGCTACGGTGCCGGTGCGGCGGTCAATCGGGCCCGGGATGCCGACGCCGGCCCCCACGAGGGCGCTGCGTTCCACGCCGCTGCCGGCCAGCAGCCGGTCCAGCACTTCGACGGCTGCCGCGATGCCTTCCTCTGCGTGGTGGCCCAGAGGCAACAGGATCGATTCCTCCGCGACCACGTGGTAGCTGAGCGAGGCGAGGAACACCCGCAGGTGGCGCCGGCCGAAGTCGATGCCGACGGCGACGGCGCCGTTGCTGTTGAGCCGGACGTTCAGGGCGCGGCGGCCGGAGCTGGTGATCGGCTCGGTGGAGGCCAGTCCGGCGTCCTGCATGATCCTGACAATGTTCGAGACCGTCGCCGTGGACAGGCCGGTCTGCCGGGCCAGTTCGGCCTGGGTGGACGGGCCGGCCAGCAGGCACTCGATGATCCGTTGCTGGTTCAGATGCCGCAAGGCGGACTGCGACCCGGGGTTTTTGGTGCGGCTCCTCGTTGAGCGCGTTGGTGAGGGCATGGAATGAAGCGTGCCCCATCAAGGGTTTGTAGTCAAGAAGTTAACGCAACCGAAGGCGTCCGTGTCGTTTCGGAATGGTGGAAGCCCGCTGAGAGTCAGCTGTGAAGGTCGCGGTGCGCCCGCGCGAGTTCCTGGTAATGGGCGGCGTTGAGCTTCACGCCGTCGAACTCTTCCTCGGTGAGTTCCCGCCGGACCTTCGCCGGCACCCCGGCCACCAGTGAGCGGGGCGGGACCACGGTGCCTTCCAGCACCACCGCGCCGGCCGCCACAAGCGAGCCGGCGCCGATCACCGCGCCGTTGAGGATCGTGGCGCTCATGCCGATCAGGCAGTCGTCCTCCACCGTGCAGCCGTGCACCACGGCGCTGTGGCCGACGCTGACGCGGGCGCCGACAGTGCACGGGAAGTCCGGATCCGCGTGCAGGACGACGTTGTCCTGCAGGTTGGTGCCGGGCCCGACAATGATCGCCGCGGTGTCGGCCCGGACCGAGACGCCGTAGAAGGCGCTGGAGTTCTCGGCCAGCGTGGCCTTGCCGATGATGGAGGCGCTCGGGGCGACGAAGGCGGATTCATGGACGGCCGGGCTGTCGCCGCCGAAAGCGTAAACGGGAGTCATGGCTACAGCCTAGGACACCGGCCGATGCGCTATCAGTAGTGGTTGGTCCGGATGCCGGTTAGCGGCCATACCTGTTAGCGCAACATAGCGCAACGAGCGTTCATGCCGAGGCCCGCAGGACCCTGAAGCCCCGCCCCAGGTCCGGGTGCCCCAGGTCGGGAACGGCGACGGCGACCGGCGCGCCGGGTTCCGCCACCCGCTTCAGTTCACGGACGACGTCGTCCCACTCCTGCAGCGGCAGGTCGGCCAGCGCGTCCACCGCCCACACGGCCGCGAACGCTGCGTCGGCAAAGGGCAGCGTCCGCCCGGTTGCCACCGAAGCGGACAGGCCCCGGGCACGGGCGGCGTGGATGTTCTCCTCCGAAGCGTCCACCCCGGTGAAATGGATCCCGGCGCGGACAAAGAGCAGCCCCTCCGTACCCGGGCCGCAGTCCAGGCCGAGCACGCCGCGCCGGCCCTCGGCCTTGAGCAGGGCGATGAAACCGGGCAGCTCATCCGTCCGCGCTGATGCCATGGCTCCAGTTAAGGGCGCGCCCGCGTGGAAGACAAGCCTCGGCCTGGGACGGCCGTGAGCTGGAGACGCCTAGCTGAAGACGACCGTGCGGTTGCCGTCCAGCACCACGCGGTGTTCGGCGTGCCACTGCACGGCCTGGGCGAGCGTGCGGCCCTCGACATCGCGGCCCATCTGGACGAACTGCTCGGCGGTGCGCCGGTGGTCCACCCGGATGACTTCCTGCTCGATGATCGGCCCCTCGTCCAGGGCAGCGGTGACGTAGTGCGCCGTGGCCCCGATGAGTTTCACGCCGCGGGCGTGGGCCTGGTGGTACGGCTTCGCGCCCTTGAAGGAGGGCAGGAAGGAATGGTGGATGTTAATGGCCTTGCCGGTGAGCTCCGTGCACAGTTCGTCGGAGAGGATCTGCATGTACCGGGCCAGGACCGTGAGTTCGACGTCGTGCTCCGCCATGAGCTTGCGCAGGGCGTCTTCGGCCTCGTCCTTGGTGTCCGCGGTGACCGGGATGTGGTGGAACGGGATGCCGTAGAATTCGGCCAGGCCGGCCAGGTCCCGGTGGTTGGAGACGATGGCCGGGATCTCGATCGGCAGGGTGCCGGAGCGCTGCAGGAACAACAGGTCGTTGAGGCAGTGCGCGGACGTGCTCGCCATCAGCAGGGTGCGGACCTTGCGGCCGGCCGGGTTCAGGTTCCACTGCATGCCGAAAGCGCGCGCCACGGGGTCCAGCGCCATCTGCAGTTCGGCCGGCGGGGCCGCCGTCGTGGCCTCGACCCGCATGAAGAACGTCCCGGTGCCCTGGCTGCCGTACTGCTGCGAGTCCGTAATGTTGCAGCCGGCCACCAGGAGGGCCCCCGCTACGGCGTGCACGATTCCGGGCCGGTCCGGGCAGGAGAGGGTCAGTACGTAAGAAGCGGTCAGCTGGTCGTCAGTCACGAAAGACAGCCTACCCGCGGCTGCGATACGCTGGACGGGTCGCAACTGGCGTTGGGTGGTTAACCACCAGGGAGCGGCACGCACGCAGACCACGGATCGTACGCCTGGGCCGAGGGTCATGTTTTCCGGTTGGCAGCCCCGCTGCCCGCCGGCCGCCAGCGCCCCCTTGCGGGCGTTGCGCCAGCAGCGCGGCCCCGTTTGGGGTCCGTCATTTTGCGGCGCCGCGGCAGGCCAGCCGGTAACCTGACCTCAAAGCAGTGACCGTTGCCAAGCCAGGAGTTCTTCGTGACTACTTCCTCCCTTCGCCTTTCCTCAGCAGCCGTGAGCAACCAGCCGCTCGCTGACCTCGATCCCGAAATTGCCGCCGTCCTGGCCCAGGAACTCGGCCGCCAGCGCGGCACCCTGGAGATGATCGCCTCCGAGAATTTCGCACCGCGCGCCGTGATGGAGGCGCAGGGGTCCGTGTTGACCAACAAGTACGCCGAAGGCTACCCGGGCCGCCGCTACTACGGCGGCTGTGAGTACGTCGACGTCGCGGAGCAGCTCGCGATCGACCGCGTCAAGGAGCTCTTCGGCGCCGAATTCGCCAACGTCCAGCCGCACTCCGGCGCGCAGGCCAACGCCGCCGCACTTGCCGCCATGATTACCCCCGGAGACAAGATCCTGGGCCTCTCGCTGGCCCACGGCGGGCACCTCACGCACGGCATGAAGCTCAACTTCTCCGGCAAGCTCTACGAGGTCGCCGCCTACCAGGTCGAGGAAGACAGCTTCCGGATCGACATGGACAAGCTGCGGGCGCAGGCGCTCGCCGAAAAGCCGCAGGTCATCATCGCCGGCTGGTCCGCCTACCCGCGCCACCTCGACTTCGAAGCCTTCCGCTCGATCGCCGACGAGGTCGGCGCGCTGCTCTGGACCGACATGGCGCACTTTGCCGGACTCGTGGCCGCCGGGCTCCACCCCAGCCCGGTGCCGTACTCCGACGTCGTCACCTCCACCGTGCACAAGACCCTCGCCGGTCCCCGTTCCGGTGTGATCCTGGCCAAGCAGGAGTGGGCCAAGAAGCTCAACTCCAGCGTCTTCCCCGGCCAGCAGGGCGGCCCGCTCATGCACGTCATCGCCGCCAAGGCGGTGGCCTTCAAGATCGCCGGCACGGAAGAATTCAAGGAGCGCCAGGAACGCGTGCTGGAAGGCGCCCGGATCATCGCCGACCGCCTGAACCAGTCCGACCTTTCCGACGCCGGCGTCTCCGTCCTCACCGGCGGCACCGACGTGCACCTGGTCCTGGTGGATCTGCGCAACTCCCAGCTGGACGGCCAGCAGGCCGAAGACCTCCTGCACTCGGTCGGCATCACCGTCAACCGCAACGCCGTGCCCTTCGACCCGCGGCCGCCGATGGTCACCTCCGGCCTGCGCATCGGCACCCCCGCCCTGGCCACCCGCGGCTTCGGCGCCGGGGAGTTCACCGAGGTCGCCGAGATCATCGCCACCGCACTGAAGTCCGGTTCCGGTACCGACATCGAGGCGCTCCAGACCCGCGTGGACAAGCTGGCCGAGGACTTCCCGCTGTACCCGCAGCACGAGCAGTGGTGATCCGATGAGCACCACGGACTCCGCAACCACCGACTCCACAACCACCGACGCCGCGCGAGCACAGGCACGCACCGCGCAGGTTCTCGACGGCAAGGCAACCGCCGCGGCGATCAAGGCCGAACTGACCGAACGCGTGGCCGCCCTCAAGGCGCACGGCATCGTCCCGGGCCTGGGCACGATCCTGGTCGGGTCCGACCCGGGCAGCACCTGGTACGTGGCGGGCAAGCACCGGGACTGCGCCGAGGTGGGAATCACCTCCATCCGCCGCGACCTGCCGGAACAGGCCACGCAGGAAGAGCTGCTCGCCGTGGTCCGGGAACTCAACGAGAATCCCGAGTGCACCGGCTACATCGTCCAGCTGCCGCTGCCGGCACACATCGACCAGGACGTCATCCTGGAGGCCATGGATCCGGACAAGGACGCCGACGGGCTGCACCCGATGAACCTGGGCCGGCTCGTGGCGAACGTCGGCGGACCGATGAAATCCCCGCTGCCGTGCACGCCGAAGGGCTGCGTGGAACTGCTCACCCGGCACGGGATCAGCCTGAAGGGCAAACGCGTGCTGGTGGTGGGCCGCGGGGTCACGATCGGCAGGCCCGTGGGCCTGCTGCTCACCCGCAAGGACGTCAACGCCACCGTCATCCTGGCCCACACCGGCACCGTGGACCTGCCCGCCGAACTCCGGCAGGCCGACGTCGTGATTGCCGCTGCCGGCCAGCCGCACATGATCAAGGCGGCGGACCTCAAGCCTGGCGCCATCGTGCTCGACGTCGGCGTCAGCCGGGTCGACGACGGCTCGGGCAAAGCCGTGGTCACCGGGGACGTAGAGCCGGCGGCCGCCGACGTTGCCGCCTGGCTGTCGCCCAACCCCGGGGGAGTGGGCCCGATGACCCGCGCCATGCTGCTGGCCAACGTGGTGGAGACCGCCGAACGGCACCTGCACGAGGGACACACCGCAGCACCCAACTGACTCGCAGTAGGTGTCGTTTTGACCGCTCAAAACGACACCTACTGCGAGTCACCCGGGCGAAGTTCGTAAATAACCGAACAATTTTACGAAAAGACTCTTTCATAGTTTGCCGGCATCGGCTAGCGTGTTCGGGTGCCTGAACTTGTCTCGAAAGAAACGCCCGTGACCAGCCCCGCCGAAACCGGCCAGCCCCGGTATGTCATCACCGCCGAAAACCTCACCAAGAGCTACGGCGACGTCACCGCCGTCGACGGCATCTCGTTCCGAGTGCCGGCCGGTGAAGCCTTCGGACTGCTCGGCCCGAACGGCGCCGGCAAGTCGACCACCATGAAGATGATCGGCGGGGTCTCGCAGCGGACCTCCGGCAGCCTGAGCATCATGGGCCTGGACCCGGAGCAGCACGGCCCCGAGGTCCGCGCCCATCTGGGCGTGGTCCCTCAGCAGGACAACCTGGACGAGGAGTTGCGGGTCCGCGACAACCTGCTGGTCTACGGCCGCTATTTCGGCCTGCCGATGAGCTACCTCAGGCCCAAGGCGGACGAGCTGCTCGAGTTCGCCCAGCTGACGGACAAGGCCAAGTCCAAGGTGGATGCGCTCTCCGGCGGCATGAAGCGCCGCCTCACGATCGCGCGGTCCCTGATCAACGAACCCCGGATCCTGCTCCTGGACGAACCCACCACCGGCCTGGATCCGCAGGCCCGGCACATCCTCTGGGACCGGCTGTTCCGGCTCAAGGAACAAGGCGTCACCCTGATCCTCACCACCCACTACATGGATGAGGCCGAGCAGCTCTGCGACCGCCTGATCGTGGTGGACAAGGGCCGGATCATGGCCGAGGGGTCGCCCGCCAGCCTGATCCGCGAGTACTCCACCCGCGAGGTCCTCGAACTGCGCTTCGGCTCCGAACGCAACGCCACGATCGGCGCGGAGCTCGAGGGCATCGGCGAACGCATCGAGACGCTCCCCGACCGGGTCCTCATCTACGCGCACGACGGCGAAGCCGCGCTGGAGCAGGTCTCCCTGCGGGGCCTGCACCCGGTCACCTCGCTGGTGCGCCGGTCCTCGCTCGAAGACGTCTTCCTGCGCCTGACCGGCCGGAGCCTCGTTGACTAATCCACTTCAAGCTCAGCCAACGACGACGGCGGCGGGGTCTGTCCTTCGCGCACACCCGCCGGCCGTCTCCGCGGCCCGCGCCCGCCGCTGGGGCGCCTTCTACTACGCCGAGCAGGTCCTGCGGGTGATGAAAGGCTACGGCTGGACCATCGTCATGTACGGCGTCGGCCAGCCGGTCGCCTACCTCTTCGCCATGGGCGTGGGCCTGGCCACCCTCGTGGATACCAACTCCGCGGCGGCCTTCGGCGGCGTCAGCTACCTGGCGTTCATCGCGCCCGCGCTGCTGATCTCCGCGGCGGTGATGACGGCGGCCAACGAGTTCACCTTCCCGGTGATGGACGGCTTCAAATGGCGCCGTGTCTATTACGGCCCGCATGCCTCGCCGCTGACCCCGGAGCAGATCGCGGCCGGGCAGATCATCGCCGTGACGGCGCGATTTCTGCTGCAGTCGGCGATCTACTTCGGCGTCGTCGCACTGTCCGGTGCGTCCCCGGGGGGCTGGGGCTGGGTTTCAATCCTGGTGGCCACCCTGGCCGGACTGTCCTTCGGCCTGCCGCTGATGGCGTACGCAGCTACCGTCAAGGAAGACAAAGGCCAGTTCGCCATGGTGATGCGCTTCATCGTGATGCCGTTGTTCCTGTTTTCCGGAACGTTCTTCCCGCTGGACACGCTGCCGCTGGCGGTCCGCTGGATCGGCTGGATCTCACCAATCTGGCACGGCACCCAACTGGGCCGTGTCTTCAGCTACGGCTATCAGGAATCAGCGCTGCTCACCGCAGTCCACGTCGTCTTCCTGGTCGCCCTCGCCGTCGTCGGCTGGGTCCTGACCCGGCGCCAGTTCGCCAAAAGGATGGCATCATGAGTGCAATCGCCGGCCACGCCGCCCCCGAGGCCGCACGCAACCGGCGGTTCGGACCGCTCTACTCACGCAACGTGCGCGCCGTCGTCGCACGCGGGCTGATGGCCACCAAGAGCAGCAACTGGATGGTCATGCTCTCGGGATTCTTCGAACCCGTGCTGTACCTGATCTCGATGGGCGTGGGCCTGGGCGCGATTGTCGGCGCCGTGCAGGGCCCCGGCGGGCAACCGATCTCCTACGCCGCGTACATCGCCCCGGCGCTGCTGGCCGTGTCGGCGATGAACGGCGCCGTCTACGACTCCACCTGGAACGTCTTCTTCAAGATGAACTTCGCGAAGCTCTACCAGGGCATGCTCTACACCTCGCTGGGGCCGGTCGACGTCGCGATGGGCGAGATTTTCCTCGCCCTGCTGCGCGGGGCGCTGTACGCCACCGGGTTCACCGCCGTGATGGGCGTGATGGGCCTGATCACCACTCCGTGGGCCATCCTGATGATCCCGGCCGCGGTCCTGATTGCCTTCGGCTTCGCGAGCTTCGGGATGGGCATCACCAGCTTCCTGAAGACCTTCCAGCAGATGGACTGGATCAACTTCGTGATGCTACCGATGTTCCTGTTCAGTGCCACCTTCTACCCGTTGAGCGTCTACCCGCAGGCCGTCCAGTGGCTGATCCAGGCGATGCCGCTATGGCACGGGGTGGAGCTGCTCCGCCAGATCAGCGTGGGCGCGTTTTCCCCGGCTACCGCGGTGCACATCGGCTATTACCTTGTCATGATCGTGCTCGGCGTGGCGCTGACCACCGGCCGGCTCCGCAGGCTCTTCCTGAAGTAGGCCGCCGGCCCCAACTAACTGGCAGCAGGTGTCGTTTTCAGGGCTCAGAACGACAACTACTGCTACCCAGTTGGGGTTCGCCGGTTGGAGGCGTTCGCCCGGGGTGGAAGCGCCGCTCCGGGCTGGGCGGGTTTGCGATAATGGGCTCATGCAATCTCTGGGCACCCCTTCCTCCAAGCCGTCCGCGTTCAACGCCGCCACCGGAAAGTTCTCTATGTTCCGCATCGGCGGGCTCGGGATGACGGTCTTCATCATCGCCTTCCTGGTGGCTGTCATCTTTGCGGCGAACCAGAACGACGTCGTGGGCTGGGTCGTGGCCGTCATCGCCGCCTTCTGGCTGGCGCTGGCGGCCTTCGTGGTGTTCAGCATCCAACGGGCCGCCAAAAGGGCCGGTGCCAAGCTGAATGAGGCGCAGAACGCGTTCAACTCCGCGGTGGGCCGGGCGCCGTCGTCCGGCAGTGCCGACCATGGCGGAACGCGGCTGGTCGGCGAACGCCGCGACGCCGATGACCTTCGCGACATGAAACTGGACCACTCCTTCAAGATCGTCCAGGTGCAGGTCCGCGTGGTGGAGCAGGAACGGGCCAAGGGCGCGGCGTCGGACCCGGAGACCATCCGCCGCGCGCTGGAAACCATCGAGATCACGGCCACCAATGCACGGGACATGATCAAGGCCGGGGGCGGCTCGGACGAGCCCGTCAGCGGAACCATCATCGACTAGAGTGGAGCGGGTGAGCTCGGCATTGGAGAAGGACCACCTTCGCATCGCATCGGTAAACGTCAACGGCCTCCGCGCCGCCTACAAGAAGGGCATGGCGGAGTGGCTGGCGCCGCGGGACGTGGATATTCTCTGCCTCCAGGAGGTGCGCGCACCGGACGCGATCGTCCGGGAACTGCTCGGCGAAGGCTGGTACATCCTGCACGCCGAAGCCGAAGCCAAGGGCCGCGCCGGTGTAGCCATTGCCTCCCGCACCGAGCCCACGGCCACCCGGAACGGCATTGGTGACGACTACTTCGCCACCGCCGGCCGCTGGGTCGAGGCCGACTACATTGTCCGCGACGCCGCCGGGCAGGCGTCGCAGCTGACTGTGGCCAGCGCCTACGTGCACTCCGGCGAGGCCGGCACCCCGAAGCAAGAGGACAAATTCCGCTTCCTTGACGTGATGGTCAGCCGCCTGCCCGAACTGGCCAAGCACAGCGACCACGCGCTCGTGGTGGGTGACCTCAACGTCGGCCACACGGAGCTGGACATTCGAAACTGGAAGGGCAACGTCAAACGGGCCGGCTTCCTGCCGGAGGAGCGCGCTTATTTTGACCGCTTCTTCGGCGAGGACATCGGTTGGAAGGATGTACACAGGGGCCTGGCGGGTAACGTCGACGGCCCCTACACTTGGTGGTCGCAGCGGGGACAGGCCTTCGACAACGACACCGGCTGGCGTATCGATTACCATCTGGCCACGCCCGCTCTCGCCGCCGCCGCGGTGTCGGCAGTTGTTGACCGGGCGCCGTCCTGGGACACACGCTTCTCCGACCATGCCCCGCTGGTAGTGGACTACCGGCTCTAAGTCCGAAGGTTTTCATCGACATGACTAGCTCTCCCGCCGCCACTTCCAAGAAGCGCATCCTCTCCGGCGCCAAGCCGACCGCGGACTCCCTGCATTTGGGCAACTACATCGGCGCCGTGCGCAACTGGGTGGACATGCAGGCCGAATACGACGCCGTGTTCTTCATCCCGGACCTGCACGCCATCACTGTCGACTTCGAACCGTCCGAGTTGGCCAAACGGACCCGCGTGGTGGCGGCCCAGTACATCGCGGCCGGGATCGATCCGGACAAGTGCATCTTCTTTGTGCAGTCACACGTGCCCGAACACGCGCAGCTTGCGTGGGCCCTGAACTGCATCACGGGCTTCGGCGAAGCGTCCCGGATGACCCAGTTCAAGGACAAGACGCAGAAGTCCGGCGCGGAAGCCGCGACCCTGGGCCTGTTCGCCTACCCCACCCTGATGGCCGCCGACATCCTGCTCTACCAGACGGACTTGGTCCCGGTGGGGGAGGACCAGCGCCAGCACCTCGAGCTGACCCGCAACCTGGCACAGCGCTTCAACACCCGCTTCGGCGAAACGTTCACGGTTCCGGAGGCCACCATCCTGAAGGCCAGCGCCAAAATCTACGACCTGCAGAATCCGGCGGCCAAGATGTCGAAAACGGGCGAGTCGCCCAACGGGTCGATCCAGCTGCTCGAGGAACCCAGGATCGCCGCCAAACGCATCAAGTCCGCCGTGACGGACGCCGGCACGGACATCCGCTTCGACCCGGAGGAGAAGCCTGGCATCTCCAACCTGCTGACCATCTATTCGACGCTGACCGGCAAACCGGTCGCGGACCTGGAAGCCGAGTACCAGGGCAAGATGTACGGCCACCTGAAGACTGACCTGGCCGGGGTGATGGTCGACTTCATCACCCCGCTGCGGAACCGGACCAACGAGCTGATGGCCGATCCGGCCGAGCTGGACCGGCTGCTGGCGCAGGGCGCGGAGCGGGCGCGGGAAATCGCCTCGGTGACGCTGGCCCGGGTCTACGAGCGCATGGGATTCCTGCCGTCCCTCAGCTTGGCGGGAGTCCGCTAGCGCAATGTCCTCCGTCAGCAAGGTCACAGCCAGCGACACCGGCCGCGCCGCCCACCACAGCGCGCGCAAAGGCTCAGCCGCAGCACCCCACCGGAGTGCGGCGGCCGGCAACGGGCAGGCCCCGGACGAGGGCATCAGCATCGGTGTCATCCTGGGCTTCCCGGCGGAGCTCGCGGAGGAGCTGCAGCGCTGGCGGGCCTCCTTCGGGGACCCGATGGCAGCAACCGTGCCGGCGCACATCACGCTTGTCACCACCACCATGACGCAGGACTGGGAGGCCACCCGTAGCCACGTCCGTGAAGTGGCACGCCAGCAGGAGCCGTTCACCGTGACGATCGCGGGCACCGGGTCCTTCAGGCCGGTCTCGCCGGTGGTGTTCCTGAACGTCGAGGCCGGCTTCGGCGAGTGCGTCAGCCTGCACCGCCGGCTGCAAGCCGGCCCGCTGGAACGGGAACTGCCGTTCGCCTACCATCCGCACGTCACGATCGCCCACGACGTGGCCCCCGAAAGCCTCGACGAGGCCGAAACGGCGCTGAAGAACTACAGGGCCAGCTTCCCGGTGGCTAGCATGGGACTCTACGAGCACGACGACAACGGCATTTGGCAGCTACGGGAAGAGCTTGACTTTGGTACCGAACCTGACGAACACCGAAGCGCGGCCGGCGCAGCAGACGCCCGCTGATCCTCCGCTTCCCACCGAGCTGGCCCGGCTGCGGCTGGAGGTCATCCGGAAGCGGGTTGCCTGGGGCAAGGCGCGCCGCGCCGGCGGCGGCCTGGCAGCGCCGCTCGCATTGGTCCAGTGGCTGATTGCCCGGCTCAACGCGTTCCGCCCGATGCGGGCCTTCCAACACTACAACCTGCAGCACGGCCCGCTGATGAGCGCCGGCATCGGCTTCAACATGTTCTTCTCCATCACGGGCCTGCTGGCCACCGGCTTTTCGATCGCGGGACTCCTGCTGCGCGACCAGCCCGCGCTGCTGGACAAAGTCGTCGCCAGCGTGGCCACCAGCGCCCCGGGCCTACTCAAGGTCGACGGCCGGGAAGGGCTGGTGAACCCGCAGGACCTGCTGAACCCCACCGGCCTGGGCTGGACCGCCGTGATCGCCGCCGCCGTGACCGTCATAACCTCGCTGGGGTGGATCGCCGGGCTGCGCGACGGACTGCGGGGCGTGCTCCGGCTCGGACCGCTGAAGATCAACCCGATCCTGCTGAAACTGCACGACGTCGGCACCCTGCTGCTGCTCGGCGTCGCGCTGGTGATCAGCGCCGGCGCCTCGCTGGTGTTCGGCACCGCCGCCGGCTGGGTGGCCGAACAACTTAAGCTCGATCCGCTGGTGGCCGGCCCGCTGACCACCTCCATCAAGATCGGCGTGCCGCTGGTCCTCGGCTGGGTCACCGCGGTGGTCATGTTCCGGCTCGCCGGCGGCCTGAAACTGCAGCGGCGGGCCCTGCTGGAAGGCACCATCTTGGCCGCCGTGGGCACCAGCGTGCTGCAGATCTTCAGCACCGAACTCCTCGCCAGCGCCGGCCGGAATCCGCTTCTGGCGCCGTTCGCCATCATCATCGGCCTGCTCATCTGGTTCAACCTGGTCAGCCAGGTCTACCTCGTCTCCGCAGCGTGGTCGGCGGTCCGCGAGGAAGACCTCAAGACCGCGCCGTCTGCCACGCCCGCCGGCTGGGGAGCGAGGCAGGTGCAGCCGGGGAAAACTCCGACCGCACCGCACGCGCGCCACCGCCCGAGCGCCGCGGTGTTCAGGCGTCGAGGTACTGATCGGCCCACGCCGAAATAATCTTCGCAGCGCGGGCGGCTTGGCCCTTGCCCGTGAGCAGATGGTCGGAGCCCTCCAGCGAGACGAAGCTGCGGGGATGCCGCGCCGTCTGGAAGATGCTGCTGGCGTTGTCGATGCCCACCGTGTTGTCGGTGGGGGAGTGCAGCACCATCAATGGTTTGTGCAGCTGCCGGATACAGTCGGTCAGGTCCGCGTTTTCGAGGTCTTCGACGAAGTGCCGGCGGATCTCCACGCGTTTACCGCCCAGATCCACCTCGGCGCTGCCCTCGCTCAGGATCCGGTCCAGCGCGGCGTCAAAGACGTGGGCCACGTGCTTGGGTGAGAACGGGGCGCCCACCGTCGCAACGGCGTCGAGCTCCGGGATGCTGCGGGCCGCGGCCAGCACCGCGGCGCCGCCGAAGGAGTGCCCCACGAGCAGCGAGACAGGCCTGCCGGAGCCGCGCATGAACCCGGCCGCCCTGACCGTGTCCGCCACCTTGTGGCTGAAGGAGCCCTCGGACCAGAGCCCCGCGGACTCGCCGAGGCCGAGATTGTCGAAGCGGAGCATGCCCACCCCGTTGTCCGCCAGCGCCTTGCACATCCGGGACGCCGCGGGGCTGTCCTTGCCGAGCGTGAAACCGTGCGAGAACACGCCCCAGCCCTTCACCGGTCCCTCGGGGAGGTCCACGACGCCGGAGAGCAGTTCGCCGGTGGAACCTTCGAAGGTGACTTTTTCGGAGCGGGACACGGAGGTCCCCTTTCTGGTCGGCGTCTGAGGGCCAGACGACGGCGGCGCCCCCACCGGGGAGGTGGGAGGCGCCGTCGTCGTTGGAGCTGGTGCTGAAGCGGTTGCTAGATCTTGCGGGCCAGGATGGCCTGCTTGACCTCGGCAATGGCCTGCGTGACCTGGATGCCGCGCGGGCAGGCCTCGGTGCAGTTGAAGGTGGTGCGGCAGCGCCACACGCCTTCCTTGTCGTTTAGGATCTCCAAGCGCATGTCGCCGGCGTCATCACGGGAATCGAAGATGAAGCGGTGCGCGTTGACGATCGCCGCCGGGCCGAAGTACTGTCCGTCGGTCCAGAACACTGGGCAGGACGACGTGCACGCGGCGCAAAGGATGCACTTGGTGGTGTCATCGAACCGCTCGCGGTCCTCGGCGGACTGCAGGCGCTCCTTGGTGGGCTCGTGGCCCTTGTTGATCAGGAACGGCATGACTTCGCGGAAGGACTGGAAGAACGGCTCCATGTCCACGATCAGGTCCTTTTCGACCGGCAGGCCCTTGATCGGCTCGACCGTGATGGGCTTGGTGGTATCCAGGTCCTTGAGCAGGGTCTTGCAGGCCAGGCGGTTGCGGCCGTTGATGCGCATGGCGTCGGAGCCGCAGACGCCGTGGGCGCAGGAGCGGCGGAACGAAACACTGCCGTCCTGTTCCCACTTGATCTTGTGCAGGGCGTCGAGGACACGGTCGGTGCCGTACATCGTGACGTGGAAGTCGTCCCAGGTCGATTCGTCCGAGACCTCGGGGTTGTAGCGGCGCACGCGCAGCGTGACATCGAAGGACGGGATCTCCCCGCCGCCGCCGACGCCGGCGGGCAGTTCGATCTTTGAGGCTGGCTCAGCGAGTTCAGCGGTCATCTTAGTACTTCCTCACCATCGGCTCGTAACGCGTAAAGACCACCGGTTTGGTGGCAAGCCGGATGCCGGCAATCGCCTCGGCGGAACCGTCCGCCGGGGCGTGGTCATCCTTGTACGCCATGGAGTGCTTCATGAATTTTTCGTCGTCGCGCTCGGGGAAGTCCTCGCGGAAGTGTCCGCCGCGGGATTCCTCGCGGTGCAGGGCAGCCACGGTCATGACCTTGGCGAGCTCCAGCAGGAAGCCCAGTTCCACGGCCTCCAGCAGGTCCAGGTTGAAGCGCTTGCCCTTGTCCTGGACGCTGATGCGCTGGTACCGCTCCTCGAAGGACGCGATGTCCGTGAGGACCTGGTTCAGCGTGTCGGCCGTGCGGAACACCTGCATGTTGGCGTCCATGGTGTCCTGAAGGTCCTTGCGGATCTGGGCCACCTTTTCGGTACCGTCCGAGGTGCGGACGTGGTCCAGCAGGTTCAGCGTGTACGCCTCGGGATCGGCGGGGAGTTCGACGTAGTCAGCGGTCTTGGCGTACTCCGCGGCGGCGACGCCGGCGCGCTTGCCGAAGACGTTGATGTCCAGCAGCGAGTTGGTGCCCAGGCGGTTGGAGCCATGCACTGACACGCAGGCGACCTCGCCCGCGGCGTAGAGGCCCGGGATGACGGTGTCGTTGTCCTGCAGGACCTCGGCGCTGATGTTGGTGGGGATGCCGCCCATGGCGTAGTGCGCCGTCGGGAAGACCGGGACCGGCTCCGTGTACGGTTCCACACCGAGGTAGGTGCGGGCGAACTCGGTGATGTCCGGCAGCTTGGCGTCGATGTGCGCCGGCTCCAGGTGCGTCAGGTCAAGCAGGACATAGTCCTTGTTCGGGCCGCAGCCGCGGCCTTCGCGGACCTCGTTGGCCATGGACCGGGCCACAATGTCGCGCGGGGCGAGGTCCTTGATAGTGGGGGCGTAGCGCTCCATGAAGCGCTCACCCTCGGAGTTGCGCAGGATGGCGCCCTCGCCGCGGGCGGCCTCGGACAGCAGGATGCCCAGGCCGGCCAGGCCGGTCGGGTGGAACTGGAAGAACTCCATGTCTTCGAGCGGGATGCCGCGGCGGAACGCGATGCCCATGCCGTCACCGGTGAGGGTGTGGGCGTTGGAGGTGGTCTTGAAGACCTTGCCGGCACCGCCGGAGGCGAAGATCACGGACTTGGCCTGGAACACGTGCAGTTCACCGGAGGCGAGGTCGTAGGACACGACGCCGGCCACGCGCTTCTGCTTGTACGGGGTGCCGTCCTCGCGGACCGCGTCTTCCTCGACCGTCAGCAGGTCCAGCACGTAGTACTCGTTGTAGAACTCGACGTTGTGCTTGACGCAGTTTTGGTACAGGGTCTGCAGGATCATGTGCCCGGTGCGGTCCGCGGCGTAGCACGCACGGCGGACCGGCGCCTTGCCGTGGTCGCGGGTGTGCCCGCCGAAGCGGCGCTGGTCGATCCGGCCCTCGGGCGTCCGGTTGAACGGCAGGCCCATCTTCTCCAGGTCCAGGACGGCGTCGATCGCTTCCTTTGCCATGACCTCGGCAGCGTCCTGGTCGACGAGGTAGTCGCCGCCCTTGACGGTGTCGAAGGTGTGCCACTCCCAGTTGTCTTCTTCGACGTTGGCCAGGGCGGCACACATGCCACCCTGCGCCGCGCCGGTGTGGGAGCGGGTGGGATAAAGCTTGGTCAGTACTGCTGTTCGTGCGCGCTGACCGGATTCAATCGCGGCGCGCATGCCAGCGCCACCGGCGCCGACAATGACGACGTCGTACTTATGGACCTGCATACCAGATGCTCTTTCTCTCAAAATTCGCTGTAAAACACCGCCGGCCTAGCCTGCGCAGTGAGATCTCGTGATCCTGGCCGGCACGGGCAGGCAAGGATCAACGCCCGGAGGCCCGGACCGCTACGGAGCGGGGCAGAACCCGCCGGGCAGCTGCACGCCGTCGACCACGGGGCACGGGTTGAAGGTGAAGATCACCAGCGTGCCCAGGATGACGATCGCCGCGGCGGCCGCGTAGAGCACGATCTTCAGCCAGAAACGCGTCGCGTCCCGTTCGGCGTAGTCATTGATGATGGTGCGCACGCCGTTGGTGCCGTGCAGCATGGCGAGCCACAGCATGGCCAGGTCCCAGACCTGCCAGAACGGGTCGGCCCATTTGCCTGCGACGAAGCCGAAGTCGATCGCGTGGATGCCTTCGCCGACCAACAGGTTGACGGTCAGGTGTCCGAAGATGAGGACCACGAGCACGACGCCGGAAAGCCGCATGAAGAGCCATGCCAGCATCTCGAAGTTGCCCTTGGAGGAGCCGCTGCGGCGGTACTGCGGCGCGATCTTGCCGCCGGTGCCCTTGCCGCTGCTGTTTTGTCCACTCCTGCCGTGTCCACTACGTGGGGTTTGAATTTGGGTTGCACTCATGGCTTAGTGACCTCCGAAAGCGAGGGACAGGTGGCGGATGGAGAAGCCGACCATGACGACGACCCAGAGGGCCAGGACCGTCCACAGCATCTGGCGCTGGTATTTGGCGCCCTTCTTCCAGAAGTCGACGGCGATGATCCGCAGGCCGTTGAAGGCGTGGAACACGATCGCTGCGACAAGGCCCGTTTCACCCAGGGCCATAAGGGGGTTCTTGTAGGCACCGATCACGGCGGTGTAGGCCTCGGGGGACACACGCACCAATGAGGTGTCCAGCACATGGACCAACAAGAAGAAAAAGATCACTACACCGGTAACGCGATGTCCAACCCAAGACCACATGCCTTCACGGCCGCGGTACAAGGTGCCAGCTGGTTTTGTCGGCACTGAATAAACCTCCCTGCAACACAGCGGCGCTGGCATGGGATCCACGCGGGGGGAACGCCTGCTGCGAGAGCACTCGTAAGCTCAAGCCTAAATCTAGGCTTCGCTCACAGCTTATTCAATTCAGCGGATCGTTGGTGACGGCGCCCCGCGCGGTTTTTGGCCGGTTTTGAGACGAAGACCACATTCACTGGCTCCCGCTGTCTTTTTGCGTACGTGCCACCGCTGCCGGCCCTGGGGGTGCCCAGGGTCCCCGGGGTCCCCGGTGGGCGTCCCCGGTGGGGGACCCCGAGGCCGCGCCCGAGGGCGCACGGCGGGGTTCGGCTAAAGTAGCCGTGATGACTACTGACAATGTGACCAGCCACGACTCACCTCAGGGCGCTGCGGCGGATTCCCCGCTGGACCGCTTCATCGCGGTGATTCCCGCTGGCGGTGTGGGAACCCGGCTCTGGCCGCTGTCCCGGGCCGCCGCCCCTAAATTCCTGCACGACCTCACAGGGTCCGGCAGCACGTTGCTGCGCGCCACCTACGACCGGCTCGAGCCCCTCGCCGGAAATCGCGTGCTGGTGGTCACCGGTACGGCGCACCGCGAGGCCGTTTGCCGGCAGTTGCCTGAGGTGGCAGAGTCGGACCTGGTGCTGGAGAGCGAGCCCAAGGATTCGGGGGCGGCCATTGGCCTCGCCGCGGCCATCCTCTACGAGCGCGATCCCGACGCCATCATGGGGTCGTTCGCCGCGGACCAGGTCATCAGCCCGGTCGGGCTGTTCCAGGACGCCGTCCGCGAGGCCATCCACACCGCAGCCGCCGGAAAGATCGTGACCATCGGCATCAAGCCCACGCATCCCTCCACCGGCTTCGGCTATATCCGGGCCGGCGAGAAGCTGAGTGTGGCCGGCGCCCCGAACGCCCACACGGTGGTCGAATTCGTCGAAAAGCCCAGCGAGGAAGTCGCCCAGCAATACCTGGACAGCGGCGAATACGTCTGGAACGCCGGCATGTTCGTCGCGCCGGTCTCGCTCATGCTCAAGCACCTGGAAGCCAACCAGCCGGAACTCTTCGCGGGTCTGCAGGAAATCGCCAAGGCCTGGGACACCCCGCTGCGCGACGAGGTCACGGCCCGAGTCTGGCCCACCCTGCCCAAGATCGCCATCGACTATGCGGTAGCCGAGCCCGCCGCAGCCGCCGGGGACGTCGCCGTCGTGCCCGGATCCTTCCTTTGGGACGACGTCGGAGACTTCGCCTCCGTGGGCCGGCTGAACAGCGCCAAGGAAGTCGACGACGTCACCGTGATCGGCGAGGGTGCCCGGGTGTTCACCGAAGATGCCAGCGGCGTCGTGGTCACCGACACCAAGCGCGTGATCGCCCTGATCGGCATCAAGGACGTGGTGATCGTCGATACCCCGGATGCGCTGCTCGTGACCACCAAGGCGCACTCGCAACGGGTCAAGGCAGCGGTGGACGCGCTCAAGGCCAGCGGCGACACGGACGTTCTCTAGCGCTTCGGGTAGCGGCCTGCTTCGGGGCTTGTTCCGGCGGCAATCCGGGGCGCGCTGGCCGTAATGCACCGTCCGCGATGCCGCTATTTTTAGGACTCTCGCTACAGTGATTGTGTGCGCAATTACACTACTGAAGCTGAACCGACCACCCTGGTGCGGCCGTGGCTGGTGCCACTCCTGCCGGAGCTGATCGAGTTCCGCCGCGACCTCCATGCGCACCCGGAACTCTCCTTCAAGGAATTCCGCACCACGGACAAGCTGGCCCGTCGGCTTGAGGCTGCCGGCCTCAAACCGCGCCGGCTCGAGGGCACCGGGCTGACCGTGGATGTGGGGGAGGGGCCCATTGCCACCGCCCTCCGCGGCGACATCGACGCCTTGCCCATCATCGAGGAGACCGGGCTGGCGTTCGCGTCCCGCAACCATGGCGTGACCCACGCGTGCGGCCACGACGTCCACACCACCACGATGCTGGGCATCGCCCTGGTCCTGCAGCAGATGCACGAGTCCTCGCCGCTGGGCGGCACGGTGCGGATCATCTTCCAGCCGGCCGAGGAGACCATGCCCGGCGGCGCGCACGCCTGCATCGAGCAGGGAGTCCTCGAGGGAGTGCCGCGGATCCTGGCGCTGCACTGCGACCCCCGGATCGAGGTTGGCAAGATCGGCACCCGGATCGGAGCCATCACTTCGGCGTCGGACACCATCAAGATAGAACTGAGCGGCCGCGGCGGCCACACCTCACGCCCGCACCTGACCGAGGAACTGGTCTTTGCCCTGGCCCAGATCGCCGTCAACGTCCCGGCCGTGCTGTCCCGCCGCGTCGACGTGCGCAGCGGCGTGTCCGTGGTGTGGGGGCAGATTTCGGCCGGCTCGGCCCCGAACGCGATTCCCGGCAGCGGCTACATGGCGGGCACCATGCGCTGCCTGGACCGGGATGCCTGGCACAGCGCCGGGCAGATCCTCGACGAGGTGGTGCAGCAGATCGCGGCGCCCTACGGCGTCGACGTGCACCTTGAACACACCCGCGGCGTGCCGCCGGTGGTGAACTCCGAACACGAAACCGCGCTGATCGAGGCCGCCGCCCGCGCCGAAATCGGCGAGAGCTCCGTCGTGCTGACGCCCCAGTCCATGGGCGGCGAAGACTTCGCCTGGTTCCTGGCGGACCTGCCCGGCGCCATGATGCGGTTGGGCACAAAAACCGCCGGCGGCGAAGAGTACGACCTGCACCGGGGCGACTACATCCTGGACGAGCGCTCGCTGGGATTGGGCATCCAGGTGCTCACGGCGGCCGCCCTGCGCACCCTCCGCGACCTCTGATCCACACCCCGGCTCCGGCCTGCGTCGGATGTCGGTCCGGCTGCCCTGCCGGGATTGCCTGCCGGTCTGCCCTGCGGCCCGCGACGCCGCGCGGAACCTCCCCACCCTTGAGGGCACGACGTCGGGACGCGCCGGCATTCCGGACCGACACGCCGTCGGCGCCCGGCATACATGGGGAAATCCGGCGTGTGCCCCCGCGGACCCCTGCCAGGCCGCCGGAGGCGTAGGTAGGTGCGGGGCCGTTAGGTTGTGCACAATTGAATTGTGGGCTACGGTTATTGGGTGACTGAAACCGTTCCGCACAACCCCTCCGGATTGGATGCACCCCGGCTCGATGCTCCCCGTCTCGATCGCCAGGTGTGCTTCGCCATGTACGCGGCGTCGCGGGCCGCCACCGCTGCGTACCGGCCCATGCTCGACGAACTCGGCCTGACCTACCCGCAGTACCTCGTAATGATGGTGCTGTGGGAGGACCAGCCCCGTAGTGTCCGCGGGTTGGGCCGGGAACTCGGTTTGGATTCCGGCACCCTCTCGCCGCTGCTCAAGCGGCTCGAGTCGCTTGGGTTGGTGGAACGACGGCGGTCCGCCGCGGATGAGCGGCGCGTCGAGGTCTTTCTCACCGCGGCGGGCACCGCCCTCAGTGCCCGCGCCAAAGGGATCCCGCAGCGGCTGGCGGACTCCGCCGGACTGTCGGCCGCCGAACTGGACCAGCTCCGCGAGACACTCGTCCGGCTCACGGCCGCCCTGCACTCGGCCCACTGACCCGCCGGCAGACGGCGGTCCGCGGCTCCCCATACTTTCCTGCTCCCCAACAGATTGGAACCCCCGTGAAGACCCTCTACACCGCCGAAGCACTGGCGTCCGGCGACGGACGTGACGGCAACGCGCAAAGCAGCGACGGCAAACTCACCGTCAGCCTGGCGAGCCCGGTGGAACTTGGCGGCACCGGCGAAGGTACGAATCCCGAGCAGCTCTTCGCTGCCGGCTACGCGGCCTGCTTCCACTCCGCCCTGCGCCTCGTCAGCCGTAAGGAGCGCGCCGACCTGACCGATTCGGCCGTTGCCGCCAAGATCCACTTCGGCGCACTCGAAGAAGGAGCCGGCTACGGCCTCGCGGCCGAACTCGAGATCGCCCTGCCCGCCGTGGACCGGGAAACCGCCGAGGCCCTGGTGGCCAAGGCGCACCAGATCTGCCCGTATTCGAACGCCACCCGCGGCAACATCGCCGTGGACATCAAAATCCTGGAGGTCGCAGCATGAGCACCACCCCTGAGAGCACCACGCTCCCCACCACCACCCGCGAAATCCAGCTCGCGTCCCGGCCGCACGGCCGCCCCGTCCCGGACAATTTCCGTCTCGCCGAGTCGCCCCTGCCCGAACTGCAGGACGGCCAGGTCCTGGTCCGCAACCTCTATATCTCCGTGGACCCCTACATGCGCGGCCGGATGAACGACGTCAAGTCCTACTCCGCGCCGTTCGCCCTCGGTGCCGCGCTCGACGGCGGCGCCGTCGGTGAAGTGATCGCGTCCCGTTCCGCGGAGCGTTCGGTGGGGGACACCGTCGTGCACCAGCTTGGCTGGCGGGACTACGCCGTGCTGAATGCCGGCGCAACGATGCCGGCCCGCACCGACCTGGCACCGGCGTCTGCGTTCCTCGGCGCGCTCGGGATGACCGGCCTGACGGCGTACACCGGGCTGCTCAAGGTCGCGGAATTCAAGCCCGGTGACGCCGTTTTCGTCTCCGGTGCGGCCGGAGCCGTGGGCTCCCTCGTGGGCCAGATCGCGAAGGCCAAGGGAGCCTCACGGGTGATCGGAAGTGCCGGCACCCCGGAAAAGGTCGCCCGGCTGCTGGAACTGGGCTTCGACGCCGCCTTCAACTATCACGACGGGCCCGTCCGTGAACTGTTGCAGCAGGCTGCGGGGGAGCAGGGCATTGATGTCTACTTCGACAACGTCGGCGGCGAGCACCTGGAGGCCGCGCTTTCGGTGCTGAACGTTGGCGGACGGGTCGCCATGTGCGGCGCCATCGCGCAGTACAACTCCACCGAGGCACCGGCCGGACCCCGCAACCTTGCGTTGGCCATCGGCAAGCAGCTCACCCTCCGCGGCTTCCTGGTCAGCGGCCAGCAGCAGCACGCGGCCGAGTTCGCCGGTCAGATGGCTGCGTGGCTGGCCGACGGCACAGTCCGCTACGACGAGACAGTAGTAGACGGGCTGGAGAACGCGCCGCAGGCCTTCATCGACCTGCTGGAGGGCGCCAACACCGGAAAGATGCTCGTCCGGCTCTGACCGGACTCCCGCAGCAACCCTTGAGGCCCCGATGTCTGCGATTTCGGGGCCTCAAGCGTGTTTCCGCACAGGAGGGCATACCGCTTGGTAACAAGTTCTCAACAATCTGGGAAATGGCTGTGAAGTGTGTTACTCGACGTGTTCCGGGCCACTAAAGTGGCTTGCATCCGTGCGCCTCGGCGCAGTGCTGCGAATCCGTCAGTGACAACAGTGTTTCGGGGGAAAACCGGAAGCAGACTCATTGGACTCGACGCAGCGCTTATCTCTTTCTTCCTGGAGGAACTTTGAAGAACTCACTGCGCGCAACCTT
Source organism: Arthrobacter sp. 05N428_2 (assembly GCF_056397065.1). Taxonomy (NCBI): domain Bacteria; kingdom Bacillati; phylum Actinomycetota; class Actinomycetes; order Micrococcales; family Micrococcaceae; genus Arthrobacter; species Arthrobacter sp. 05N428_2. The sequence continues at coordinate 309,696 of NZ_JBFTMR010000005.1, read as the reverse complement.
CAAGCGCGGTTCAATGGCCGGTGTCGCCACCGCGGGCGCGGCCGCCCTGCTGCTCACCGGGTGCGGTGCCGCCCCGACCTCGCCGGCTGCTTCCGGCTCGGCGACGAAATCGGACTACACCGCGTGCATGGTGTCCGACTCCGGCGGATTCGACGACAAGTCGTTCAACCAGTCCGGTTACGAAGGTTTGCAGCAGTCCGTCAAGGATCTCGGCATCCAGGAGAAGCACGTCCAGTCCAAGGCTGACACTGACTACGATCCGAACCTGCGCTCCATGGTGCAGCAGGGCTGCAAGCTCACCGTGACGGTCGGGTTCCTGCTCGGCGACGCCACGAAGTCCATCGCGACGGCCAACCCGAACAGCCACTTCGCGATCATCGACTACAACGACCCCACATTCCCCAAGAACGTCAAGCCGATCGTCTACGACACGGCCCAGGCTGCGTTCCTGGCCGGCTACCTGGCCGCAGGCACCACCAAGACCGGCAAGGTCGCCACCTTTGGCGGCATCAACATCCCCACCGTCACCATCTTCATGGACGGCTTCGCCGACGGCGTGAAGTACTACAACCAGAAGAAGAGCAAGAACGTCCAGCTCCTCGGCTGGGACAAGGACAAGCAGGACGGCACCTTCGTCGGTGACTTCAAGCAGGTCGACAAGGGCAAGGTCCTGACCCAGGGCTTCCTGGACCAGGGTGCCGACATCGTCCTGCCGGTGGCCGGACCGGTCGGCGGCGGGGCAGGCAGCGCGATCCTGGACGCCAAGGCCAAGGGCAAGGACGCCAAGCTGATCTGGGTTGACTCCGATGGCTACCTCACCGCCGCGGAGTACAAGTCCGTGATCCTCTCCTCCGTCCAGAAGACCATGTCCACCGCTGTGGAGTCGGTCATCAAGGACGATAAGGACGGCAAGTTCGACGCCGCTCCCTACATCGGAACCCTCGAAAACGGCGGCGTGGCCCTGGCCCCGTTCCACGATCTCGATTCCGCTGTTCCGGCAGACCTCAAGAGCGAACTGGACCAGCTCAAGAAGGACATCATCTCCGGTAACGTCAAGGTCGAGTCGAAGTCCAGCCCGACCAAGTAGGCACCGAACCGCGGGGCGCGCTGCCCTTCCGCCGTCACCTCGGCCGAAGGGCAGCGCGTTCTCTTTTGCTGGCCAAGCTGCCCTGCCCGGGGACCGCCAGCAGCGGCCTGCCGGCAGCTTTTTTGCTGGCGGCCTGCCCTGCCCAGGAACCACCCGTAACACTAGGCTGGGATTACCCGCTGCCCCGGCGCCGACAGCGCGCCGGAGCAGATCAATACACACACAGATTGGTTGGGGTTTTGAAACTCGAACTGAAAGGGATCACGAAGCGATTCGGGTCCCTGGTAGCCAATGACCACATCGATTTGGTCGTCGAGCCGGGGCAGGTGCACTGCCTGCTGGGAGAAAACGGCGCAGGGAAATCCACCCTGATGAACGTGCTCTACGGCCTGTACGACCCGACCGAAGGTGAGATCCTGGTCGACGACAAACCCGTCGTGTTCAAGGACCCCGGTGAGGCGATGGCCGCCGGCATCGGCATGGTCCACCAGCACTTCATGCTCATCCCGGTCTTCACCGTGGCCGAGAACGTGGCGCTGGGCAACGAGACCACCAAAGCCGCCGGCCTGCTCAATCTGGACGCCACGCGCGAGAAGATCCGCCGGATCTCGGACCAGTACGGGTTCGACGTCGACCCCGACGCCATGGTGGAGGACCTCCCCGTCGGCGTCCAGCAGCGGGTCGAGATCATCAAGGCCCTGGTCCGCGACGCCGAGGTGCTCATCCTGGATGAACCCACCGCCGTGCTGACGCCGCAGGAGACCGATGAACTCCTGGACATCATCCGGCAGCTGAAGCGGGACGGTAAGTCGATCGTCTTCATTTCCCACAAACTGCGTGAAGTCAAAGCCATCTCGGACACCATCACGGTCATCCGCCGCGGCAAGGTGGTGGGCCAGGCCGACCCGACGGCTTCCGCTACCGAGCTGGCTTCCGCCATGGTCGGCCGCGCGGTGAGCCTGTCTTTGGACAAGTCCCCGGCCAAGACCGGCGAGGTGACCTTCAAGGTCCGGAACCTGACCGTGACCGACCACAACGGCCAGCGCGTCGTCGACGACCTGTCCTTCGACATTGCCAAGGGCGAGGTGCTCGCCATCGCCGGCGTGCAAGGCAACGGCCAGACGGAACTGACCGAGGCCATCCTCGGGGTGCAGCCGCACGTCGCCGGCTCCATCACCCTCGACGGCGAGGAACTGCTGGGCAAGAGCGTCAAGCACGTGCTCGGCGCCGGCGTCGGCTTCGTCCCCGAGGACCGCACCCTGGACGGGCTCGTCGGCACGTTCACCATCTCCGAAAACATGATCCTGGACCTCTACGACAAGGCACCCTTCGCGCGCGGCGTCGGCATGAAGCCGGGTGTGATCGCGGAAAACGCGGCCAAGAAGGTCGAGGAATTCGACGTCCGCACCCCGTCGGTCTCGGCCGCGGTGGGCACGCTCTCCGGCGGCAACCAGCAGAAGGTCGTCCTGGCCCGCGAACTCTCCCGTCCGCTGCGCCTGTTCATCGCCTCGCAGCCCACCCGCGGGCTCGACGTCGGCTCGATCGAGTTCGTCCACAAGCGCGTGATCGCCGAGCGTGACCACGGCACGCCCGTCATGATCGTCTCCACCGAACTGGACGAAGTGATGCAGTTGGCCGACCGGATCGCGGTGCTCTACCGTGGACGGCTGGTGGGCATCGTTCCCGCCACCACGTCCCGCGACGCCTTGGGCCTGATGATGGCCGGCGTTCCGGCCGCAGAAGCCGAAGCCAGCGCCTCCGCCCACGCCCCCAGCGGCACGACGACGGCGGCGGTTCCGGAGCCTGCCGGCCACGAAGGAGAAACCCATGTCTGAGAAGACAACCCCGGAGCCGGCTGCTCCCGCTCACAAACCCGTAGCAGAACCCGCTGGGCTCGAGGCCCCTGCGCCTACCCCCACCGAGGCCGTGGCCTCGGACGTCGTCCTCGACACCGCCGGCGGCCAGATGCCGCCGTCGGCGGTTCCGGCCGCCACCCAGCGGCGCAGCCGGGACCGGAACGGGGACGGCGGCTCGGTGCTGCACCAGATCTTCACCGGCAACGCCATGGTTTCCGTTCTGTCCGTGCTGCTCGCCATCGTGCTCGGCGGCATCCTGATGGCCGTGACCAATCCCAAGGTCGCGGCCGCGGCAGGCTACTTCTTCGCCCAGCCCGGGGACCTCCTGACCGAGGTCATCCGGCCGTACATTGCGCTGGTGCAAGGCTCGATCTTCAACTGGGCCGGCACCGACCTGGGCGCCCAGTTGTACCCGATCACCGAGACCTTCACGGTTGCCACCCCGCTGATCTGCGCCGGGCTCGGCGTCGCCCTGGCGTTCCGCGCCGGTCTGTTCAACATCGGTGCGCAGGGCCAGATCATCTTCGGTGCGCTCTTCGGCGCCTATGCCGGCTTCGCCTGGCACCTGCCGATCGGGCTGCACCTACTGGTGGTCATCCTCGCCGGCCTGGTCGGCGGCGCGGTCTGGGGCGGCGTCGTGGGCCTGTTGAAGGCCCGCACCGGCGCGCATGAGGTGATCGTGACCATCATGCTCAACTACATCGCCAACTTCCTGCTGCTCTTCCTGCTCACCACCCCGGCGTTCCAGCGCAAGGGATCCACCAACCCCATCTCGCCGTTCCTGGACTCCACCGCGCTGTTCCCGGAACTGCTGGGACCGCAGTTCCGCCTGCACGCCGGCTTTCTGGCCGCGATCGTGGCCACCGCGTTCGTCTGGTGGTTGCTGAACCGGTCCACGATCGGCTTCGAGTTCCGGGCCGTCGGGGCGAACCCCAGCGCCGCCCGCACCGCCGGGATCAACGTCGCCCGCAGCACCATCCTGGTGATGGCGATCGCCGGCGCCCTGGCGGGGCTGGCCGGCATCGCCCAGGTGTCCGGTACGGAGAAGTACCTTTCCGGCGGCGTCGCCGCCTCGATCGGCTTTGACGCCATCACGGTGGCACTGCTGGGACGCTCGACGCCGTGGGGAACCTTCTTCGCGGGCCTGCTGTTCGGTGCGTTCCGCGCCGGCGGCGTGGCCATGCAGGCGCAGACGCAGACCCCGATCGACATTGTGCTGGTCATCCAGTCGCTGATCGTGCTGTTCATCGCGGCGCCGCCGCTGGTCCGTGCGATATTCGGACTTACCCCCCGTAAGAAGAAGACCACCAAAAGTGGAACCGTCGGCTCAACCACCGGCGGCGTGAAGAGCGGAGCGGCAGCATGAGCGCCACGACACAATCTCCCGCCAGCAAGCAGCCCGGCACCGGACACGGCGCCAACCGCGCCGGCAACGGCCGGAGCGGCGCCACGGCGGCCACCTCGGAGCTGGTGAGCTGGAAGGCCGGCGTCGGGCTGGGCCTGCTGGCCGTCCTTGGCACGGTCCTGTTCGGCTTCCTGGCCAACACTAAGTCCGCCGGCTTCCGGATCGCCGAGGCACGAGACCCCAGCGCCTCCTCCGCGGCGGCCTGGATCACCCTGGCCGTCGCCCTGGCGGCCGCCGCGTACGTCGGCTACCGGTGGATCAGCCAGCGCCGCGAGGGCGCTCCGGTGGACCGCTGGATTCCCGCGACCACCATCGCCGCCGTCGTCGTCCTTGGTCTTGCCGCCCTGGGCGTCGCCCGGGTAGAGAAGATCACCGTACCCTCGATGGTGCTCGGCTGGATCTGCTCCGTCCTGCTGCTGGCACTGGCCGGGTACGCCTGCTTCCTGACCGTACAGCGGAAGAAGGTCCCGGCGTGGCTGGGCGGCACCTTCGCGGTGGTCTTCCTGGTCGGCTTCATGATCTGGATCGTCGCCGGTGGCCGGGACACCGAACCGTCTATCTCCCTCGGCGGGCTGATGGCCGGCGCGGTGACCCTGGCCGTTCCGCTGGTCTTCGGCTCGCTCTCCGGCGTGCTCTGCGAGCGTGCCGGCGTGGTGAACATCGCCATCGAGGGCCAGCTGCTCCTCGGCGCCTTCTCGGCCGCCGTCGTCGCCACCGTTTCGGGCAACGTCTACGTGGGACTCATCTCGGCGGCAGTGGCGGGTGCGCTCGTGTCCCTGGTCCTGGCCGTGGTGAGCATCAAATACCTCGTCAACCAGATCATCGTCGGCGTGGTGCTCAACGTCCTGATCAGCGGCCTCACCAGCTTCCTGTTCTCCACCCTGCTCACGGCCGATCCCGAGCACCTGAACAAGCCCGGCCGGCTGCAGGCGGTCGACATCCCGTTCCTCGCCGACATCCCGATCATCGGACCCATCCTGTTCCATCAGTCGCTGGTGGGCTACCTGATGTACGTCGCCGTGATCGTGGTCTACGTGGGCCTGTTCCACACCAAGTGGGGCCTTCGCGTGCGTGCCGTCGGCGAACACCCGCAGGCGGCGGACACGGTGGGCATCAACGTCAACCGGACCCGATTCCTTAACGTCCTCATGGGCGGGGCGATCGCCGGTATCGGAGGCTCCTTCTTCACCCTGGTCTCGGTGGACGCGTTCAGCAAGGACATGTCCGGCGGCCGCGGCTACATCGCCCTGGCGGCCATGATCTTCGGCCGCTGGAACCCCATCGGGGCGTTCCTGGCCGCGCTGCTGTTCGGCTTCGCCGACAACCTGCAGAGCATCATCACCATCATCGGCTCACCGGTGCCCAGCCAGTTCATGGCAATGCTGCCGTACGCCCTGACCGTGATCGCCGTCGCCGGGCTGGTGGGACGGTCCAGGCCGCCCGCGGCCGACGGCATACCGTACGTCAAGGGCTGAGAGCCATGCGCGAAGAGCAGGCCTTCGGGGCCCCGGGTCCCGGCGTCGCAGGTTCCGGCGCCCCGGCCCCCGGCGTCGACTGGGCGGCCCTGGCGTCCGCCGCGGTCGCGGCGATGAAGAATGCCTATGCACCGTATTCGAAGTTCGCGGTGGGGGCGGCTGCCCTCACCGCGGACGGCCGGATCGTGAGTGGCTGCAACGTCGAGAACGCCAGTTACGGGCTCACGTTGTGCGCCGAATGCGCGCTGGTCGGCAACCTGCACATGACCGGCGGCGGTCTGCTGCGCGCCTTCTATTGCGTGGACGCGGACGGCAGCGTGCTGATGCCGTGCGGCCGCTGCCGGCAGTTGCTCTACGAATTCCGGGCCCCCGACATGGAGCTCATGACCACCCACGGCATCAAGACGATGGACCAGGTGCTGCCCGATGCATTTGGCCCCGAGAACCTGGAGGAAACCCCGTGACACAGACCAGCAGCCGCGCTGACGCGTTTGACGCCGTCGACATCATCCGCATCAAGCGGGACAAAGGCGTCCTCAGCGCCGCCCAGATCGACTGGACGATCGACGCCTACACGCGCGGCGCAATCGCCGAGGAACAGATGGCGGCCCTCAACATGGCCATTCTGCTCAACGGAATGGACCGGGCCGAGATTTCCCGCTGGACCGCCGCGATGATCGCCTCCGGCGAGCGGATGGATTTCTCCAGCCTGCGCCGGCCCGACGGCGGCGTGAAAGCCACCACGGACAAGCACTCCACCGGCGGCGTGGGGGACAAGATCACCCTTCCGCTGGCCCCGCTGGTGGCTGTCTTCGGCGTCGCTGTCCCGCAGCTCTCCGGCCGCGGCCTCGGCCACACCGGCGGCACGCTGGACAAACTGGAAGCGATCCCGGGCTGGCGCGCGGACCTGAGCAACGAGGAAATGCTGGCCCAACTGCAGGACGTGGGAGCCGTCATCTGCGCCGCAGGCGCCGGGCTGGCCCCCGCGGACAAGAAGCTTTATGCGCTCCGCGATGTGACCGGCACGGTGGAGGCCATTCCGCTGATCGCCTCCTCGATCATGAGCAAGAAGATCGCCGAGGGCACCGGGTCGCTGGTCCTGGACGTCAAGGTGGGCAGCGGCGCGTTCATGAAGGATGAGGCTCGGGCGCGGGAACTGGCCGAAACCATGGTGGCCCTAGGCAAGGACGCAGGTGTCCACACGGTGGCGCTCCTGACCAACATGAATACGCCTCTGGGCCTCACCGCGGGCAACGCGATCGAGGTCGAGGAATCCGTGGAGGTTCTCGCCGGCGGCGGCCCGGAAGACGTCGTCGAACTGACTGTCCGCCTGGCCGAAGAGATGCTGGCCGGCGCCGGCATCCGCGACGCCGATCCGCGCGCCGCGCTCAAGGACGGCCGGGCCATGGACGTCTGGAACCGGATGATCGAGGCCCAGGGCGGCGACCCGCGGGCGAAGCTCCCCGTCGCCGAGGAATCCGAGACCATTTACGCGCCGGCCGACGGCGTGCTGGTGGAGCTCGACGCGATGGCCGTGGGTGTCGCGGCCTGGCGTCTTGGCGCCGGCCGCGCCCGCAAGGAGGACCAGGTCCAGGCCGGAGCCGGGGTACGGATGCACGCCAAACCAGGCGCCACGGTCCGCGCTGGCGAGCCGCTGATGACTCTGCTCACGGACACCCCGGGGAAATTCGAGCGGGCCAAAGAGGCGCTCGAACACGCCGCAGTGATCGCACCCGAAGGCTCCCGGCCGGCCCAGCAACTCATCATCGACCGCATCGCCTAGGCGTCCGGCATTAGACTGGCACCAGCATTCCGGGAGAAACCGGGTTCCGCCGTGCGTTAGGAAACCGTGCAGGCAATTAACGACTTCATCCTGGCAGCCGCAGGCCAGCCTTGGGCCCTGTTCCTCGTCTTCGCCTGCTGCTTGATCGACGGGTTTTTTCCGCCGGTCCCGAGCGAATCGGTGGTGGTCGGCCTGGCGGCCGTCGCCGCCTCAGCCGGGGTGCCCGACCCGCTCCTGCTGATCGTGGTGGCCGCCGCCGGCGCCTTTGCCGGAGACAACATCGCCTACCTGATCGGCCGGGCCACCGGAACCGGCCGCTGGGCATGGATGCGCAGGCACCGGGCACAGCGGGCATTCCGGTGGGCGGGCGACGAGCTCCGGAAACGGCCGGCGTCGCTGATCATGGTTGCGCGGTTCGTCCCGATCGGCCGGGTGGCCGTCAACCTGACCGCCGGCGCCACCAACTACGCGCACTCCAGTTTCGTCGGGCTAACGGTCCTGTCCGCCATGCTGTGGTCCGGCTACTCGGTCGCCATCGGTCTCTTCTTCGGCCAGTGGTTCGAGGACAACCACCTGCTGGGCGCCAGCATCGCCATCATCTGCGCCATTGCCCTGGGCATCGCCGTCGACCTCGCCATCAGCAGGCTGCGCGGCAGGCTGCCTGAGGAGCTGGCGGCGGACCGGTCAGCGCCGCCAGCCGAGGGGTAGGAACCGTGCCGAGCACGCCGGAGCCGCAGCCGGCGTCATCATGCAGCGCGCGTAGCGCAATACGCCCCGCGCGTGGGACACTTAGGTGCGATTCATGTCACGTCGGTGCCGTCTGCCTGTGAGTTCCAATCCAGTCCGTCCCGGTTACGTCCCGACCCTTTCAGTTGTCTAGGAGCACAGCCGCGTGGAGTTCATTAATGAGGCCGTGCTCCATGCAGCCGGACAGTGGTGGATCTACCCCGTGCTGCTGGCCTTTTTCTTCGTTGACGGCTTCGCCATGGTGGTCCCCAGCGAGACGCTGATCGTGGCACTGGCCGCCTATTCGCGGCACAGCGGCGAGCCCAACCTGTGGCTGCTCGGCCTGACGGCACTGGTCGGCGCGATCGCCGGCGACAACATGGCCTACCTGCTGGGCCGGAAGATCGGCCTTGAGCGGTTTCGCTGGATGCGCAAGCCGAAGGTGCAACGGGTGTTCGGCTGGGCCCGCTACGAACTTGAGAAACGCGGCGCCGTGCTGATCTTCACGGCCCGCTACATTCCCTGGGGCCGGGTGGCCGTCAACTACGTCGCAGGCACCACGGCCTTCCCGCGCCGCAGGTTCTTCTTCCTGGACGCCTTCGCCTGCTTCACCTGGGTGGTCTACTCGATCGGGATCGGCGTCCTGGCCAGCTCCTTCCCCTGGCTGCACCACAACCCGCTCCTGAGCGCCGGGATCGCCGTCGTGTTTGCGCTTGTCCTGGGCGTTGCCATCGACCACGCCCTGCGGTGGTGGCACAACCGCCTCGGACGGCACGACCAGCCGGCGCCCGCGGACGCCGTGCCGGACGACGGGGCGGTGCCGGCGCCCGGCTCCGCGCTCGGTGCCCGGACCGCGGACAGCGACGCGTCCCGCAAGTAGCGCGCGGCGCCGTCCGACCCTATGGTTGGAACGTGACTGAGACTAATCTTGACGCTGCCCCTGACCTCGACTTCGACCTGAAGAGCCTCCCCAAGGTTTCGCTTCACGACCATCTGGACGGCGGCCTGCGCCCCGCCACCATCATTGAACTTGCCGAACAAGCCGGCCACACTCTGCCCTCCACCGACCCGGTGGCGCTGGGCGAGTGGTTCCGCGAATCCGCCGACTCCGGCTCGCTGGTGCGCTACCTTGAGACTTTCGACCACACCATCGCCGTCATGCAGACCAAGGAAGGCCTGTTCCGCGTCGCGAAGGAATTCGTCGAGGACCTCGCGGACGACGGCGTCGTGTACGGCGAGGTGCGCTGGGCCCCGGAGCAGCACCTGCAGCAGGGCCTGTCCCTGGACGACGCGGTTGAGGCAGTCCAAGCCGGCCTCGACGCGGGCGTCGACGCCGTGGCCGAGACCGGCCGCGATATCCAGGTCGGCCAGCTGATCACGGCCATGCGGCACGCCGACCGCGGCCAGGAGATCGCAGAACTTGCCGTCCGGCACCGCAACAAGGGCGCCGTGGGCTTCGATATTGCCGGCGCCGAGGACGGCTTCCTCCCGGCCCGCTTCAAGGACGCTTTCACCTACCTGGCCCAGCACAATTTCCCGGCCACCATCCACGCCGGCGAAGCCGCCGGCCTGGAGAGCATCCAGTCCGCGCTGGTGGACGGCCGGGCCCTGCGCCTGGGCCACGGCGTGCGGATCGCCGAAGACGTCACCGTCGAGTTCGACGAGGACGGCGCCGGCGACGCGGACCCCGACAGTGACGAAGTCGATGACAACATCGGCCTCGTGACCCTCGGCGAGCTCGCCAGCTGGGTCCGGGACCGGGGCATCGCCCTGGAAATCTGCCCGTCCTCCAACCTGCAGACCGGCGCGATCGCCCGCTTCGGTGAGGGCATCGAAAGCCACCCGGTGGACATGCTCTACCAGCTCGGCTTCAACGTCACGATCAACACGGACAACCGGCTGATGAGCGGCGTGACCCTGACGGACGAGTTCGAACTGCTCGTGGAAACCTTCGACTACGACCTGGACGACCTGCTCGAGCTGACCCTGAACGCGGCCGAGGCCGCCTTCCTGCCGCTGGAGGAAAAGGAAGCCCTGGTCGAGTACATCAACGAGGCCTACGCCGACCTTGGCTAAGGACCCCAACGCCGTGGACGCTCCGCTCGGCGACCTGTTGCGAACAGCCGCCGAGCTGCGCGTCCACTGCCCCTGGATGGGCGCCCTCAGCCACGAATCCCTCGTGGAGTACCTCCTCGAGGAGGCCTTTGAGGTCGCCGACACCATCGAAGCCGGCGGCGGCGACACCGAACTTCAGGCCGAACTCGGCGACGTCCTGCTGCAGGTGGTCCTGCATGCCCGGCTCGCCGAGGAGCGCGGCGCCTTTGACTTCGACGACGTCGCCCGGGGGCTGCAGGAGAAGATGGTCCGGCGCAATCCGCACGTCTTCCGCCCCGACGGCTCCCTGCAGGACTCCTTCCCGGCCACGGTGCAGGAGATCGTGCTGACCTGGGACGCCGTCAAAAAGGCCGAGAAGCCCGAACGCCGGGACGCGTTCGAGGGCGTGCCGGCCGCGCTGCCGGCGCTGGCCCGGGCACAGAAGCTGCTGGACCGCGCCGGCCGCGCCGGCCTGCCGCCGGCCACTGAACCCGCCTCCGGTGCGGGAGCCGCCACCGAGGAGGAGCTCGGCGCACTGCTGTTCGGCATTGTCGCCGCCGCCCGCCGCAACGGACTGGACGCCGAACGTGCCCTGCGCGCCGCCAACCGGCGCTTCGAACACAACGCACGCCCCGGTTCCGGCACGTGAAGACCGGCATCGCGCGGCATCCCGCCGGAGGATACCTGCGCAGCGTCCGGGGACTGGATAGCCTTCCGTAACGAGGCCCACTCTCGACTAGGCTAGAGACGACGAGGACGTCGGTTTTCAGCTCGATCCACCGCTAGATTCCCAGCAGTCAGATTCCCAGCAGATCGCTTCACCCAAAGGAGCATATTCATGGCGCTTATCGATGCCATCCACGCCCGCGAGATTCTCGATTCCCGCGGCAACCCGACAGTAGAAGTTGAAGTTCTGCTCTCCGACGGCCAGATCGGCCGCGCAGCAGTTCCCTCCGGCGCCTCCACCGGCGAGCATGAGGCCGTGGAGCTCCGCGACGGCGACAAGGGCCGTTACCTGGGTAAAGGTGTCCAGAAGGCCGTCGACGCAGTCATCGACCAGATCGCGCCCGCGCTGATTGGCTTCGACGCGACCGACCAGCGCAGCATCGACCAGGCCATGATCGACCTGGACGGCACCCCCAACAAGGGCAAGCTCGGCGCCAACGCGATCCTGGGCGTCTCGCTCGCCGTCGCCAACGCCGCAGCCGCCTCGGCCGACCTGCCGCTCTACAAGTACCTGGGCGGCCCGAACGCCCACGTCCTGCCGGTGCCGCTGATGAACATCCTCAACGGCGGCTCGCACGCCGACTCCGACGTCGACATCCAGGAATTCATGGTGGTCCCGCTCGGCGCCGAAACCTTCTCCGAGGGCCTGCGCTGGGGCGTCGAGGTCTACCACGCGCTCAAGGCGGTGCTGCAGTCCAAGGGCCTGGCCACCGGCCTCGGCGACGAGGGCGGCTTCGCACCGAACCTGCCCTCCAACCGCGCGGCCCTGGACCTGATCCAGGAAGCCATCAAGAACGCCGGTTACACCCCGGGCAAGGACATCGCGCTCGCCCTCGACGTCGCCTCCTCCGAATTCTTCAAGGACGGCGCCTACCAGTTCGAAGGCAAGACCCTCAGCTCAGCCGACATGAGCGCCTACTACGCGGAACTGGTCGCCGACTACCCGCTGGTCTCGATCGAGGACCCGCTGGACGAGAACGACTGGGAGGGCTGGAAGACCCTCACGGATGCGATCGGCGACAAGGTCCAGATCGTGGGCGACGATCTGTTCGTCACCAACCCGGAGCGGCTGCAGACCGGCATCGATTCGAAGACCGCCAACTCGCTGCTCGTCAAGGTCAACCAGATCGGCTCGCTGACCGAAACGCTCGACGCCGTCTCCCTGGCCCAGCGCGCCGGTTACACGACCATCACCTCGCACCGCTCCGGCGAAACCGAGGACACCACGATTGCCGACATCGCGGTTGCCACCAACGCGGGCCAGATCAAGACCGGTGCCCCGGCCCGCTCCGAGCGCGTCGCCAAGTACAACCAGCTGCTCCGCATCGAGGAAGAACTCGACGACGCCGCACGCTACGCCGGACGCAGCGCCTTCCCGCGTTTCAAGGGCTAGTACCCGCAAAAATCAGGAACCGGTGGCTATGGTGGAATGACCATGGCCACCGGTTCTGTTTGGCCGGTCTTTTTGTGGCCTGTTTGAAGGAGTGACATGGCAACCCGCCGTCCCAAGGTTCCCCGGGCCGCCCCTGCGGCCTCGAAGTCTTCGGCCGCCGGCCAGGGGGAAGCCGACGGCGGCGATGTCATCAAGGCCGACTTCGGCGGCTCCCGGCGCGGAACCGGTCCGGACGTCCCGCCTACCCGAAGTGGCAACGCACCGTCGGCCGCCGTCCCAGCTGAGACTAGCCGCCGCGCCCCCGCAGGGACACCGGCGGGAGCGGTACGAAGCTCCGCCGGCGGGCCCGCCAGGGCAGCCACGGGCCACGCCGGCAACCCCGCCGGCAACCCCGCCGGCGAACCGGACGACCTCGGGCCCGTCCCGGCGAAGGCCTTCTCCGGCCGCATGCTGGCCCTGGGCCTGGTGATGGTCGCCATCACCATCATGCTGGCGCCCACAGTTAAAATTTTCGTCGAAAAACGCGCCGAAATCTCAGCGTTGCAGGCAGACATCTCAGCCCAGCAGACCAAGCAGACAGACCTGAAGCGCCAGCTCACGCGCTGGCAGGACCCGAACTACGTGAAGCAACAGGCCCGCGACCGGATTAACATGGTTATGCCCGGCGAAACCGGCTACTGGGTTTTCGGCAGCGATCTGCCTCCCGGGACGAGCGGTGCCCGCACCGCCGAAGGAACTGCCGCAGACCCGGCCAATCTGCCGTGGGTGGATTCCCTCTGGGAGTCCATCAGGCGGTCGGCAACAGACTAAGAGCGGCGCCCGCCGCCGGACTACCGCCATCCGGTAGTCCCCACAGGGCAGGAAGGTGCCGCACCAGTGGACCAGAACCGAATGGATGATTCCCCGGCGGATAATCCCGTCAACGCCGGCTCCGCCACGGCGCCGGCGGATTTGCGCCGACCGTCGGCCCAGGATCTGGACGTGCTTAGCCGCCAACTCGGCCGGCCGGTCCGGGACGTGGTCGAAATCCCCGCCCGCTGCGTCTGCGGCAACCCTCTGGTGGCGGCCACCTCGCCGCGGCTCAGCAACGGCACGCCGTTCCCGACCACCTTTTACCTGACCCACCCGGTCATCACCGCCGCCGTGTCCCGGCTCGAAGCGGCCGGGCTGATGAATGAGATGAACGAACGGCTCGGCGCCGACGCTGGGCTGGCTGACGGCTACCGGGCCGCACACGAGGCGTACCTGCTGTCCCGGGCAGAAATCGGCACCAGGGCAGGCATCGGCGACGTACCGGAGATCGACGGGATCTCGGCAGGCGGAATGCCCACCCGCGTCAAGTGCCTGCATGTCCTGGTGGGGCACTCGCTCGCGGCTGGTCCCGGCGTCAACCCGCTGGGAGACGAGGCGATCGCCGGCATCAGCGAGTGGTGGACCCGCGAACGCTGCTATTGCGACGGCGCCTGGGACACCGGAGGAGAAGCCCCTTCGCAGGACCTGAGCCGGCACGGCCCGCAGGGGCTTCCGGACATCGTCGGGCGGCCGGCCCCGGTCCGGAAGTCCCGCACCGCCGCGGACGCGGACGCGGACGCCGACGCCGACACCGGAGCCGGCCAGTGAGCCGCGTGGCCGCGATCGACTGCGGCACCAACTCCATTCGACTGCTGATCGCGGATGTGGCCGCCTCCGACGGCGCGCCACGGCTCATCGACGTCGTGCGTGAAATGCGCGTCGTCCGCCTGGGCCAGGGTGTGGACGCAACCGGCGAATTCGCCCAGGACGCGCTGGACCGCACCCTTGAGGCCACCCGCGACTATGCCGAACTGATCCGCAGCCACGGTGCCGGGCAGGTCCGCTTCGTGGCGACGTCCGCCACCCGGGACGCCCGCAACCGGCAGGTCTTCATCGACGGTGTCCGCGACCTGCTCGGCGTCGAACCCGAGGTGATCAGCGGTGACGAGGAAGCAGCGCTGTCCTTCGCCGGTGCCAGCAGCGTCCTGCCCTCCCGCGGCAAGGAGCCGGTGCTGGTGGTGGATTTGGGCGGCGGCAGCACGGAGTTCGTGCTCGGCGACGCCGACGGGGTCATTGCCGCCAAGTCGGTCGACGTCGGCTGCGTCCGGATGACCGAACGGCATTTGCTGGGCGACCCGCCGACGGCGGAGCAGATCGCCGCGGCGGAAGCGGACGTCGACGCCGCGATCAGCCGCGCGGCCCAGACGGTGCCGCTGGCCCGCGCCACCGCCCTGATCGGCGTGGCAGGTTCGGTCACCACGATCACCGCGCATGCCCTGAAGCTGGCCGAATACTCGGCGGAGGCCATCCACGGCACCGAACTTGACCTGGCCACGGCCAGGGAGGCGTGCACTTCCCTGCTCGAGATGACCAGGCAGGACCGCGCCGCCCTGCCGTACATGCATCCAGGCCGCGCGGACGTGATCGGCGCCGGCGGCCTGATCTGGCGCCGGGTGCTGGAACGGATGTCCGCCGCCACCGACGGCCGGATCACGTCGGTCCTCACCAGCGAACACGATATTCTTGACGGGATTGCCCTGAGCATCAGCTAGCCTTACGCCCGGACTGGCGCGACCCACCCCTGCGGTTCCCATTTCCTTCGGTTCCCGACGGCGGCAGTGCCGGGCGGGCAGCTCCGTGCCGGGAGGGCAGCCGCCGCCGACCGCCTCGCCCATAAAGCGCCGCGCCCTTAGACACACCGCCGATTGGACCCGAATGACCAGAGCAACAGCCCGGCACCGCCGGACCGCCTCCGCGTTACTGGCCTTGGCCCTGGCCGGCGGCGGCAGTGCCACGGCAGCACTGTACGCGCCACCCGCGGCCCACGCCGATGCCACCAGGGACAAGGAATACTGGCTGACCGAGTCCGGCATTACCAAGGCCTGGGAAGTTTCGAAGGGCGCCAATGTCAAGGTCGCCGTAATTGACAGCGGCGTGGACGGCAAGCACCCCGACCTCAAGGGTGTGCTGACCGGCGGAACGGACGTGTCCGGAGCGGGGGCCGCCGACGGCCAGAAGAGCATCGGCGCCAAACCCGAGCACGGCACCCTGGTGGCGACCATGCTCGCCGGCCGCGGGCACCAGCCCGCCAGCCCAACTGACAGCCCCAGCCCCACCCCGAGCGCCTCTCCCAGCCCGGGCCCCGGCCCGGACGGGATCGTGGGCGTGGCGCCGGAGGCCCAGCTCCTCTCGGTGTCCACCTGGCTCGGATCGGCCAACCCGGGCGGCAAGAGCGACCAGGACCAGATCCCTGCCGCGGTCCGCTGGGCCGTGGACAACGGAGCCCGGGTCATCAACATCTCACTCGGCAGCACTTCCCCGGAATGGCCGCAAAGCTGGGATGCCGCGTTCCTGTATGCCGAACAGAAAGACGTGGTCATCGTCGCCGCCGCCGGCAACCGCGTGGGCGGCAACGTCCAGGTCGGTGCCCCGGCGACCATCCCCGGTGTGCTGACGGTAGCCGGCCTGGACCGCAAGGGCGTGGCCAGCATCGATTCTTCCTCCCAAGGCATCAGCATCGGCGTGGCCGCACCGGCCGAGGGCCTGGCCGGAGGCCTGCCGGGTGGCGGCTACGCGGAGTGGGCGGGTACCTCGGGCGCCACACCCATCGTGGCCGGCGTCGCTGCGCTGATCCGCTCCAAATGGCCGGACATGTCGGCCCGCCAGGTCATCAACCGGATCGTCAGCACCGCGAAGGACGCAGGGGCTCCGGGTAAGGACCCGCTGTACGGCTTCGGCGTGCTTGACGCCGAGGCGGCGCTCAAGGCTGATGTTCCGGAAACCACGGTCAACCCGCTGGGATCGATCTCGGACTGGATCCGCGTGCACCGGCGGGGCAATCCCGTCAGTTCCGAGCCCGCGGCGCTTCCCAGCCCTTCCAGTGCGGAACCGACCCTGCCCGAGGCGACCGTTCCGGTGGCGAAGGCTCCGTCGCCGGCCGACAGCGCCGTCCCGGCGATGGTGGTGCTGGGTTTCGGCGGCCTCTTCGTCTGTATCATCGCGGCGGCAGCCCTCCAGCTGCGGAGAGTGGTGCGCGGCGCCGGAGCGGGCCCGGCAAACCCGGAAAGCGGTGAGCCGGACGCAGTGGATTCGCATACCCCGGGGAGTTAGTGAAGTTTTTCACAAACTGCGGTATTCTGGGACCATGGCATCCTCACCTCAGCTCCAGGACCGTCCCAGGGTACTCGTCGTCGGCGGCGGATACGTCGGCCTGTACGTAGCCCTCAAACTGCAGAAGAAGATCGCGAATGCCGGTGGCATCGTCACCGTCGTGGATCCGCTGCCTTACATGACCTACCAGCCCTTCCTGCCCGAAGTGGCCGGCGGAAACATCGAGGCGCGCCACGCCGTCGTCTCGCACCGCAAGCACCTCAAGCAGACCGAACTGATCCAGGGCCGTGTCCTCTCGATCGATCACGCCAACCGCACCGCAGTGGTGGCACCCGCTGACGGCGGCGAGAACTTCGAGATTCCCTACTTCGACGTCGTGCTGGCCGCCGGTGCCATCACCCGCACATTCCCGATCAAGGGCCTCGCGGACAAGGGCATCGGCCTGAAGACCATCGAGGAAGCCGTTGCACTGCGCAACAGCGTGCTTGAGCGGATCGAAACCGGCTCGCTGATGACCGACCCGGTCGAACGCGCCCGCGCCCTGACCTTCGTGGTCGTCGGCGGCGGCTTCGCCGGCATCGAATGCCTCACCGAAATGGAAGACCTGGCCCGCGCCGCGGTCAAGAAGAACCCGCGCCTCAAGCAGGAGGAAGTCCGCTTCGTCCTGGTCGAGGCCATGGGCCGCATCATGCCCGAGGTCACCGCCAAGCAGGCCGACTGGGTCGTCGAGCACCTGCGCAGCCGCGGCATCGAGGTGCTGCTGAACACCTCGCTGGACAACGCCGAGGGTTCCCTGAAGCTGATCAACCTGCCGGAGAAGACCCCCGCGCAGGAATTCGAATCCGACACCCTCGTCTGGACCGCCGGTGTGCAGGCCAACCCGATGGTCCGGTCCACTGATTTCCCGCTCGAGCCGCGCGGCCGGGTCCGCGTCCTTGCGGACCTGCGCGTCTCCGGCGACGAAGGCATCGTCGAGAACGCCTGGGCCGCCGGAGACATCGCCGCCGTCCCGGACCTCACGGGCAGCGGCCTGCCGGACGGCACCTGCGTCCCGAACGCCCAGCACGCGCTGCGCCAGGCCAAGCGCCTGGCCAGCAACCTGTGGGCCTCCCGCTGGGACAAGGAGCTCAAGGACTACAAGCACAAGAACCTGGGCGCAGTCGCCGGCTTCGGCCAGTGGAAGGGTGTTGCCAACATCAACCTGCTGGGCCGCATCGGCCTCAAGGGCCCGCTGGCCTGGCTCGCCCACCGCGGCTACCACGGACTGGCGATGCCGACGGTCGAACGCAAGATCCGCGTCATCTCCGGCTGGTTCTGGACGCTGTTCCTGGGCCGCGACACGACCCAGCTGATGGATCTGGACAACCCGCGCGGAGCGTTTGTGGCCGCAGCGACCCCGGCTCCGAAGCCGACTGCTGCCCCGGCCGCTCCGGCAGCCGCCAAGCCCGTAGAGGCACCGGCCAAGGAACCTGTCGCAGCGGACGCTAAGTAGGCCACGGCAGCCCCACGACGGCGGCCGTTCCCTTCCGGGGAGCGGCCGCTGTCGTCGTTGGTCTGGGTCCCGGGGAGGGTGGAGCGGCCGGCCGGGCGTCCGTCCCGCCTAGACTTGGGCCATGACTCCTGCCGAAAAGGACCTGAACACCCTGCTGGCGATCATGCGGCCAGTTGTCCGCGAGGGCGAGTATGTTTACGCCCTCTGGCCGCACGGCAAACCGCTGGAGGGCCACATCGCGGCTGCTGTCCGCGAGGCTGAGGGACTGACGGTGGTGCTGCCGAGGCCCGACGCCGACGCCCTGGGCCTGAGCTACGACTTCGTGGCCGCCTGGATCACCCTGCAGGTTCATTCCTCGCTGGAAGCGATCGGACTCACGGCCGCCGTCGGCGCCGCCCTGACCGAGGCGAAGATCAGCTGCAACGTGCTGGCCGGGTTCCACCACGACCACCTGCTGGTTCCGGCCGTCGACGCCGAGCGGGCGCTGGAGGTCCTCCATGAGTTGTCCGCAGGCAGCCGTTCGGCCAACGGCGGCGGACAGCTGCCGGCGCCCGCGCTGGTCCTGCGCAGCGAGCAGCCGGCGGACCGGCCGGAGCTCCTTGCCCTCACCGCGGCGGCGTTCGCCATCTCACCCGTCACGGGCCTGCCGGTCGACGGCGAGCCCGAAGAGGTCGAGCTGCTACGGCGGCTTTTCGGCTGCGAGGAGTACCTGCCGGACTTCAGCATCGTGGCGGAGCTCGACGGCGAACTTGTCGGCCATGTGATCAGCACCCGGGGCTGGGCAGGAGACCTGCAGTTGCTGGGCCTTGGCCCGATCGGGGTGGCGCCTCGGCTGCAACGTCACGGCATTGGCTCGGCGCTCATGAAGGAGACCATCGACCGCGCGAACGCCGCGGGGGAGCGCGGCATCGCACTGTTGGGCAGCCCCGAGTATTACGCGCGGTTCGGCTTTGTGCCCTCCACCTCGCTCGGCGTGCTGGCCCCGGACCGGGCGTGGGCAGAGCACTTCCAGTTGCTGCCGCTGGCGCTCTGGCCGGGCGGCGTCAGCGGTGCCTTCCGTTACGCGAAGCCGTTCGGCGCTCCGCCGGCAGCGTCGTAGCACCCTTCGGCGGGATATTATGGGCCGGGCGCCCCAGTAGCCCAATTGGCAGAGGCAGCGGACTTAAAATCCGCGTGTTGTGGGTTCGAGTCCCACCTGGGGTACACATTGAGGCCTGTTTTCCCTCGGCGGCAGCGGCGCGCCGGGCGGCGTCGCCGGTAGCTGCGGGGCTGTCCGGCCCGTGACTTTGGCCGCCTACACCGGCGCCGAACCTTCGACGAACCCCTTTGGGCGCGTCCGGCCTGGGCTTTTGACTTGCGGAATCCGAGCACATATGGTGGGGCAGTTCCTCTCGTACCCCCCAATGGCAGGGGAACGCCAAAAGACGCCCCCGTACCACGGTCTCTACGACCGGTGCGGGGGCGTTCTTGCCGCCTCCGCACACCGAGCGCACCGGCTTGATTTCCGATATGCAACGAGTGTTATAAGGATGTGACCGAAGTCACTTATTTTCATGCGGAAATTGCACTAGCTTGAATCTAAATCAGGAACACCTGATCTTTCGCGTCAAAGGCCGTTCGCACCTTTAGATCGAGGAGATTCTCTATGACTTCACTCCCACAGGTGGCGCCGCGCTTCGCTAAGCTCACAGTGCTTAGCCTCGGCGTCGCCCTGTTGGCCACGGCGTGCGGCGGTTCGTCCACGCCGACGTCAACCGGTTCGGGTTCGGCTTCCGGCCAGGCCGCAGGCATCTCTTGCCCGGCCCCGAGTGCAACCGCCGGTGCCAGCACCTCGGCCAGCGCAGCTGGCTCTGTGCCCGCTTCCTCGACCACGACTGATACTCCACTCAAGATCGGCTCGCTGCTGCCGACCACAGGTTCCCTGGCCTTCCTCGGCCCGCCCGAAATCGCTGGCGTCAACCTCGCCATCAAGGAGGTCAACGACGCCGGCGGCGTGCTGGGCAAACCCGTCGAGGTCATCCACCGCGACTCCGGCGACACCAAGACGGACATCGCCACCCAGTCCACCACCGCGCTGCTGGGCCAAGGCGTCAGTGCCATTGTTGGTGCCGCCTCCTCGGGCGTCTCCAAGACCGTGATCAACCAGATCACCGGCGCCGGAGTCATCCAGTTCTCGCCGGCCAACACCTCCCCGGACTTCACCACGTGGGATGACAAGGGCCTCTACTGGCGCACTGCCCCGTCCGATGTTCTCCAGGGCAAGGTCCTCGGCAACTACATGACCACCTGCGGCGCCCAGACGGTCGGCATGATCGTGCTGAACGACGCCTACGGCACCGGCCTGGCCAAGAACGTGCAGGCGGCCGTTGAAGCCGCCGGCGGCAAGGTTGTAGCCCAGGAACTCTTCAACGAAGGTGATTCCCAGTTCAGCAGCCAGGTAGACAAGGTCCTCGCGGCCAAGCCGGATGCCATCGCCCTGATCACGTTCGACCAGGCCAAGAGCATCGTGCCGCTCATGACGGGCAAGGGCGTCAAGCCCACCCAGATCTTCATGGTGGACGGCAACATGTCCGACTACAGCAAGGACTTCAAGGCTGGCACCCTGAAGGGCGCCGAGGGCACCATCCCGGGCACGTTCGCCAAGGATGACTTCAAGAAGAAGCTCCTCGCGATCGACCCGGCGCTCAAGGATTACAGCTATGCAGGCGAGTCCTACGATGCGGTAAACCTGATCGCACTCGCCACGGAAGAAGCCAAGAGCACCAAGGGCGTGGACATTGCCAAGCACCTGAAGGACGTGTCCGAGGGCGGGGAGAAATGCTTTAACTTCGCCTCCTGCGTCACCCTGCTCCGCAACGGTAAGGACATCGACTACGACGGCCAGTCCGGCCCCGTGACGTTCTCCGACGCGGGCGACCCGACGGAGGCTTACATCGGTATCTACCAGTACCAGGATGACAACACCTACAAGCCCGTCAAGGAAGAATTCGGCAAGCTGTAAGGCCACTTCCCCGACAGACAAAAGACCCCCGTCCTCTGGACGGGGGTCTTTTGCGTGCGGGGGAGGAGCGGCAGAGTGTCGGAACCGGCCTAGACGCCACACAGAGCAGACTCTTGGCCGGTATCGGACAGCTCGAGACCGGAAAGCCGACCCGACCCGCCGGGCGCAGCAAAGAACAGACAGGCGCTGCGGAGAAGGAGGGTGACGGGGGCAGGCGCTTGCGAAAGCGCCGTTGTTGCGTTGGGCCCACGGCGGCAGGGCTCCCTGCCCGAGCTTGCGAGGGGAGGGGGCCGCCGGGGAGGAACGAGCGCAGGCGCCGAGCAAGTGGCTGCTTCCGGAGCGCGGTGGGACGGCCGACCGGAGGGTGGAGCCACCGCACACTCGCCAGCCACGCAGAAGGGCCGCCACCGGCTGGTGACGGCCCTCTGGGCAGCGATGGACGGACTAGTCGACGGTGTCGGCCAAGGTTCCCAGGTACAGCTGGATGACCTTGGGATCCTTCATGAGCTCCCGGCCGGTGCCTGTGTACGCGTCCTTGCCTTGGTCCAGGACGTAGCCGCGGTCGCAGATCTGCAGGCAGCGGCGCGCGTTCTGCTCCACCATGATCACCGAGACGCCCGCACGGTTGATCTCATGCACCCGCAGGAAGGTTTCATCCTGCTTGACCGGGGACAGGCCGGCCGAGGGCTCATCGAGCAGCAGCACAGCCGGATCCATCATCAGGGCCCGTCCCATGGCGACCATCTGGCGCTCGCCGCCGGAGAGCGAACCGGCACGCTGGGCACGGCGCTTGGCCAGTTCAGGGAACAGTTCCGCGACGAAGTCGAAACGCTCGGCGAAGTCCTTGGGCCGCTGGAACATGCCCATCTGGAGGTTCTCTTCGATGGTCAGGGCCGCGAACACATTGTTGGTCTGCGGGACGAAGCCCACGCCCCGGCTCACCAGCTTGTTCGCCTTCAGCCCGGTGATGTTCTGGCCGCGGACCACGACCGAGCCGGAATGCACCTTGACCAGGCCGAACATGGCCTTCAGCAGGGTCGACTTGCCGGCTCCGTTGGGTCCGATGATGCCGATCAGCTCACCCTTGCGGGCCTCGATGCTGCAACCGTTGAGAATATTGACGCCCGGGATGTACCCGGCTACCAGATCGGTGACCTTGACGACCGAATCGGCGTCGTACACGGGATTCGCGGCGGGCGCCGCACTCGTGGAGCTCATTCTGTGTCCTTCGCTGTGCTGGGCGGCTGCTCGCCGCGCTTCGGCTCTTCCCGGGTCGGCTCTTCGGCGCTGCGCCTGCCGTGCGGCGAACCGTGTGCAGTGTCCGCCTCCGTCACGAGGACATCGGCGGAGATGAGCCCGGCGTTTTCGGTGCCGACGATTGATTCCTCGTCCGCTTCGAGTTCGGCTGCGAGCTCCTTGATGCCTTCCGAGTCGCCCAGATCGACGTCGTGGTGGGCGCCCAGGTAGGCGTCGATCACGGCCGGGTTCTTCATGACCTCGGCTGGCGGGCCCTCGGCCACGATCTTGCCCTCCGCCATCACCACTACCCAGTCGGCGATGTGGCGGACCATGTGCATGTCGTGTTCGACGAACAGCACGGTCATCCCCTCGGCCTTGAGGTTCTTGATGTGGTCCAGCAGGGACTGGGTCAGTGCCGGGTTGACGCCTGCCATCGGCTCGTCCAGCATGACGAGCTTCGGGCGCACCATCAGCGAGCGGGCCATTTCAAGCAGTTTGCGCTGGCCGCCGGAGAGCGAAGCCGCGTAGTCATCCTTTTTGGAGTCGAGCTTGAACTTCTGCAGCAGGACGTTCGCTTCTTCGGTGATGGTCTTTTCCTGGCCGCCCCAGATTCCCCTGAACAGGGCCTTGGCGAGCTTTTCACCAGCCTGGTTCGAAGCGCCGAGACGCATGTTTTCCATGACGGTGAGCTTGCCCATCACCTTGGTCAGCTGGAAGGTGCGGACCATGCCCATCCGCGCCACCTTGTAGGAGGAAACACCGGCCAGGCTGTTGCCCTCGAACTGCCACTTGCCCGAGTTCGGGGTATCGAAGCCCGTCAGCAGGTTGAACAGCGTGGTCTTGCCGGCCCCGTTGGGACCGATCAGCGCCGTGATCTTGTGCCGCGGGATCTCCAGATATTCGACGTCGACGGCGTTGATGCCGCCGAAGCTGCGGGTGACGTTTTCCGCCACCACGATGGGATCGCGCTTCTTGCAGCCGGGAGCGATCTCGCCGGCGGCAATGGGCCGCGTGTCCGTCATGTAGTCGATGGTCTCGGCGGTGCCGGTGGCCCCGGCACCCGCCAGTGGTTCTTCGCTGTGCATGCTCATGCGAACGCCAGCTCCTTCTTGTTGCCGAAGACGCCCTGGGGCCGGAAGACCATCAGCAGCATCAGTGAAACGCCGACCAGGATGTAGCGCAGCTGGCCGGCCTGGACCGTGTTCAGCCACGTGACGGCGCCCGATTCGATCAGGCCGTAGAGCACGCCCTGGGTGAGGGAAAGAACCACCCAGAAGATCATCGCGCCGACGACCGGCCCCAGCACCGTGCCGAGCCCGCCGAGGAGCAGGCAGGTGTAGAGGAAGAACGTCAGTTCCGTGCCGTAGTTGGCCGGCTGCACCGCACCGCGGGGGAGCGTGAACACCATGCCCGCCAGGGCGCCGAGCACGCCGCCGATCACCAGGGCCTGCATCTTGTAGGAGTAAACGTTCTTGCCGAGGGAGCGGACGGCGTTCTCGTCCTCGCGGATGCCCTTCAGGACCCGGCCCCAGGGACTGCGCATCAGCAGCCAGACCAGCACGCAGCAGACGATCACGACCCCCCAGCCGACCACCCGGATGAAGAAGTCGCGGTTGTTCATGCCGAGGTAGGACCCCTCGGGGAACGGGTTCATGGCGTAGAAGTCGCCCTCGAAGGCGGCCAGGCCGTTGGCCGAACCCGTCACGGAGGTCAGCTGGTTGGTGGTGACGATATAGCGGACAATTTCCGCCGCTGCGATCGTGACAATGGCCAGATAGTCGGCCCGCAGCCGCAGGGTGGGGATGCCGAGCAGCAGGGCAAAGATCGCCGAGCAGACGACGGCGATGAGCAGACCTACGAAGAACGGCACGTGGAACGTGAGGGTGGAGATGGCGAAGCCGTAGGCCCCCACCGCCATGAAGCCGGCCTGGCCGAAGTTCAGCAGGCCGGAGTAGCCGAAGTGGACGGCCAGGCCGAGCGCGGCAAGCGCGTAGGCCGCCGTCGTCGGGCTGAACAGTTCACCGGCGGCGCTGGAAAGAATGAATCCGAAGTCCATGTTTGTCTCCTAACCCACGCGCTCGCGGCGGCCCAGGATGCCCTGGGGCCGGAACAAGAGGACAACGATCATGATGAACAGAGCTCCCACATATTTGAGGTCGGCGGCGAGGCCGAACACGGTGGTCAGCTCCACGAAGATGCCGACGATGATGGATCCGAACAAGGCGCCCCAGACCGTGCCGAGGCCGCCGAGGGTCACGCCGGCGAAGATGAGCAGCAGGATCTGCGACCCCATGTCGAAGGTGACGCCGGGACGGTAGTAGGCCCAGAGGATGCCGCCGAGGGAGGCCAGCATGCCGCCGGTGACCCAGACGATCCTGATGACGGAGTCGACGTCGATGCCGGAAGCCGCCGCGAGTGCCGGGTTGTCGGCGACCGCGCGGGTGGCCTTGCCGAGGCGGGTCTTGAGCAGCACGACGCCGAGGGCGGCGATGACGACCACACTGATAAGCAGCGACCAGAGGTTGTTGGGCGAAATGGAGACCGGCCCGATCTGGATTTCCGCGCTTTGAGCGAAGGGCAGCTGCTGGGTGGCGCCGCCGAAGTAGAACTGGATTACGTAGCGCACGGCCAGGGCGAGGCCGATGCTGACGATCATCATCGGGACCAGCCCGGTGCCGCGGCGTCGCAACGGTTTCCACAGCCCGGCGTCCTGCACGTAGCCGAAGAGGCCGCCGCCAAGGAGCGCGAGGATGATGGCGAGCCAGAATGGCAGGTTCATAGCGTTGAACGCGAAGACCAGGACGGCGCCGAGCGTGACCATCTCGCCGTGCGCAAAGTTGGTCAGGCCGGTGGTGCCGAAGATCAACGAGAGCCCCACCGACGCGAGCGCGAGCAGCAATCCGAAGCTCAGGCCCGCGACGAGGCGGTTGATCAGGTTCTGGCCGAAGTCCTGCTGCTGCACAACGATGCCTTTGCCGAAGGCGAAGATCACCGAGAGATTGGAGGTCTGGCTAAAGGTGACTTTCCGGGGGTTTTCCTGGCCCTCGGCAAGCTTGATGCCCTCCGGAAGGGTCTTGACGTCCAGTTCCACCTCGTAGGTCCCTTGCTTGGGGACGCCGATGTTCCAGGAGCCGTTGGCGCCGGACTTGGCGGTTCCGGTGAAGTCCCCGCTCTTGGCGGTGATGGTGACACCGGCCAGCGGCGCGCGGTCGTCGCCGCGAAGGAAGCCGCTGATGGTGTCCTGGAACGTGGTGCTCGACGGGGATGGTGTCGGCGCCGGCGTCGTGGCCTGGGATGCCGGCGCGACGATGAGCAGAAGGGCAGCTACGGCGGCGAAAATAGCCCCCACAGCTTTCAACATTCCGCCGCGCCGTCTCCGGGGCAGGCCTCTCGATGTGCTTCTCAAATTGAAAACCTCCACATGGGGGTGGTCTGGGTTGCGCCATTGCAACCACTGCGAACGTTCAGGGCGACTGGGTGGAACGGATACTGCGATGCGATGAAGCGGTAGTGGCTGTGACATTCGTCACCCTGTTGCGCCAATCGTACAGCCCGCGCAGGGCATCCAATGCCCTCGTGAGCAGGCAGTACGTCGCGATCGCGTAACAACCGTGAAGCGAGCCCGGCGCATCAATGTAGCGGGACTAAAGAAAACTTTTGTTGATCGGGAGGCTTCCTAAACAGTCCTGCGCCGCCGGTGCCCCGGAACGGTTCGGCAGACCCGGGCCGCGTGCGTGCTGCGGCCGTCCACGCCGCCACATCACGGTTGGGTTGCGGCCGGAGCCGGACGGGAACTTCCCGCGCCCGCCGGGCGTGGGAATTGGTAGCGTGAAGTGTACGGAACTTCACCACTGATCATCACCTACCCCCTTAATCTGGAGGACACCAGCAATGGCACTTGGCGGAAACCCGATCTTCAACGGAAAGAGCTTCCGTGGGGCCACCCAGGCCCCGCAAGCCCCGTACGGACAGGGATACGGCCAGCCGCAGTACGCCCAGGCCCAGACCGGCTGGAACCCGGCACAGCAGGCCATGAGCAACGACCAGCTGAAGGACCTGTACAACCGCCCGGCTGCCGGGCCGGCCGACACCGGCCGCATGACCTTCGACGACGTCATCATGAAGACCGCGGCCTGCCTCGTTGCCGTAATCGCGGGCGCAGCCGTCACCCTCACTGTGGCGCAGGGCCTGGCCTCGATGCTGATGATCGTCGGCGCGCTGGGTGGTTTCGTGCTGGCCATGGTGAACACCTTCAAGAAGCAGCCGTCGCCGGCGCTGATTCTGGCCTACGCCGCCCTTGAGGGACTGTTCCTGGGCGGCCTCACCCGGATCCTCGACGGGATGTTCCCGGGCGTCGGACTGCAGGCCGTCATCGGGACGCTCTCCGTCTTCGCCGTTACCCTGGTCCTGTTCAAAAGCGGCAAGGTCCGGGCCACGCCCAAGGCCATGCGCTTCTTCATGATCGCGATCATCGGCTACGCCGTCTTCGCGGTCGTCAACATGGTCATGATGTGGACCGGCGCCGTGCAGTCCCCGTTCGGCCTGCGCTCCAGCGTCGAAATCTTCGGCATCCCGCTGGGCGTCTTCATCGGCCTGCTCGCGATCGGCCTGGCTGCCTTCTCTCTGATCCTGGACTTCACCAGCATTGAAGCCGGCGTCCGCAGCGGTGCCCCGCAGCGCTTCTCCTGGACGGCGGCGTTCGGCCTCACGGTCACCCTCGTCTGGCTTTACGTCGAGATCATCCGTCTGCTGGCCATCCTCCGCGGCGACGACTGACGGCCGCAGGGCACCAGTAAACCCGAAGCGGGTCCCGCCGATGGCGGGGCCCGTTTTTGCGTTGTCGGGGTCGTTCAGGCCAACCGCAGGGCGCCCGCCGCCGGGCGCACCGGAAAGATGTCCGGCGCGGCATACCCGGCCCGAGTGAAGGCGCGTCCGACGGCGTCCCGCACTGCGCGCTCCGCGTCCGCCGGGGTGAGTGCGATCGCGGATCCGCCGAAGCCGCCGCCGGTCATCCGGGCGCCGAGGGCGCCCGCGTGGCGGGCCGTCTCCACGGCAAGGTCCAGCTCGGGGCAGGAGATCTCGAAATCGTCGCGCATCGAGGCATGGGAGTCGTCCAGCAGCGCGCCGATCGCGCGCGGGCCGCTGGCCTCGAGCAGCTCGACTGTCCGCAGCACGCGGTCGTTTTCGGTGACGACATGACGGACGCGGCGGAACGTTTCCGCGTCCAGCAGACCGGAGGCTTCCTCGAGGTCCGAGAATCCGACGTCGCGCAGCGCTCGGACGCCAAGCACTTCGGCGCCGAGCTCGCAGGACGCACGACGGGCAGCGTAGCCCCCGCTGGCGTGCGAGTGCGAGACCTTGGTGTCAATCACCAGCAGCACCAAGCCGGCGGCTTCGGCGTCGAACGGCACCAGCCGGACGGCCTGGTCACGGCAGTCGAGGAAGACGGCCCGGCCCGCGGCGCCCCGGAGCGAGGCCGACTGATCCATGATCCCGGTGGGGGCACCGACGAAGTCGTTTTCCGCGCGCTGGGTGGCCAGGACCATGTCCT
Source organism: Arthrobacter sp. 05N428_2 (assembly GCF_056397065.1). Lineage (NCBI taxonomy): Bacteria > Bacillati > Actinomycetota > Actinomycetes > Micrococcales > Micrococcaceae > Arthrobacter > Arthrobacter sp. 05N428_2. The sequence goes on along the minus strand of NZ_JBFTMR010000005.1, from coordinate 281,746 downwards.
GCGCGCTGAGTCCTGCGCGGGTCAGGTCGTTGACGGCCACAATGACGGCGCATTCGATGGCGTGCGAGGAGGAGAGGCCCGCCCCGCGCGGCACATCCGAGTCGAGCAGCAGGTCCAGGCCGGGAACGGCGAGGCCGCGCTGTTCCAACGCCCAGAGCACGCCCAACGGATACTTCGTCCAGCCCCTGGCCCTGGCGGGGTCCAAGGCACCGGTGTCCGCGTGTGTCAGGCCCTGGTTTCCGAAGGTGGACAGCATCCGCACGGTGGAGTCCGGCCGGACCCGGACCGCCACCCGGGCGGTGCGGTCGATGGCGAACGGCAGCACATAGCCCTCGTTATAGTCCGTATGCTCGCCGATCAGGTTGACCCGGCCGGGGGCCTGCCACAGGCCGTCGGGGGCCGCCCCGAAGACGGACGCGAACCGCGAGCGGAGTTCACCGATGCCCGCCGGGACACTCATGCGGTGCTCCCTTGCGCTCGGGCCGCGGGGGCTGGTGAGGCTGCTGACGTTCCGGCGGCTGCGCTGCGGAGCCGGGCCGCCACGGCCTCCGGTGTGGTGTCGTTGATAAAGGCCCCCATCGCCGTCTCCGAGCCGGCCAGGTATTTGAGCTTGTCCGCGGCGCGGCGCGGAGAGGTCAGTTGCAGGTGCAGGTAGCCGGCTGGCCGGAGCAGCGCGTCCAGCGGCGCCTGCTGCCAGGCGGCGATGTAGGGCGTGGGGGTTGGGTAGAGGGCATCGAGGCGCCGGAGCAGGTCCAGGTACAACGGCGCGAGTTCGTCCCTCTCCGCGCCGCTGAGTGCCGCCAGGTCGGGGACCTGCCGGTGTGGAACCAGGTGCACCTCCAGCGGCCAGCGGGCCGCGAAGGGTACGTAGGCGCTAAAGTGCCGGCCCTCGAGCACCATCCGGCTCCCGTCAGACCGTTCGGCGCGCAGCAGCGAGCCGGTCAGCGTGTCCCGGCCGCCGGCGTCGTCGTAGTATTTCCGGGCAGCGGCGGCCAGCACGGCGGCCCGCGGCGGCAGGTACGGGTAGGCGTAGATCTGGCCGTGCGGGTGGTGCAGGGTGACACCGATTTCCGCGCCCCGGTTCTCGAACGGGAAGACCTGGCGGATCCCGGGCAGGGCGCTGAGCGCCTCGGTGCGGGCAGCCCAGGCCTCCACCACGGTGCGGGCGCGGGCCTCACCGAGGGTGCTGAAGGAGCCGGTGTGCTGTGGCGTGAAGGAGACCACCTCGCAGCGCCCGTACGCGGGCACCCCGGTGCCCCACGCCGGCCGCTCAGGGAGCCGCCCGACGTCGGGCCCCAGGGAGGGGAAACGGTTTTCAAACACGACGACGTCGTAGTCCGTCGCCGGGATTTCCGAGGGATTGTCCGGGGTGCTGGGGCACAGCGGGCACTCGTCCGCGGGCGGAAGATGCGTCCGGGACTGCCGGTGCGCGGCAATGGCCACCCACTCGCCGGTGAGGGCATCGAAGCGCAGTTCGCCGGCGGGCGCCCGTTCGCCGAGCGCACGACGGTCCGCGAACGACCCCGGTCCGGCCCGCCGCGGTCCGGCGTCGCCGCCCTCGGCGCGCGCATCATCAAAGTAATAGAGCTTCCTGCCGTCGGCGAGGGTGCCTTGGGTGATGCTGTTGGCGCGCATCCCATCATTCGATCAGACTTCGGGAACTTCCGGCAAAGCCCCGCCGTGTACGGGCGGACCCGCGTTGGGTACCGTGGTGCCCATGGACTCCCCAGCTTCCCCCTCCGCCGCAAGCCAGTCCGCCGCAAGCCCGTCCGCCGCAGGCGGCCGGGACACCTCCGCCCGGCGCTTCGCGACCGGCCGGCAGCATGAGCTGCGCCGGGGCGATGCCCTGGCCGTCATCACGGAGCTCGCAGCGGGCCTGAGGCTATACAGCCGCGCGGGCGTTCAGCTGACGGAGAGCTACGGCGACGCCGAGATCCCCCCGGGCGCTACCGGAATCACCCTGGCGCCGTGGTCGAACCGGGTGGAGGACGGCGTCTGGTACCTGAACGGCAAGAAGCAGCAGCTGGACGTCACCGAGGTAGCACGCAACAACGCCAGCCACGGGCTGCTGCGGAACTCCTCCTACGACCTGGTGGACGAGTCGGAATTCTCCGTGACCCTCGAGGCGGCAGTGTTTCCGCAGCACGGCTACCCGTTCCTGCTGCGGCACCGGGTGCGCTACGAGCTGGACGGCGGCCTGGGGCTCGCGGTCCGCCAGACCCTGGTTAACGACTCCCAGGATCCGGCCCCGTTCGTCCTCGGCGCGCACCCGTACCTGCGGCTGGGCGAGGTTCCGAGCGAGGAACTCACGGTGACCGTGGGTGCACGTACCCGGCTGGTGACGGACGCGCGCCTGATTCCGCGAAGCGCCGAGCCCGTCGACGGCGACTTCGACCTCCGTGCAGGCCGGCTGGCCGGCAGCCTCGACCTGGACTGTGCGTACACCGACCTGGATTTCGACGACGACAGCGGCCTGGCCCGCAGCACGCTGCGGGCACCGGACGGCCGCAGCGTGACCCTGTGGCAGGACGAAAGCTGCCGTTACCTCCACGTCTTCGTCACGGACAAGTTCCCGGGCCGGACCAAGGCGGTGGCACTCGAACCGATGACCGGGCCCGCCAACGCCTTCAACAGCGGCGACGGCCTGCGGTGGCTGCCGCCGGGGGAGTCGTTCAGCATGCGCTGGAGGATCACCGCCGCGCTCGGGAGCTAGCTGCACCCGGCCGGCGCCGTGCAACCCCGGCCGGCGCCGGGCTTTTCCGCGCGCCGCCGCCGTTTCGCTTCCACGGCGCACTGCGGAATTATGGAACTATGACGCCAGCCGAGGACTCGACCCCCCGCCCGGACTCCAGCCAACGCGACTCTGACCCACGGGGCTCTGACCCACGCGACTCTGACCAACGCGACGACTCCGCACTGCCCGGTTATGCTGCGCCGGGACTCTCCGCGCCTCCCGCCTCGGCCGCCGTCACGCAGGGGTCAGCCATCGCTGCGCCCCGTGCCGCGCGGCCGGCCCGGAGTGACCGTTCCCTGGACGAGGACATCCCTTACGGCGTACGGATCGCGGCGTCATGGGCTTGGCGGCTGGGCCTCATCCTGGTCGTGGCCGGGGCACTGATCTGGCTGCTCAGCAAGATCAGCTTCCTCATCATCCCGGTGATGGTCGCCGCGCTCCTGGCCGGCCTGCTCAGCCCGGTCACGCGCTGGCTCCGCCGCCGCAGGCTACCCAACGGCGCCGCGGTGGCCCTCACCGTACTCGGCTTCGTCGGGGTCATCGCCGCGGCGCTGGCCCTGGTTGGACGCCAACTCAGCGCCGGTTTCGGGGAACTCTGGAGCCAGGCGCTCGAAGGCGTGCAGCAGGTCCAGGGCTGGCTCGCCGAGGGCCCCCTGCACCTGACGGCCGCCCAGATCGACACCTACATCCAGGAGGGCACGTCTGCGCTGCAGAACAACAGCAGCAGCATCCTCAACGGAGCCCTGACCTTCGGCAGCACCGCGGGGCACTTCGCCGCCGGGCTCCTGCTGGCCATGTTTGTCTTGATCTTCTTCCTGCTCCAGGGCGAGCAGATCTGGGCCTTCCTGGTCAGGCTGATGCCCCGGAAGGCCCGTCCGGCCGTCTACGGCGCCGGGCGGCGCGGCTGGACTTCGATGGTCAGCTATGCCCGGATTCAAATGTTCGTCGCCTTTGTGGACGCGGTCGGAATCGGCGTCGGCGCCGCCATCATCGGGGTTCCGCTGGCCCTGCCGCTCGGCGTGCTGGTGTTCATTGGCTCATTCATCCCCGTGGTCGGCGCGCTGGTGACCGGAGCCGTCGCGGTACTGCTGGCGCTCGTCGCCAACGGCCTGGTCAACGCGCTGTTCATGCTCGGCATCGTGTTGCTGGTCCAGCAGCTGGAAAGCCACATCCTGCAGCCCCTGGTGATGGGCAAGGCGGTGTCACTGCATCCGGTGGCCGTCATCCTGTCGGTGGCCGCGGGCTCCTATTTGGCCGGCATCCCGGGCGCGCTGTTCTCTGTGCCGATCCTCGCCGTAGCAAACTCGGCCGTTCGATACATTGCGGGCAGAACGTGGGAACATGATGAAGAGCTGGCACCCGCAAGCCCGCAGGGAGTCCCTGCACTTGCCGGAGCCGGCGAGGACCCGCGCTCCCGGGAGGTCCACCTCCCAGGCGCCGACGCCGAAACCCCCTAAGGAGATCAGTTCGTGAATACCCTCGAGAGCCTGCCCGTCACGCTGGACGATGTCCTGGAGGCGCAGAAGCTGCTCGACGGAATTATTACCCGGACCCCGGTGGAGTCGTCCCGCGCACTGGGCGCCATCGCGGGCGGCGAGGTCTACTTCAAATGCGAGAACCTGCAGCGCGCCGGTTCCTTCAAGGTGCGCGGCGCCTACGTGCGGATGGCCAAGCTCTCCGCCGGGGAGAAAAAGCGCGGCGTCGTCGCGGCCTCGGCCGGCAATCACGCCCAGGGCGTCGCTGTCGCGGCCAAGGCCCTCGGCATCAAGGCCCGCATCTACATGCCGCTGGGCGTCGCGCTGCCCAAGCTGGCCGCGACGCGCAGCCATGGCGCCGAAGTCGTGTTGCACGGCCACAACGTGGATGAGGCGCTCGCCGAGGCCAAGCGCTACGCGGACGAATCCGGAGCGGTGTTTGTCCACCCCTTCGACGACGTCGACATCGTCGCGGGGCAGGGCACCGTCGGGCTGGAAATCCTCGAGCAGATCCCCAACGTGGACACCATCCTGATGGGCGTCGGCGGCGGAGGGCTGCTGGCCGGCGTGGCCGTGGCGGTGAAAGCCAGGGCCAAGGAGCTCGGCCGGGAAATCCGGATCATCGGCGTGCAGGCCGAGAACGCCGCCGCCTACCCGCCGTCGCTCGCCGCGGACGCACTCGTGCCGCTCAAGCGCGTTTCCACGATGGCGGACGGCATCGCCGTGGGCCGGCCCGGCCAGCTGCCGTTCAGCATCATCCGCGAACTGGTCGACGACGTCGTCACGGTCAGCGAGGACGCGCTGGCGCGCGCGCTGATCTTCCTGCTGGAACGGGCCAAAATGGTCGTCGAACCGGCCGGTGCCGTGGGCGTGGCCGCGCTGATGGAAGGCAAGATCGAAAACCCCGGAACCACCGCCATCGTGCTCTCCGGCGGCAACATCGACCCGATGCTGATGCTCAAAGTCATCCAGCGCGGCCTCTCCGCCGCCGGCCGCTATATGACGGTGCGGATGATGCTGGACGACCGGCCCGGCTCGCTGGCCACCATCGCCCGGATCATCGCCGAAAACGATGCCAACGTAACCGGGCTGGACCACACCCGCGTGGGCGGCTCGATCAGCATGGGCGACGTCTCCATCACCGTCAACCTGGAAACCAAGGGCCACGAGCACTGCGAGCAGGTCCTCGGCGCGCTCCGGGCCGAGGGTTTCCAGCCGATCGTCGTGCACTAGGCGGCCGGAGTGCTTGACGCCTTCAGGGGGGAACGGCGCCGGGGCCCGAGCGCCGCCCTGGCCCGCCAGGGTCTGTTGGTGGTGGGCTCGTTCGTGCTGTTGCTCTACGCGATCGAGATCCTCAACACGCTGATGCTGCACTCGCTCAACGGCGTCTTCGGGCTGCGGCCGCGGACGCCCGGCGGGCTACTGGATATCCTGACCTTTCCGCTGCTGCACGCGAACCTCGCCCACCTGCTGTCGAACACCCTGCCCTTGATCATCTTCGGCTTCCTGGTCTTCCTGTCCGGCCTGCGGGTCTTCGTTACCGCCGTGGCCTCCAGCTGGCTCGGTTCGGGTGTGGTCGTGTGGCTGATCGGCGGCCTAAACGTCACGGTGGGGGCTTCGGGGCTGGTCTTCGGACTCTTCGCATTCCTGCTGGTGCGCGGCTTCTTCAACCGGAACTGGGGCCAGATCCTGCTTTCCGTCGTGCTGTTCCTGGCCTACGGCGGCATCCTCTTCGGGGTGCTACCCACCGTCGCGGGCTACGTTTCGTGGCAGGCCCACCTGGGCGGGGCCGGCGGCGGCGTTCTGGCGGCACTGATGCTCAGCCGCCGCCGGCCGCGGTCCGGAACGTCCGGCCCCGCGGCGCCCTAGGCGGGGTCAGCACCAAGTTCTGAGCCGTCCTTAAACGCCGACGCCGACCGTCCCACTGAGGGGAGGGCCGGCGTCGGGGTTTAACCGCAAGTGCAATTAGCCGACGTACGGCTTGGCGGAGAGGATCTCCACCGTGATGTCCTTGCCGTTCGGGGCGGTGTAGCTGAGCTTGTCGCCTTCCTTGTGGCCGACGATGGCCGATCCCAGCGGTGACTTCTCACTGAAGACGTCCAGGTCGGAGTCGCCGGCAATTTCGCGGGAGCCGAGCAGGAACGTTTCTTCGTCGCCGGCGATCTTGGCAACCACGATCATGCCGGGCTCGACGATGCCGTCGTCGGCGGGAGGCTCGCCGACGTGCGCGTCCCGGAGCAGCGCGGTCAGCTGGCGGATGCGCGCCTCGATCTTGCCCTGCTCCTCCTTGGCCGCGTGGTAGCCGCCGTTCTCCTTGAGGTCGCCTTCCTGACGGGCAGCTTCGATCTTCTGAACGATGTCTGCACGGCCGGCGCCGGAGAGGTGGTCCAGTTCTGCCTTCAGGCGGTCAAAAGCTTCCTGGGTAAGCCAAGCTGCAGTTGCGCTGTTGGTGGTCGACACGGACTTCTCCTTTTAGTGGTCAAACAAACTGGTCAAACAAGCAAAGACCCCGCCACGGTGGCCACTTATGGATCTCAGTAACCAACTCAGCGGGGCAGAGGTATTGATCCATTGTAGTCAATGCTGTGGATAAACCCAAGAACGGCTGCGGTGCAGATCACACCGTGTTACGCCGGGAGCCGCTTCCCGCGGGGGGGATGCCTTACTTCGACGCGGCCGGGATCCAACAGCCGTCGACGACGGCGGACACGGACTGTGATTCGGTGCGCAGCGTGGTCCGGTGCACCGTCGTGCGGCCGCCGTCGGCGCCGTCCTCGGCCGCGTTGGGACCGATGTCCACGACCTTCCAGCCAACCACGGCGAACTTGGAGTCCAGGGCCTTGACCGCGCACTTGGCGGCCGTGCCGGGATTCTTGATGACCTGGAAATCGATCTCGGCCGAGGTGGCGTCCGGGGTGCTGTAGCCAAGGTCCTTGAAGCTGACCGATTCGGTGGCCGCTGACGTCGAGACCCACGCCAGGAAGCCGATTCCGACCGCGACGCCGGCGACCAGAACGGCCCGCCGCGTCTTGCCGCTCAGCGCACGCTTTTGACCGCCGTAACGATTGGCTAGGCTGGTAGGTGCCGGCGCGGGCGGGGCAGGCTGCTCCTCGGAAGTCACCAATCCAGTTTAGTGTGGATCGGGCGTGCGAAAGTCCGCACTCCCGTTCCGCCCGCGCAGCACCGAATTCGCAGCAGAAAAATCCGCAAGAGAAAGAGGAGCCGTCCGACGATGACAGCGCCCCCCAGCCAGCCGGCTCCGCTCCGGCTCCTAGCCGTCCACGCCCACCCCGACGACGAGTCCAGCAAGGGTGCCGCGACGATGGCCATGTACGCGGCCGCCGGCGTAGACGTCATGGTGGCCACCTGCACCGACGGTTCCCGCGGCGACATTCAAAACCCCGCGATGGAGAAGGCGCCGCACCCCAAGCGGGACATGGCGGGCGCCCGCCGGCTGGAAATGAACAACGCTGCCCGGGTCCTGGGCATCCGCCAGCGCTGGCTGGGCTTCGTCGACTCGGGGCTGCCCGAAGGCGACCCGCTCCCGCCGCTGCCGACCGGTTCTTTCGCCACCTTGCCGCTGGAACGTGCGGCAGCGCCGCTGGTCCGGCTGGTCCGCGCTTTCAAGCCGCACGTCATCCTCAGCTACGACGAGAACGGGGGCTACCCGCACCCGGACCACATCATGGCGCACCGCGTCGCCGTCGAGGCCTACGAAGCCGCCGGCGACCCGGCGCGGTACCCCGGCACGGGCGCGGCCTGGGAACCCGGCAAGCTTTACTACGACCGGGCCTTCAGCCCGGAACGCTTCCGCGCCTTGCACTATGCGCTTGAGGAAGCCGGCCTGCAGTCACCGTACGCAGAACGGCTCGCGGCCTGGCTGGAGGCCGACGCCGAGGGCCACACGCCGCCGGCGCCCACCCACCCCACCACGACCCAGATCGAGTGCGGGAACTTCTTTGAAGCCCGCGACGACGCCTTGCGCTGCCACCGCACCCAGGTCGATCCGGAGGGCTTTTTCTTCGCTGTCTCGCCGGCGATGCAGCGGCAGACCTGGCCGTGGGAGGACTACTCGCTGATCCAGTCCCGGGTCCAGGCAGACGTGCCCGAAACGGACTTCTTTGCCGGGCTAAGATAGATCCAGCAGGGACTTCTATGCTGCGTAGAAGCAATGGAAGTCCTGCCGAAGATACTCCCCACAGAAGGTTTCCACCGTGCATTCCTTGCTCATCGCCCTGGCGACATCCCCGGCGCCCGCTCCGTCGCCGTCCTTGCGCCCGGGGCTCGACCAGGATCAGGTCACCCCGGGCCTGCTGGGCTTCCTGCTGACCGCATTCATCGTGGTGCTCACCGCGCTGCTGATTGTGGATATGGTGCGCAGGATCCGCCGGGTCCGCTATCGTGCGCAGGTGGAAGAAGAGCGCTCCGAGGCGGATGTCCCTGCGCTTCCCGGGACCGGGCATCCCGGCGCCGGAGCTCCCGGGGCCGCGCCGCACCGGGCCGGCCTGCATGGCCGGGACGGGAAGCAATGGCCGGCCGCCGGTCGTGCCGATACCCCGCCAGAGGCCAATGGTGACGCCGGCTCCGGGAACCGCTGAGCCCGGCTCCTCCGCTGCTTCGCCCGGTGCGGCCAACGCGCTGGGCGGGGAACCTTCTGCCTACCTCCGCCAGCACGCGGACAACCCCGTGCACTGGCGCCCCTTCGGCGATGAGGCGTTCGGCTTCGCCGAGGCCCGCGACGTGCCGGTCTTCTTGTCGATCGGCTACGCGGCGTGCCACTGGTGCCACGTCATGGCCCGGGAGTCCTTCGAGGATCACGACACCGCCGCCTTCCTGAACGCCAACTTCGTCGCCATCAAGGTGGACCGCGAGGAACGTCCCGACGTCGATGCGGTCTGCATGGCCGCCACGCAGGCGATCAGCGGCGAGGGCGGCTGGCCGATGTCAGTCTTCCTGCTGCCGGACGGCCGGGCCTTCCACGCCGGCACCTACTATCCGCCCCGGCCCATGCCCGGCCGGCCCTCCTTCCGCCAGGTGCTGGAAGCGGTCCGCGAGGCGTGGCTGGAACGCCGCACCGCCGTCGAAGCGAGTGCCGACGCGCTGGCACGCGGAATTGCCGCCGCGCAGGCCGGCTCCGCCGTCCGGCTGGACGGCCCCGCGCCGGCCCCGGATGCGGCCCTGCTCTCCGCGGCAGTGCGAGAACTGTCCCGCTCCGAGGATGCGGCCGGAGGTTTCGGCGCGGCCCCCAAATTCCCGCCGTCGGCGGTGCTGGAGTTCCTGATCCGGCACGCCGCCGTAGCCTCCGACACGGCGGAGACCGCTCGCGGGCTGGCGGGACGCACGCTCGCCGCAATGGCTCGGTCGGCCTTGTTCGACCAGCTCGACGGCGGCTTTGCGCGCTACTCCGTGACGCGCGACTGGTCCGTACCGCACTTCGAGAAAATGCTCTACGACAATGCCCAGCTGCTGCGCTGCTACGTCCACTGGGTCCGGCTTGGCGGCACGGAAGGGTATACGGCCGAGGAGGCCGCCGCCGTCGCTGGCAGCACCGCGGACTGGATGCTCGCCGCGCTCGGACTCGGCAGCACCGGCCCCGGCGGCGCCGACATTTCGGGGGACTCCGGGGCTCCGGCGGCGCTGGCATCGTCCCTTGACGCGGACACCGTGGTGGACGGGGTGCACTCCGAAGGGGCCAGCTACCTCTGGACACCCGAGGAGCTCAGCGCACTGCTGGGACCCGCGGACGGACATGCCCTCGCACGGATGATGAACGTCCACCCCCGGGGCGCCGTGTCGGAAACCGGTTCGCCGCTGCACCCGGGCCGAAGGCTGGATGGTCCGGACGATGACCTGTGGCGGCGGGCGCGGCCCGTGCTGCTGCGTTCCCGGACGGCGCGGCCCCAACCTGCCCGGGACGACAAGGTGGTCGCCGGCTGGAACGGACTTGCCATCGCAGCCCTGGCCGAGGCAGGTGCGGTGCTGGACCGGTCCGACCTGCTGGGTGCCGCCGAACGCATCGCAGGCTATCTGGAACGGGTGCACTGGATGCCGGCCCGGGGCGCCGCGCCCGGGCGCCTGGTCCGGGTATCCCACGACGGTGCCGCCCGCGGGATCGGGGGACTCCTCGAGGACTACGCCTTCTGCGCGGAGGGGCTGCTCGCGCTCTATGCCGTGTCCGGGCGGACCCTCTGGTATGAACTGGCCGAGGACATCCTGGCGGCCGCGTGCGCCCAGTTTGCCGCTGGCGGGGAGCTGCGCGACGCGGCCGGGGAATCGGCGCAGGTCTTCAACGCCCAGGGCGGGCGCGACGGGATGGATCCCTTCGACAACGCCACCCCCAGCGGAGCCGCCGGGTTCGCCGGGGCGCTCCTGAGCTACTCCGCGCTCTCCGGCTCCGCGGAACACCGCTCCCTGGCCGGAAATATCCTCGCCCTGCTGCCGCCGCTGGCCACCAACGCACCCCGGGTGGCCGGCTGGCTGCTGGCCACGGCGCAGGCCGCACTGGCGGGCCCGCTGGAAGCCGCCGTCGTCGGAGCGGACACGCCGCTGCGGACGGCGCTGCACCGTACGCTGCTGCGCTCGCCCAGTCCGGGACTGGTGATTGCGCTGCAGGACCCGGAAGGGGATGCCGCCGCCGACGTCGAGGCGCGGGTGCCACTGCTCCGCGGCCGGACAGCACCGGATGGCTCGGCCCAGGTGTTCCTCTGCCGCGGCATGGTCTGTGACCTTCCAGTGGGCTCCGTCGAGGCGCTCCAGGAACGACTGGCTAGCATGGCTGAATGACTTTTCCCCCTGCGGCTGCGCGTCCCTTTGAACTGGTGGTCTTCGACTGCGACGGCGTCCTGGTCGATTCCGAGGTGATCTCGGTCCGGGTGGACCAGCTCGTGCTTGCCGATCTTGGCTGGGAGCTGGATATCGAGGAAATCGTGCAGCGCTTCGTCGGCAAAAGCGAGGCCAACTTCATTTCGACTATCGAACGTCATCTGGGCATCCAGCTGGCCGACGGGTGGGACAGCACCTACCAGCAGTGGTACCACGAGGCCTTCGAGCGGGACCTCACGGCCGTCGACGGCGTGGAAGATGCGCTTGACCGGCTCCGGCTTCCGCACTGCGTCGCCTCCAGCGGCAGCCACGCCAAGATGCGGCAGACACTCGGCCGGACCGGGCTGCTGCACCGCTTCGCCGGCCGCATCTTCAGCGCCACGGAAGTCGCCAACGGCAAACCCGCCCCCGACCTCTTCCTGCACGCGGCCTGGACGCTCGGGACCGCCCCGGAGCGCTGCGCCGTCGTCGAGGACAGTACCTACGGCGTCCAGGCGGCGCGGGCCGCGGGGATGTATGCGTTTGCCTATGCCGGCGGCGTCACGCCCGCCGAGCGGCTGGCGGGCCCAGGCACCACAGTTTTCCACGACATGCGCCAGCTCCCGGAACTGATCTCAGCCGGACAGCCCAGCTGAGGTTGGCTTGGCACAGCAGGGCGGGATTTCCTCACCTTTGACGTCGGCGCACCGGCCTGTCGGGCCGGATCACCGCAGAGTCCCGGCGTCGTCCCTTAGGCGTGGGGTGCAGGCGCCGGGCCAGCGGCTGCGGAGCCGGGTCAGCCCAGGACGGCGATCGCGATGGCGATGTAGTGCGCGGCGAAGGCAAAGACCGTGAAGGCGTGGAAGAGTTCGTGGAAGCCGAAGTGCTCGTAGCTGAAGTTCGGCTTCTTCAACGCGTAGAACACGGCGCCGGCAATGTAGAGCGCCCCGCCCACGCAGATGAGCACCGCGGCGGCGACGCTGGCGGCGAAGAAGTCCGGCAGGTAGAACAGGGCGCCGCAGCCAAGGGCGATGTAGATCGGCACATACAGCCAGCGCGGGGCGTGGGTCCAGAGCAGACGGAACAGCACGCCCAGTACCGCGCCGGACCAGATCACCCACAGCAGCAGCACGGCCTTCGGCCGGTCCAGCAGCGCCCAGGCCAGCGGCGTGTAGCTGCCGGCGATGACGAGCATGATGTTCGTGTGGTCGAGCCGTTTCAGTACGATCTTGACGCCGGGGGACCAGTTGCCGCGGTGGTAGACGGCGCTGACGCCGAAGAGCAGCACGCCGGTGAAGGCGTAGACCGCCGAGGCGACTTTCAGATCCGGAGTGGGGGCGAGGAGCACCAGGACCAAGCCCGCCACGAACGCCAGTGGGGCCGTGGCGGTATGGATCCAGCCCCGCCACTTTGGTTTGATCATCAGGAGTTCGGCGATCCTGACGGCGGCGTCGTCCATCGGACTGTTATCGCGGGCCGCGGCCCGGTGCTCGCCGTGGTTGCCGTGCACGGGCCGCTCGCCGGGCGCGGGCCGCTCGGATCCGGGCTCCGGGCTGTTGCTCTCCATCCTGCAATAATAACCTACGGTCCAGTAAGTTACCGCTGAGTAACAAGGTCCGAGGCCGGGTACCGCGGCAGTGGCGTGCGCACCGCGGGCCCTCCGGCGGGTAGCCTAGGAATGCACTGCTGTCAGACCTCAAGGAAGCCAGGTGAATCTCCGGATGGAACTGCCCGGGTTCCTTTATGGCTTCTACGAGCGGAAGCTCCAGCGGTCCCTCGACCCGGAGCGGATCCCCAGGCACGTCGGCGTCATGGTCGACGGCAACCGGCGCTGGGCCCGGCAGTTCAACGCCCCCACCAGCCAGGGCCACCAAGCCGGCGCGGACAAGATCCACGAATTCCTCGGCTGGTGCCAGGAGTTGGGCGTCAAGGTCGTCACCCTATACATGCTGTCCACCGACAACATGAACCGCTCGGGCGAAGAGCTGGAGCTGCTCATGGGGATCATCGCCAACACCCTGGACCGGCTCGACGAGGACGCCGATATCTCGGTAAACGCCATGGGCGCCCCGGAACTTCTGCCGGATTATCTGGCCGAGCGGCTGAACAAACTCACGGCCCGCACGCCGGTGCACGAGAAGATCCACGTCAACGTCGCCGTCGGCTACGGCGGCCGCCGCGAGATTGTCGACGCCGTCCGGGAACTGCTGCACGACGCCGTCGCCCGTGGCGCCGACATCGGCAAACTGGCCGACGATCTCACCGTCGACGACATCTCGCGCTTCCTGTACACCCGCGGGCAGCCCGATCCCGACCTTGTGATCCGGACCTCCGGGGAGCAGCGGCTCTCCGGGTTCCTCATGTGGCAAAGCGCCTACAGCGAGTTCTATTTCTGCGAGGCCCTGTGGCCGGCGTTCCGCAAAGTGGACTTCCTCCGCGCCCTGCGCGACTACGCCGGCAGGCAGCGCCGCTTCGGGACCTGAGGCGGTTCATCCGGGCTTCATCTGATGGCAAGAAGAATCGCCGGAAAATGGACCGGAATTCGACAGTCCTTGGACGTACGTTAATCCCATCAGCGGGCAAGCCGCCGGCTGATCGGGGAGGCCAGTACATGGAGCGGAAGTTCGCACCGGGTGTATGGGAGGCCGCGTCCGGCCTCACGGCCGAGCCGCCTCACCAATAACAAATCCGGGCCAGCGGCCCGGGGCTGGAGTCGATGTGGCTATTTCTGAACAACTGCCCGGTGTCAGTTCCGACCAGGGCAAGAAGGCTACCTCTCGCGCCACGCGAGCCACCTCACGGACCGGCACAGCGACATCCGACGCTGCGGCCGGTCCTGCTGTCTCCGGGGAAGGAACAGCAGGCCGGGAGACCGCCCGAAGCTACGTGATCGACACCTCCGTGCTGCTCTCGGACCCGCGGGCCCTGCTGCGGTTCGCCGAACACGAAGTCATCGTGCCGATCGTGGTCATCACCGAACTAGAGGGCAAACGGCACGACCCGGAGCTGGGCTACTTCGCCCGCAAGGCGCTGCGGCTCCTTGACGACCTCCGGGTGGAACACGGCGGCCTGGACCGCCCCATCCCGCTGGGCGACGACGGCGGCACCCTGATGGTGGAGATGAACCACATCTCCGCTGACGTGCTGCCCGCAGGATTCCGCGGCGGCGACAACGACAGCCGGATCCTCGCCGTCGCCAAGAACCTCTCCAACGAGGGCCGGGACGTGACAGTGGTGTCCAAGGACCTGCCGATGCGGGTCAAGGCCTCCGCCATGGGGCTGATCGCCGACGAGTACCGCAACGAACTCGTCAAGGACTCCGGCTGGACCGGGATCGCCGAGATTGACGCCGCGGAAGACGAAGTCGCCACGCTCTATGGGCACGAGCCGGTCTTCATCCCTTCCGCGGCCGAACTGCCCGTGAACACCGGTTTGGTGCTGCTCTCCAGCCGGGGGTCCGCCCTGGGCAGGGTCGGTGCCGACAAGCAGGTCCGCCTAGTGAAGGGCGACCGGGACGTGTTCGGCCTGCATGGGCGCTCGGCAGAACAGCGGCTGGCCATCGACCTGCTGATGGACCCGTCCGTCGGCATTGTCTCCCTCGGCGGCCGGGCCGGCACCGGCAAGTCGGCACTGGCCCTGTGTGCAGGGCTCGAAGCCGTCCTGGAACGCCGGGAGCACCGCAAGGTGATCGTCTTCCGTCCGCTCTACGCGGTGGGCGGCCAGGAGCTCGGCTACCTGCCCGGCTCCGAGTCGGAAAAAATGAACCCATGGGCGCAGGCCGTCTTCGACACGCTCGGCGCCCTGGTCAGCCAGGAAGTGGTCGAGGAGGTCATGGACCGCGGCATGCTCGAGGTCATGCCCCTCACCCACATCCGCGGACGCTCTCTCCACGATGCCTTCGTGATCGTGGACGAGGCCCAGTCCCTCGAGAAGAACGTGCTGCTCACGGTGATGAGCCGGATCGGCCAGAACTCCAAGATCGTCCTGACCCACGACGTCGCCCAGCGCGACAACCTGCGGGTCGGACGGCACGACGGCGTGGCCGCCGTCGTCGAAACCCTCAAGGGCCACCCGCTCTTCGGCCACATCACCCTGACCCGCTCCGAGCGCTCGCCGATCGCGGCTCTGGTCACGGACATGCTCGAGGGGGCCGAGATCTAGGGTCTCGTCCGCGGGCTTTCGCTCGCCTCCGCGGGGGGCTGTGGCCGGGTTCGCCGGCCGCGGTCCCTTCGCCGTCGCTTAGACACGTCCCATCGGCCCCCGACGGTCGCTGGGCGACCTTTGGGGGCCGATGTGCCGTGATGCGCTCCTACGCGAAGGCGCCGCGTCCGGCTTGCGGGTGCGGTGCCTTTACGCGAAGGGGCCGCCTCCGGCTTGTGCGGTCTCACGTTCGCGGGGCTGCGGTGGCCCGCAAAGGAGCGCATCGCCGACCAGAGCGAAGCGGAGGTCGCCCGCGACCGAAGCGCAGCGACGGGAGGTGTCTAAGCGACGGCGGGGCGCCGTTGCCCCGCTTGCGGCTTCTACTGCCGGATGCCCAGGTATTTCGCGGTGGGTTCGTGGCCTTGGACTTGGAGGGTCCAGTCGGGGCGTTTGAAGGTGGCGGGGGTGAGTCGGACCCGTTGGGTGTCCCGGAGTTTGCCGCCCCAGTTGGCGCGGGTGGTGCCGTTGAGTTCGTAGCCGAGCGAGCGGGAGACGCCCAGGGATTGCTGGTTCCAGGCGGCCGCCTCGGACTCCGCGACTTCGGCGCCGAGCCAGTCGAACGCGTAGAGGGCGACCGCGGCACGCATCTCCTTGCCGAATCCGTGGCCCTGCGCGCTGCGTTTGAGCCACGAACCTGTGCCTACCGCCTTCAGGGTGGCGAAGTCCTTGGCTTCGATGTCTTGGCATCCGAGGAACTCGCCGTCGTGCCAGATGCCCAGCAGCAGGGTCCATTCTTGCGGCGACATGTTTCCGCGGCAGCGCCAGTACCACTGCGCCATGGTCGGGCCGAGCTCTTCGGCGGGGGATTCGGCCCAGGGCCTGCTGAACGGGCTGCGGCCGGGTTCGTGGATGCCGCTCAGGGCCGCCTGTACCGCGGCCGGGATGTCCTCGTCGCGGACGGGCCGGAGCATGAGGCGGGGCGTGGTGAGTGAGAGGGCGAAAGGGGGCCAATAGGAGTCGGGCGCAGTCATCCCGGAAGCCTAGCGGTGGGGAGCCGCGGTCGCCAGTCACCGATACCCGGTCAGGGAGCGGCGCGGGAGCGGCAAAATCCAGTAGCATCCGAGGGTGATCCATCGTCTCGGCGAACTGGGGGGAGCCGCCCCGCCGGCCTTTTGGCTGGTACTCCTGGCGTGCGCCTATTACCTCCTGATGGCGGCTCGATTGACCGTCATCGACGTCAGGCACCATCTGCTGCCCAACCGGATCATCTTCCCCTCGTATGCGGTTGCCGGTCTCCTGCTGCTCGGGGCTACCACGTTCCAGTCATCCGCCGGGGCCGACGGCGGCGCCGGACTCTTCGGGGTGCCCGGGCTCCGGGTCGTGGCCGGCGGCGCGGTCCTATGGCTGTTCTACTTCCTGCTGCGGGCCGTCTACCCGCCGGGGATGGGCTTTGGCGACGTCAAGCTCGCGGGGGTGCTGGGCCTGTATCTGGGGTTCCTGGGCTGGGGTCACGTGTTTGCCGGAACGTTTGCGGCGTTCCTGTTCGGCGGCCTCTGGAGCCTGGCCCTGCTGGTAACTCGGCGGGGAACGATGAAATCGGATATTCCGTTCGGACCGTTCATGTTGGCCGGGGCGGCGGCCGCGATGCTGCTGCCTGCGGGTTAGGCTGACGGCATGGCCACCCCCGATTTCATCCTGAATCTGCGCGCGAAGATCGGCCACGACACCCTCTGGATTCCGGGTGCCCGGGCCGTGGTATTTGACGATCACGGCAGGGTCCTGCTCGGCCAGCGGGCCGACAACGGCCGCTGGGGGCTGATCACCGGGATCCTTGAACCGGGGGAGGAGCCCGCGGCCGGCCTATTGCGGGAGGTCCTGGAGGAGACCGGGGTGGTTGCCGTCGCCGAGCGGCTGGTTTCGGTGGACACCGTCGGTCCCACCACCTAT
Organism: Arthrobacter sp. 05N428_2; assembly: GCF_056397065.1. Classification (NCBI taxonomy): domain Bacteria; kingdom Bacillati; phylum Actinomycetota; class Actinomycetes; order Micrococcales; family Micrococcaceae; genus Arthrobacter; species Arthrobacter sp. 05N428_2. The sequence continues at coordinate 264,649 of NZ_JBFTMR010000005.1, read as the reverse complement.
CCCAACGGCGACGTCTGCCACTTCCTGACCCTGGTCTTCCGGTGCCGCTTCGTCTCCGGCGAGGCGCGTGTCAACGACGACGAATCCCTCGCCGTGGGCTGGTTCCGGCCGGCCGACTTCCCCGAGCTTCTGCCCGGCCACCTGGAGGCGATCGAACGGGCCAGCGAGCCCGACGGCGAGGCACACTTCCGCAGCTGAACCGCCCCTGCTGCGGCCCGGTCGGTCAGCCGTGCAGGCGGGCCAGATCGGCGTCGTCGTTGCCGGACGTTTGATCTCCCTTCGCCGGGACGGTGTCCACGGGTTCCGTGCCGTCGGCAGGGTGGCGGACAGCGGCCCGTTCAGCCTCGAGCCGTTCAGCTTCCTCGCCGCCCACTGCCTCGCCGCGGGCCACCATTCCGGCGGTGTCCGAGAGCGGGATCTGCTTCAGCGTCAACGCCAGGAGCAGCGCGATGCCGAGGAACGGCAGCAGGTACCAGAAGACCGGAGCGAGCGAATCCGCGTAGGCGTTAACGATTGCGTCCTTGAGTTGGGCGGGCAGCTGGCTGAGGGCCTGCGGATCCAGTGTTTTGGTGGACTGCGACGCGTCCGCGCTGGAGGCGCCGGCACCCGTGAAGGCTTTGGTCAGCGACTCCGAGAGCCGGGAGGTGAAGATCGAGCCGAACACCGCGACGCCCAGCGAGGCGCCGACCTCGCGGAAGTAGTTGTTGGTGCTGGTGGCGGTGCCGATCTGTTCGGCCGGCACGGAGTTCTGTACCACCAGGACGATCACCTGCATGATCGAGCCGAGGCCCGCACCGAAGATGAACAGCTGGACGCAGATGACCCAGATGGGAGTCGCCGCCGTCAGTGTGGTCAGCCACAGCATGGCGGCAATTGTGAGGACCCCGCCCAGGATCGGGAACATCTTGTACTTGCCGGTCTTGGAGATCCGGATGCCGGAGAAGATGGCCATGCCCATCAGGCCCACCATCATGGGCAGCATCAGCAGTCCGGACTCCGCGGCGGAGGTGCCGGAGGACATCTGCAGGAAGGTCGGGACGAAGGCGATCGCGGCGAACATCCCGAGGCCGAGCGTGAAGCCGATAGCGGTGGCCTTGATGAAGATCGGATTCTTGAACAGGCTCAGCGGGATGATGGGGTCCTCGGCCCGGCGCTCCACCAGGATGAATGCGGCGGCGGCAAGGACGACGCCGGCGCCGAAGGCCCAGGTCACCGGGGAATCCCAGCCCTGGTCCTTCTTGCCGCCGAAGTCGGTGAAGAAGATAAGGCAGGTGGTGGCCGCGGAGAGCAACAGCACCCCGAGAATGTCGATCCGCTTTTCGGCCTTCTTGTTCGGCAGCGTCAGGGTGAACCAGGCAATGGTGAACGCGGCAATGCCGATGGGGATGTTGATGTAGAAGGCCCATTCCCAGGTCAGGTGGTCCACGAAGAAACCGCCCAGCAGCGGGCCGGCGACGGCGGAGAGGCCGAAGATCGCGCCGAGCGGGCCCATGTACTTGCCGCGGTCCTTGGCGGGCACGATGTCCGCGATGATGGCCTGGGAGAGGATCATCAGGCCACCGCCACCCAGGCCCTGGACGGCCCGGAAGATGACAAAGCCCCAGAAATCGGTCGCGAAGGCGCAGCCCACCGAGGCCAGGGTGAACAGGGCGATTGCCACGAGGAAGAGGTTCCGGCGGCCGAGGATGTCGCCGAACTTCCCGTAGATCGGCATGACGATGGTGGTGGCCAGCAGGTAGGCCGTGGTGATCCAGGCCTGGTGCTCGACGCCGCCGAGCTTGCCGACGATGGTGGGCATGGCGGTGGAGACGATGGTCTGGTCCAGGCTGGAGAGCAGCATTCCCGCGATGAGGGCGGAGAAGATGATCCAGATGCGTTTCTGGGTCAGCAGCAGCGGGGCCGCCGCCGCTTTGGTACCTACGGTGGTGCTCATTGTTGTCCTTTTGCGGAGACGGGTTCTGTGAAGTTCTGGGTGAAGAGTTGCCGGGCGGCCGAGACGTTGGCCAGCAGCAGCTCCGGGTACGGGCGCGTGTTGCCCTCGGAGAAAAAAGTCATGCTCGTTTTGCGGGCGATGTTGGCGAGCAGCACGACGGCCATCTGGACAACCGGGTGATCCGGGGAGACGCCCTCGCGGCGTGCGAGGACGCCAGCGAATTCCCTCTCGCGTTCGTCCGTGGCACCAATGATCCTCAGCATGAGCTGGGGTTCCTTCTTGATCACCCCGATCAGCTGGCGGGTTTCCTCCGGAGAGGAGACCATGTTTTCTGACAGCTTCAGGGTCAGCGCGATGAGGTCCTGGAACAGGGTCGGCGAGATTTCACCGGGCGCCGATGACTCGCCACCGCAGATGAAATCCTCAAGAACGTCGGCAGGAACCTCGTCGTCCGCGTGGCCGAGGATGGCGTCTTCCTTGGTGGGGAAGTAGTTGAAGAACGTGCGGCGTGAAATGTCCGCTCGCTCGCAGACCTCTTCCACCGTGTATCCGTTCAGGCCGCGCTCCGCTGTCAGGGCACGCGCGACGGCGGTGATGGCGGCCCGCGTCGCGGCCCGCTTTCGGCTGCGGAGCCCTCCGCCAATTGGTGCACTATTACTCACAAAGTAAAGTTTTGCACTCCTGCTCGTTTAGTGCAAGATTGGCAGATGTGGCCTTAAACACCAGCGGCGGCCCGCCTTCGCTGGGAAGGGGGCCGCCGCCGTCGTGCTTGGCGGGAAATCAGGCCTTGTGCGGCGGGCGCGTCATCGACATGACGTCCAGGGCRGTGTCCAGCTGCTCTTCGGTCAGCTCGCCGCGCTCCAGGAAGCCCATCGCGACGACGGTCTCGCGGATGGTCAGGCCCTCCGCGACGGCCTTCTTGGCGATCTTGGCGGCGTTCTCATAGCCGATGTACTTGTTCAGCGGCGTCACGATGGACGGCGACGCCTCGGCGAGGAAGCGGGCGCGCTCGACGTTCGCGGTGATGCCGTCGATCATCTTGTCGGCCATGACGCGGCTGGTGTTGGCCAGGAGGCGGACGGATTCGAGCAGGTTGGCGGCCATCACCGGGATGCCGACGTTTAGTTCGAAGGCCCCGTTGGTGCCGGACCAGGCGATGGCGGTGTCATTGCCGATGACCTGGGCGGCCACCATGATGGACGCTTCACAGATGACCGGGTTGACCTTGCCCGGCATGATCGAGGAACCGGGCTGCAGGTCCGGGATCGCGATTTCGCCCAGACCGGTGTTGGGGCCGGAGCCCATCCAGCGCAGGTCGTTGTTGATCTTCATGAAGGAGATCGCGATGTTGCGCAGCTGGCTGGACGCCTCGATCAGGCCGTCGCGGTTGGCCTGGGCCTCGAAGTGGTCGCGGGCCTCCGTCAGCGGCAGACCGGTGTCCGCGGCGAGGATTTCGATCACGCGCTCGGGGAAGCCCGCAGGGGTGTTGATGCCGGTGCCGACGGCGGTGCCGCCCAGCGGAACTTCGGCGACGCGGGGGAGGGAAGCGTTGATGCGTTCGATGCCGTAGCGGACCTGCGCCGCGTAGCCGCCGAACTCCTGGCCGAGGGTTACCGGGGTGGCATCCATCAGGTGCGTGCGGCCGGACTTCACGACGTCCTTGAACTCCACCGCCTTGCGCTCCAGGGACTCCGCCAGGTAGCCGAGGGCCGGGATCAGGTCATTGATCAGCGCGGACGTGGCAGCGACGTGGACCGAGGTCGGGAAGACGTCGTTGGAGGACTGCGAGGCGTTCACGTGGTCGTTCGGGTGGACCACCTTGTCACTGCCGGCGGCCGAGAGTGCGCGGGACGCGAGTTCGGCGATGACTTCGTTGGTGTTCATGTTCGAGGAGGTTCCGGACCCGGTCTGGAACACATCAATCGGGAAGTGGCCGTCGTATTTGCCGGTGGCGACCTCGTCGGCGGCGTCGGCAATGGCCTGGGCCAGCTCACCGTCGAGCACTCCCAGTTCCGCGTTGGCCTGGGCGGCAGCCTTCTTCACCCGGGCGAGTGCCTCGATGTGGGTTCGTTCCAGGGTCTTGCCCGAGATCGGGAAGTTTTCGACCGCGCGCTGCGTCTGGGCGCGGTACAGCGCGTTCACCGGGACGCGGACTTCGCCCATCGTGTCGTGTTCAATCCGGAATTCTTCAGTGTTCAAATCTGCTGTGGAAGTCATGGGGCTAGCTTATTGGGCCAAGGCGTCCCACCGAAAACCGTGACCTGCGGCGGAATCCCGGCTGCTAGAGCTCGCCGATTCCGGAAACCAGGTCGGCCCGGCCCTCGGCGAGGCTGTAGGCCAGCCCGATCACGGCCGCGCGGCCGCTTTCAACGGCGTCGGAAATCACCCGGGAGCTGTCCACAAGGCGCTGCGACGTCTGCTTGACGTTCTCCACCACCATGTCGTGGACGTCGTGCTGGTCGTTGCGCAGCGAGGTCAGGACGGACGGCGTGATGCGCTCCACCAGGCTGCGGATGAACCCGACCGGCATCTGCCCGGTCTCCACGGCGTTCTTCGTGGCGATGACCGCGCCGCAGCTGTCGTGGCCGAGGACCACAATCAGCGGCACGCCGAGCACGCCGATGCTGTATTCGATCGAGCCGAGCACGGCGTCGTCGATCACCTGGCCGGCGGTCCGGACTACGAATGCGTCACCCAGGCCCAAGTCGAAGATGATCTCCGCGGCCAGGCGGGAATCCGCGCAGCCAAAGATGACGGCGAAGGGATGCTGAGTCTCCACCAGCGAGGACCGCCGCGAGGCGTCCTGGTTCGGGTGCGAGGATTCGCCGGCGACAAAACGCGCGTTGCCTTCGCGCAGGCGGTGCCAAGCGAGGGCGGGGGTCAGTTGAGTAGTCACCGTGCTTACTTTACTGCGCCGGCGTGGCCGAAGGTGAAACGGTGGCCGCCGGGTTGCTGTCCAGCGACTTCACGACCGCTGCGGCGAGCACCGAGAACTCTTCCAGCTGTGCCGGCCCGGTCAGGACCACCGTGGTCCCGCGGTAGTCGAGCACCATGCTCTTCTCGCCCTTGCCGGTGTCGCGCAGCTGCCAGTCACGTCCGCCGGCGTTCCGGGTGCCGGTCACCGGCGCGCTTTTGGTCTGTTGCTGCAGCCACGTCGGATTCGGCTGCCGGGTCTGTACCAGGGCGATGAAGGACTCCTTCGGCGTCAGGTAGCCGACCTGCCAGGTCGCCACCCCGCTGCCGGAACCGGACTCCCAGCGGGCGTAATTCGAACGGAATGTGTCGCCGATTTCCGGCGTCACGGGTGTGAATCCCGCCACACCGGCGGCGTTCTGGGCGATGGCGCTGACGTTGATATTCGGGCGGTAGCCGTCGCCGTTGGGCGACGGGTTCATCAGCACCACCGGGAGGAAAGCGCCGATGCTCACCACCAACGCGATGATCATGCCGATCACCGATGCGTTGGCCCGCTTTGCCGCCGCGGCGCGGATGACGGGCTTGACGGGCTGGTCACTGGCGGTGCTGTCAGCGTCGGGCGCCGTTCCGCCGGCCGGCGATCCGGGAGCCTCGGGCGGCGTTTCCTGCAATTCATTCACCCCTCTATAGTCGCCCATTCCGGGCCGTTCTCACACTCGGCTGGCGGGCGCCGTCCGGCGGCGGGCGGTTTCGCGGTGTGGTCATTCCATGACCGATCGGGACCGCCGCGACTATGATCAGTAACAGTCGAATCACCGCGGCAGCCGGAGACCGGATGCCGCGGGTTCAATGATCGCCACTCGAAGAAGAGGTTCACGTGTCACCAGCGTCCATGACCCAGAAGTACTCCACGCTTTCCCCGTCGCTTGCCGTCGGAATCGATGAGCCTGACCGCAACCTGGCCCTGGAACTGGTCCGTGTCACCGAGGCGGCGGCGATCGCCGGCGGCCACTGGGTTGGCTTCGGCGACAAGAACAAGGCCGACGGCGCCGCCGTTGACGCCATGCGTTCCTTCCTGCAGACCGTGCACTTCAACGGCGTCGTGGTCATCGGAGAAGGCGAAAAAGACGAAGCGCCAATGCTGTTCAACGGTGAGCGTGTCGGCGACGGCACCGGCCCCGAGTGCGACGTCGCCGTCGACCCGATCGACGGGACCCGGCTGACCGCCCTCGGCATCAACAACGCCCTGGCGGTCCTGGCCGTGGCTGAGCGGGGTTCCATGTTCGACCCCTCCGCCGTGTTCTACATGGAGAAGCTCGTCACCGGGCCCGAGGCCGCCGACATGGTCGACCTGCGCCTGCCGGTGAAGCAGAACCTGCACCTGATCGCCAAGGCCAAGGGGGTCAAGGTCAACCAGCTCAACGTGATGATCCTGGACCGTGACCGGCACCGCCCGCTGGTCGAGGAGATCCGCGAGGCCGGCGCCCGCACGAAGTTCATCATGGACGGCGACGTCGCCGGCGCCATCGCGGCCGCTCGTGCCGGCACCGGCGTCGATGCCCTGATGGGCATCGGCGGAACCCCGGAAGGCATCGTCGCGGCCTGTGCGATCAAGTCCCTCGGCGGCGTCATCCAGGGCCGGCTCTGGCCCACCAGTGACGAGGAGAAGCAGAAGGCGATCGACGCCGGGCACGACCTCGACCGGGTGCTCTCCACCAACGACCTGGTCTCGAGCGACAACTGCTACTTCGCCGCCACGGGCATCACCGACGGCGACCTGCTCAAGGGTGTGCGCTACTCCAAGGACAAGGTCCTCACCCAGTCCATCGTGATGCGCTCCAAGTCGGGCACCATCCGCTTCGTGGACGGCGAGCACCAGGCCAGCAAGTGGGAGGGCTACGCCCGCAAGCACTAGCCCGCGGCCTCCCGCCCGCGGCCTCCCGGCCGGTGGACATGCTCAGCGCGAACCACGAACAGTGGACAGAAGCACATTCTGTCCACTGTTCGTGTTTAAGACTGGGCATGTCCCCCCGGTCTGGCTACGAAGAATGGGCATGTCCACCCGGGCCGGCTACGAACGTTGGACATGTCCACCCGGGCCGGCTACGAACGTTGGACATGCCCACCTGGGCGGGCTACGAAGAATGGGCATGCGCCCCGGGCGGGCTACGAAGAATGGGCATGTCCCGTTCATTGCGCAGCCCAGGGACATATGCCCCTATGTCCCGCCGAGGGCTCGAAGAATGGGCATGTCCCACTGGGTTAGCGACGAAGAATGGGCATGTCCCTCGGAACAAGCCGCCGCAGCTGTTCCTGGGGCTGCGTTCACCGGTCCCGTCCGGCATTGGATAGGGTGGGGCCATGACTTGGCTTGTTACCGGCGGTGCTGGATATATCGGATCTCACGTGGTTGCCGCATTGCGCGCGGCATCGATTCCGTCCGTGGTGGTGGACTCGCTCTCCAGCGGGCACCGGGAGTTCGTTCCGGACGACGTGCCATTTGTGCACGCGAGCATCCTCGACGACGAGCTGCTGGCCCGAACCATGCGAGACCACGCCGTGACCGGTGTGATCCACCTCGCGGGCTTCAAATACGCCGGGGTTTCGGTGCAGGAACCGTTGCTCACCTATGAGCAGAATGTGACCGGCACGGCGCAGTTGCTGAAGGCGATGGAGCTTGCCGGCGTCGAGAATCTGGTCTTCTCCTCGTCCGCGGCCACCTATGGCACCCCCAGGGTCGATATCGTCACCGAAGACACTCCAACGCGGCCCGAGTCTCCCTACGGCGAGAGCAAACTCATCGGTGAGTGGCTCATCCGCGACCAGGGCGTAGCCCGCGGCCTGCGGCACACCTCGCTGCGCTACTTCAACGTCGTCGGATCCGGCTCGCCCGAGCTCTACGACACGAGCCCGCATAATCTCTTCCCGATCGTGCTCCGGGCCTTGACGTCCGGGAAGACCCCGAGGATCAACGGCACAGACTACAACACCGCCGACGGCACCTGCGTCCGCGACTATGTCCACGTGGCCGACCTCGCTGCGTCCCACGTGGCGGCTGCGCAGGCCCTTGCCGGCGGCCGGACGTTGGAACGCGTCTACAACCTCGGTTCCGGCGACGGATTGTCCGTACGGCAGATCATGACCGCCATGGCGCAGGTCACCGGCATCGACTTCGAACCGGAAATTGGGCCCCGGCGGCCCGGAGACCCCGATCGGATCGTCGCCGACGGCACCCTGGCGGCCCGGGACCTGGACTGGAAAATGCGTCACAGCGTGGAAGACATGGTTGCCAGCGCGTACGAGGCGCAGATGCGCGCTGTAACCGCCGTCTAGGCCTAGCCGCTCGGGGCGGTAGCCGCCCAGGTACCGCCGTCGAGGCCTAGCCGCCCGGGCGCGACGGGGCCTTAGCGCCCGACCTTCGCGCGGAGCAATCGGAGAAGTTTCTTCCCGTTTTGCGCGGCCTTCCGGGCCTGTTGATACGCGCCGTAGCGAAACTTCTTCACCGGCAGATCCCAGGTCCCCGGGTACGCGACCTCACGGCCGCCGAACGATTTCTTGAATGTAGTGAAGCCGGCCCACTTATGATCGGGCTGGTCGGCCGGTGCGACGCCCCAGAGGTCTACGTGCTGGAGGCCCTTTTCCTTGGCGTCGGCCATCAGGGTGACGAGCAACGGAATGCCCGCGCTGAGCTTGCGGTGTGCGTCGTCCAGCGCGGCGTGGGCGTAGGTGCGGGTGTCCGCCGAGTCGTAGGCCAGGGCCGCCGCGATCGGCTCGCCTTCCAGTTCCGCGACGAAGAGCGTAGCGGCGCCGGCGGGCATCAGCGACCGAGCCACTTGGCTGAGGTACTGGTCGCTTTGGGGCTTGAACCCGTTGCGCGCCGCGGTCAGATGCAGGAACCCCAGCAGTATGGAAATCTCCGCGGGGTCCTGGCTGGACCGGAAAGTCACGCCCTTTTTATGGATGTTGCGGTAGAGGTTGCGGTTCACGGGCTTCATGTCAGCCAGGACGTCCTTGAATTCCCGGTCCAGATCCACGACCCAGCTCAGCTCCGGCTGCAGGTTTGCCGGCGCAGGGAGCAATCCCCGGCTACGCAGCACGGTATCGGCGTCGGAGCGGTCAAAGCCGGCGCAGACCGGTTCCACCCTGACAAACACCGCCCCGCAACTGCGGGCCAGCCCGGTCAGGGTCTCCAGCGCCGAGTCGAAGGCGGTGAGGGAATCGGCCAGTGGCCCGTACGGCACGTAGAGCAGTTTGCCGGCCGGGTTGCTCTCCTCTACGGCTAGGAAACGCCAGCCGTCGCCGGTCTGTTCGTGGACCGTGCGGCCCAAAGCACGCTGGACGTCGGCCCAGTACGGACCCTGCAGAAAGTAATCCATGGTCAGTTCTTCATTCCAGTCGTGACGGCAAAGGCGACGGCCGGCCCCGTGGCACCGGCAACAGCGTGCACGTTAACCGGGGCCTCGGCGGCCGGCAGGAAGGCGGAAGCGCCGCGTTCCAGCTGCAGATCGCCCTTGGGGGAGTCCAGCAGCACCGCCCCGGAGACCACAATGATGACTGCGGCACCGGACTGTGCCAGCGGGACCGGCTCCGCGCCGGGTTGCAGCTCCACCCGCTGCAGCTGGAATTCCCGGAACGGCGGCCGGAACAGCTCCTGGTCCAGCATCGTGGTCTCGGCACTGAGCCGCGGTACCCCGACAGCTTCGAAGGCGATGGTGTTCAGAAGCTCCGGCACATCGACGAATTTCGGCGTCAGCCCGCCGCGGAGCACGTTGTCCGATGAGGCCATCACTTCGATGCCCAGGCCGTGCAGGTAGGCGTGCACATTGCCGGCGGGCAGGTAGACGGCCTCGCCGGGCGCGAGCGAGATTCGGTTCAGCAGCAATGAAATCAGCACGCCTGGATCCGCGGGGTACTCCTCGTTGAGCTTCACCACCGTGGTCAGTTCCGCCACGTATGAACTCATGGGCGCCCCGGAGAGGAGCGCGGCGGCGACGGCGGCCGTCGCCGCGGCGACTTCCTCGCCGCCGGCGATGAGCCGTTCGAAGGCGCACCGGAGGGCGGCCGGTTCGTCTGGCTGTGCCAAATCGTCGAGCAGCCGCGGAATGAGCGGCGGGAGCTCCAGACCGGCCAGCTCGAAGCACTCGGCAACGTGCAGGAGCACGGCCCGCGACTGTGCTGCGGGCCGGAAGCCGCACAGCGCCTCAAACTGCGTCAGGGCAAAGATCATTTCCGGTTTGTGGTTGTCGTCCTTGTAGTTGCGCGTGGCGGCGCCGCGGCCGACGCCGGCCGCATCCTCGCGGGCGTACCCGGCCCGCGCCTGGTCCAGCGTGGGATGTACCTGCAGCGAGAGCGGGCTCTCGGCGGCCAGGACCTTGAGCAGGAAGGGCAGCCGCGCCCCGAATTCGGCCACGCTCTCGCTGCCCAGGTAATGCTCCGGGTCACGGGCGATCAGCGCGTCGAGGGGCACCCTGCCGCCGGCCGTGCCAGCGGCCCCGCCGGCGTTGAGCGCCGTGGACGGGGAGTCCGGGTGGGCGCCGACCCACAGTTCGGCCTCCGGGCCGCCGGTCGCCGGCCGGTCGAGCAGCCCGGCGATGGCCGTGGTCGACCCCCACGCGTAGGGGCGGAGGACGTTCTCAAGTTCGTACACGGGGTCCCTGTCTGCTCGTGGAGAGCCGGTGGCTGGAGCTGCTGGAATGGGGGGCGGAGGTCAGGGGCTAGAGCGGGGCGCACTGTCCATTGGTGGCCACGAGGTTCCGGATTGACTGTTCATCGCCGTTGCGCTTGAAATCGTTGAGGATCTGTTCGGTGATCGGTTCGCCCTCGGGCGTGGTGGTCACGGGGGTGAAATCAGACGACGACGGCGACGGCGACGCTTGGGTGCCGGGCCGGGTGCCCGGCACGGCGGCCGGCCGGGGACCCGCGGCGGCGAGCGGCCCGGGCGCGGCAGCCGGCTGACGGAACGAATCGCCCGACGCCCCCGCAGCCGGGGCGGGGCCGAGCAGCTTGTCCACTGCCTGGTGGATCCGGTCAAAGTCGGGAACGGTGGAGAACGAGGCGTCGAAGTCCGGCGGCCCGATGGTCAGGCGGCTCACGGGCTGGCCCTTGGACTTCATCGCCAGGTCCACGAAGCTGCCCAGCTGGCTGGCGGAGATGTTGGAATCGACCACCTTAGTGCCGGCCTTGACGATGTCCTCAAACTTCGACAGCAGGGTTGCCGGATCCAGTTGCTTGAGCATGGCCTGCTGGACGCACTGCTGGCGGGCGATACGTGCGTAATCGTCGACGAACTCGCGGGAGCGCCCGTACCAAAGAGCGTGGTAGCCGTCCAAGGTGTTGTCCCCGGCCGGGATCCAGCCCAGCGGCATGCCGTGGATGCCGTTGGCCTCGTCGATCGTCTCGCCGCTGATGGGGACCCAGCCGCCGGCCTTGATCTTGATGCCGCCCATCGCGTCGATTAGTTTGGCGAAGCCATCCATGTCCACCAAGACGTAGGCCTGCACCTTGATGCCGAGGGTGCCGGAGACCGCCTCCAGGGTGGCCTGCGCGCCCGGGTCTTCCACCCCCGGGTAGAGGTTCTTGTACTTGTCGGTGACCTCGGTGTTGATGGCGTTGATGAGGCACTCATCGCCGCAGTCGTAGCCGTCAGGGTAGATCTTCCGCATCGGCGAGTCGTCGCTGAACCGGGCGTTCTGGAGGTTGCGGGGGATCGAGATGATGGCGGACTGGCCGGTCTTGGCGTCCACGCTGATCACGGACAGGCTGTCCGGCCGGCGGCCGGTCCTGTCGGCCCCGGCGTCGCCGCCCATCATCAGGAAGTTGTAGCGGCCCTCGGACGGCTCCATCGCGGGTCCGTTGGCGAAGATCGTGCCGATCGCGGTCCGGCCGACGTTGAGCAGGTACGCCGCGTAGCCCAGGCTGCCGCTGCTGAGCAGCATGGCCAGGACCAGAGTCAGGACGACGGCGGCGCGCATCCCGGTCTCGAGCAGCACCGGCCGGATCAGGCGCAGGGTGTTGAGGAACAATGCCGCCCAGCCCAGGGCGAGCGCGGTGAGCACGACGACCAGCAGGAGCGAGGTGATGGGGTTGGTAATGACGTTGATCAGGGTCGGGCGGGAGGCCACGAGCACCACGAGGGCCACAATGAGCAGGGCCCAGACCGAGAGCGTGACACGGAGCGCGGTCCGCCCCAGCCTGCGGTTGCCAGCGACCAGCTGGGCGCTGCCCGGGACCAGGAGCGTCAGCAGGATCAGCAGGAAGGCGCGCTTTGAAAGGATCCCCGGGGCCGACCCGGAGGGATAACGGACCGGATCCGTCAGGCTCCCTCGGGGCCGCGTCTTTTCCGCCGCAGCGGCGAAACCATTGCTCATGGGCTGGATCCTTACTGGCCGCTCCGTGTGGCGCTGGTTTCATCGGAGAACACGTCGGCCACCTTGCTGCGCAGGTTCGCGCCTTTCCGGGTGGCGGAGTCGTTGAGCTCCTGCGCGAATTCCACCAGAGCGGACCGGAGCCGGTCCGCGAGGGCATCGGTGCCGGAGGCCAGCACCCGCACCGCGAGCAGCCCGGCGTTGCGGGCACCGGCGATGGAGACCGTGGCGACCGGCACACCGGCCGGCATCTGCACGATGGACAGGAGCGAATCCATCCCGTCCAGGGTTTTCAGCGGCACGGGTACCCCGATTACCGGCAGCGGAGTCACCGAGGCGAGCATGCCCGGCAGGTGCGCGGCGCCGCCGGCGCCGGCGATGATCACCCGCAGGCCGCGCTGATGGGCGGTTTGCCCGTAACGGATCATTTCGGTGGGCATCCGGTGGGCGGAGACGACGTCTGCCTCGAAGGGGATGCCGAATTCGGCCAGCGCTTCGGCGGCGGCCTCCATCACCGGCCAATCGGAGTCGGAGCCCATCACGAGGCCCACGATCGGGCCGTTCCCGGTGCCGGCGGCCCGGTTTGCGGATCCTGGGGCTTCGTTGCTGGGGTTCACGCGCTCTCCTCGGAGGTTTCCGGCGCGGCGCCGGCAGGTGCCCGCCCGTCCCGGATGATGTTGGCGACGACGCCGGCGCGCCGCCGGACGGAGTCGACGTCGGCGGCGGCGGCACCGACGAGGTTGACGTGGCCGATCTTGCGGCCAGGCCGCACGGCCTTGCCGTAGCAGTGGACCTTGGCGGCCGGCTCACTGGCCAAGGCTGCGGGGTAGGCGGAGAACAGGTTCTGGTTCGCGCCGCCGAGGAAGTTCTTCATGACCACGACGGGTCCGAGAAGTTCGGTGGCCCCGAGCGGCAGGTTCAGGATGGCGCGCAGGTGCTGTTCGAACTGGCTCGTGACTGACCCGTCCTGAGTCCAGTGGCCGGTGTTATGCGGGCGCATGGCGAGTTCGTTGATCAGGAAGCCGGCACCGACACCAGGGGTTTCGAACATCTCCACGGCCATGACACCGGTGACGCCGAGCTCGTTCGCGATCCGGACCGCGGCGTCCTCCGCCGCGGCGGCGACCTCCAGCGGGATGTGCAGGGCGGGGGCGATGACTTCGTCGCAGACCCCGTCGACCTGGATGGTGTGGACCACGGGCCACGCCCGCGTTTCACCGTCGGGGGTACGGGCGACCATCGCTGAAAGCTCACGGCTGAATTCCACCTTGGCTTCGGCCAGGAGCGGGGACATGGCCTCGAACCAGTCCGCGGCGTCCGCGGCTTCCGAAGCAGAGGCAACGATCCGCACCCCCTTGCCGTCGTAGCCGCCGCGCGGCGTCTTCAGCACGACTGGCCAGCCGGTGTCGTCCCCGAAAGCGACGAGAGCGTCGACGTCGGCCACGGCGGCCCAACGCGGGTTGGGAAGTTCCAGCCGGTCGATCGCGGCACGCATCACCAACTTGTCCTGGGCGTTGACCAGCGCGTCCGGGCCCGGGTGGACGTTGACGCCGGCATCGATCAGCGCGCGCAGGTGACCGGTGGGGACGTGCTCATGGTCAAAGGTAAGGACGTCCAGTCCGCGGGAGAACTCCAGCAACTGGTCGAGGTCGGTGTAGTCGCCGACGGGGGCCGTGGCCACGGCAGCGACCGCGGAGACGTCTTCAGACTCCGCCAGGACGCGGAGTTCGAAGCCGAGGGCGGTGGCGGCCGGAGCCATCATGCGGGCAAGCTGGCCGCCGCCAACCACCCCGATTACAGGAAAAGTCACGTCTACCAGCCTACCGAAAAGCTCACAGGAACCGGCCGCCGCGCGCCCGGCCCCCGGAAACAGGGCCATTATTGCGGCGTAAACTGGCACGAACCACCCTGATCCTCGCGCCGGATTAGAGGAGGCCGGGGCGTCCACCCGGGAAACGGCGCTAAAATGGGCCGTCGGCCATCTGGCCAACCGATTCAAAAGGCCACGGAGGGTCATGATTAACACACTTGCGGACCGGATGCGCGGCCTTGCCTCGCTCTTCTGGCGCGAAGTGGCGAAGTTCGGCGCCGTCGGCGGTGTCGCCTTCGTCATCGACAACGGCCTGACCTACTACCTGATGCACGGCGCCATGTCCGACAGCGAAGCGAAGGCCCGGTTCGTCGGGGCCACAGTCGCCACGATCTTCTCCTGGATCGCGAACCGCTTCTGGACCTTCCGCCACCGCCGCCAGGCCAACGTGCTGCGCGAATTCATGATGTTCGTCTTGATTAACGGCATTGGTATCGGCATCTCCACCGGCCTCACCGCCCTCGCCAAGTACGGCATGGGAATCACGGACAAGAACATGCTCTTCTCCGCCGGAATTGTCGGCATCCTCGTCGCGACGGTGGTGCGGTTCTTTGCCTACCGGTTCCTGGTCTTCAACAAGGAACTCGACGACGAGCCGGAGTTCTCGCACGATCACGAAATCATCGACCGGCCGCCGCACACCCAGCCGGGCGTCACCGTCCCGGAGCAGGGTGCCGCGGATCCGGCCCATCCCGACCCCAAGTCCTAGAACGACCCCGGCGACCCGGACAGATAGAACGACCCGGGCGCTCGGCCCGCGCCGCGCGCCGCGCGCCGCGCGCCCGCCCTTTTCTAGGGCTCCTGGGTGTCTGCGGACACTCGCTCGTCGCTGAGCAGCCGCTCCGTCACCGCGACGTCCGGGTGCACGAGCACCACCGAGCCGCCGCTCCTCCAAACTCCCAGAGACTGCGCCAAGGCGGCTGCCAGGCCATCGCCGGCCTTCACCAGCAGCCGCAGGCTGTCGTCGTGGGCCACGGCGAAACCCTGCAACAACTCGCCGTGGGTGTGGACGGCGCCGCCGTCGGCTCGGACGGCGCGGCGGCCGGCTTCGGGTTCCACATGGGGCATGAACACGTCGCCGTGGGAGCGCACCTCGGCGGCGTAGTCCACGACGCCGGAGGGCAGTACGCCCTGCCAGCGCATTGCCAGGGCCGGCAGCGCCACCGCGATGACGGCGTCGAAGGCTCCTGTTGCCGCGCCGGGGCCGGGCTCCGTGGTGGCGAGCAGTTCGGCGTCCGCGTCGTCGAGCACCACCTCCATGCCGAGCTGCCAAGCTGCCAGAGCGAGCACGACCGACTTCCAGTGCGCGGGCAAATCCAAGCGCAGCCGTGTTCCCGGTTCCGCGTCCAGCTCGTCCTGGAGCAGGTTGCTGCTCTTGGCCACCCAGTTGTCCAGCACATGCCCGGAAAGTTCCACGCGTTCGGCGTCCGGTCCGTACCAGGTCAGCCGCGGGGAGGTGGACTGGCCCGAACGCAGGGCTGTCATAAGTTCGATTGCCGGGATGTTCATGCTGTCATCTTGCCACGGCCCGCGGACCGTGATCTCGGTCACACGTGCAGCCAGGTGCTTGCTTCTCCGGCGGAGGACGGCCACCGCAGATTTCCCTAAAAGTCAATAAAAATCCTCGAAAGTGCTCAGCACGCTGATGATTTTCCCGGTACTGCAAGGGAGTTGGGAAAAATCTCGGGCGTGGCGTGGACCGATATTGCCGCCGAACGTGATTATTATTCCCGCTGCCGCTTGACTCCCGGATACTTACACACGTGTAATTAGGTATCGAAAGCCAATGCGCATCAGCCGACACACAACCGAGTGTCCGAGGGTCAGGCAAAGGCTGCAAATCAGAGAGGGAAACGCCAATGGGGCTTGCAGAGCGTATCCATGAAGATGAAGTCGTCGCCGGCCAGGCGACGGCAAAGTACCGTTCGCGGGGCGTGCCCAGCGACTGGTATTTGGACCCGGCCGATCCGGATGCCGCTGAGCGGTACAACGAAAGCACCAAGGATTCGCTGCAGGACCAGGCCACGGCCTTCCTCGCGGCCCACGAAGCATTGCTGGCGGGGAACCCGGAGTCGGACAACGACCCGCTCGATCCGCCAATGGAACTCCAGACCCTGCACCCCGGAACCACCGCCCAGCCGGTGTGGATCGGCTTGCCCGCCCGGCAGGACTTCGACGATGAAGGCGAGCTGGGATGGCAGACGGATGCGCTTTGTGCGCAAACCGATCCGGAGGCCTTCTTCCCGGAAAAGGGAGGCTCCACCCGCGACGCCAAGAAGGTGTGCGGTGCGTGCAACGTGCGCTCACAGTGCCTGGAATATGCCTTGTCCAACGACGAGCGCTTCGGCATCTGGGGCGGCCTCTCCGAGCGGGAGCGCCGCCGGCTTAGGAAGCGAGCAGTCTAATTCTTCAAGAAGTACGAGTCACCGCCGTCGTCGTAACCCACGACGGCGGTGACTATCTCCCCAGGACCCTGGCGGCCGTGGCGGCTCAATCGCGGCCGGCAGATTCGGTCATCGGGGTCGATACCGGTTCCCGCGACCACTCGGGGGCCCTGCTTGCGCAGGCGTTCGGCACGTCCAACGTCACCGTCGTCGAGCAGACCAGGAGCGGGATGGGCGGAGCCGTCCAGGCCGGGCTGCAGGCCCTCGCGCCCCGGCGCGCGGACTCCGGACCCGCGGACTCCGAATGGATCTGGCTGCTGCACGACGACGCTGCGCCGGCTCCCGAAGCCCTTGCCGAACTGCTGCGCGCCGTCGAGCGGGCGCCCTCCGTTACGGTGGCCGGCTGTAAACAGCTGGACTGGCACGCCGGGCGCCGGCTGATCGACGTCGGGCTCTCCACCAGCCGCTGGGCCGAGCGCCTGACCCTGATCGAGGCCGACGAACTGGACCAGGGACAATACGACGGCCGCAGCGACACCTTTGCGGTTAACTCCGCCGGCATGCTGGTCCGCCGTGATGTCTGGGAAGACCTCGGCGGCTTCGACCCCGCGCTGCCCGGCAGCGGCGACGACGTGGACTTCTGCTGGCGCAACCGGCTCGCCGGCCACCGCGTGGTGGTGGTCCCGAGCGCCAGGATGTTCCACGTCTCGCATCGGCCGCACGCGCAGGGGAACGCGACGGCGGCCCGGAAGGCCCAGGTCCACCTGCGGCTCAAGCATGCCTCGGCCTGGAAGGTCCCGCTGCACGCCGTCGGCGCCCTCCTCGGAAGCCTCTTCAAACTTGTCCTCAGCGTCGCCGTCAAGGACCCCGGGCACGGATTCTCGCAGCTGCTGGCGACCCTTGGCGCACTGGGGCGCCCCCTTGCCGTGCTGCGCGGCCGCCGCAATGCCGCCCGCACCCGGCGCATCCGGCGCTCCGTGATCAAGGGCCTGCAGACGCCCCGGCGCGAGGTCTGGGCGCACCGCCGCTCGCTGATGGAAGCGCTCGGATCGGACGACGCCGGCGACTCGCCCTTCCATGATCCGCTGGCCGAACAGCCCAGCGGAGATTCCGCCGACGATTTCGCTGCCCTGAGCACCACCGAGCGCGGCTGGGTGGGCAACGGGGCGCTGCTGGCGTTGCTCGTCACCGCCGCGGCCTCGCTCATCGGCTTGCTGAACGTGTTCCGGGCCGACGCCGTCGCTGGCGGTGCGCTGATCCCGGTCTCGGCCAGCCTGGGTGAGATTTGGAACCACGCCTCCAGTTGGTGGATTGCCCTGGGGGCCGGCCTTCCGGGACACGGCGACCCCTTCGGCTACGTGCTCTGGCTGATCGGGGTCTTGGGTGCCGGTAATGCCAGCGGCGCCATGGCTTGGCTGTTGGTCCTTGCCATGCCGCTGTCGGCGCTGGCGGCGTGGTTCGCGGCCGGGGCGCTGACGCAGCGGCGCCGGCTCCGGCTCGCGGCCGCGTTGGTCTGGGCCGGGGCACCAGCCCTGCAGGTGGCGCTCAACCAGGGACGACCGGGGTCGTTCATTGCGCATTTGATGATGCCGCTGCTCGTCCTGGCTTTGCTGCGCGCCACCGGCTCCGTCCCCGGCCGCGGCCGCTACGCCGTCCCGGCTCCGGGGGAGCGGCGCTTCACCGAGAAGCCTCCGGCCAAGCCCGGCATAAATGGCACCCCGTCCTGGACCGCGGCCGCTGCTGCGGGACTGGCGCTGGCAGTCGTCACCGCGGCTGCCCCGTCGCTGCTGCTGCCCGCCGTCTTCGTGATCGCGCTGTTCGGCGTGCTGCTGGGACGCCGGGGACGCACCCTTTGGTGGTCGCTGCTGCCGAGCCTGGCACTCTTCCTCCCGTTTGCCCTCTCCGTCCTGGACCGGCCCCGCGCCCTGCTGGCCGATCCGGGCCTGCCGCTGGGCTTCGACGCCGCCCCGCTCTGGCAGCAGGCGCTGGGTCAGCCGCTGCGCTTCGAGCCCGGCGCCGGCCTCGCCGGTCTTTCCGCCTTCGGGCCCTCGGCCCTACCCTGGGCGCTCCTGCTTGCCCTTCTGCTAGGGCTGCCCGTCCTGCTGCTGGCACTGGGCGCGTTGTTCCTCCCGGGCCGGAACACAGGCCGCCGCCGGCCGCGGCTGGCCCGCAGCCTCTGGGCCGCCGGAACCGTCATGCTGGCTGGCGGCTGGTTCGCCGGGCACGTCGCCACCGGTGCCGGCGCCGAGGTCATGGTCACCCCGTTCCCCGGCCCGGCTGTCTCCGCCGCCGCTTTCGCGTTACTGGGAGCGGCGCTGATCGGCGCCGAGGCCCTGCTGGACGCCGCGGACGCGTCCGCGCCCGACCACACATCGCCCGACCGCAAGTCCCAGGGCCGCACCTCCCTGGCCCGCAGGATCCTGGTCCACGGCGCCGCCGTCACCGCAACGGTCCTCCTGCTCGCCGGTCCGCTGGCCGGAATCGCCGTCTGGGCGGCGCAAAACGTGGCACAGTCCGCTGCGCCGCCTGCCGCGACGACGGATCCCCGCGCCGGAGCTGGTGCGGGCAGCGCCGCGGCAACTGTCGGCGACGGCGCGCTCGGCACCCGGCGGCTGGTCCAGGCCAGCAGCGCCCGCACGCTGCCCGCGACGGCGATCGACCGGGGCGAGGGGCCGGAACAGGCCCGGACCCTGGTCATCTCCGCCCGGGAAGACGGTTCCTTCGCCGCCTCCCTTGAGCGCGGCGCCGGCACCCGGCTGGATGCACTGTCCGCCGTCGCGTCCGCACGTCCGGTAATGGGTGCACCGGGGAAGGAGACGCTCCGTGAGGACGACGCCGTCGCCGCGTCACTGCGCGGGATCGTTGCCACCATCGTGGCCGGCCAAGGCGTGGACCCCCGCGGGCAGCTCGAGCAGCTCGGCGTCGGCTTCGTGGTACTTGAGTCCACGGACAGCGCCGCCCAGCTGACGGCCAGCCGGATGGATGCCGTCCCGGGCCTCGTGGCCGTCGGCCAGACCGACGTCGGCTGGCTGTGGCGGATCAGCCCGCTGAACCAGCCGGTGATCGATGCGGCCGATGTCGCGCACCGCGTCCGCATCGTCGACGGGGCCGGCGCGACCGTGGGACTGCTGCCCGCGGGCGTCGTAGCGGCCGACGCCGCAGTACCGGCCGGGCCCGAAGGCCGGTTGGTGGTCCTAGCCGACCGCGCGGATCCAGGTTGGAGCGCCTGGCTCGACGGCCGGCGCCTGACCGCCACCTCCGCGGACTGGGCGCAGGCTTTCACCCTGCCGGCGCAGGGCGGCCAGCTGAGCATCCGCTACGAAAACCCTTGGGCGCTTTGGACCGGCGTAGTGCAGGCCGTCGTGATCGGTCTGACCGTCCTGCTCGCCATCCCGATGCCCGCCCGACGCCCGAACACCGGGCTGTCCAGGGACGAGGGCTCGCTGCGTAAGGAACACCAGCATGCATGATCAACACGACGCTGCAACCCGTCCAGAACAGCCGCCAGCGGCCCCGCAACGTTCGGTTCCGGCCGAGCAGGCGGAAGAGGCCGAGACGAGCAAGCGAGACAGGAGCGGACGCGTCAGCAACGGCCGCGGCGCCCTCCCCGCCGTCCCGGTGCTGGCCCGGCTGAAGGGCCTTTCGGGGACTGTGGGCGGCATCCTTGCCGCTGTGGTGCTCGTGGCAGCCGGCGGCGGACTGGTGGCTGCTTCGGCGTTGTCCCCGCAGGTCCCCGGCAGCAGACCGCTCACGGCACCGCTGGCCGCTGTTCCGGCCGGCAGCAGCGTTGGCATCTGCCCTGGACCGGCGCGGCTGCTCGAAGGCTCTCCGGTCGGGACGGACCCGCAGTTTAGCCCGGAGTCGGCTACCGCCAAGAGTGCAGTCAGCGCCGTCGTCCTCAGCTCCAGCGCGGGCGACTTGCCCGGAAGCCGGCTCGCCGCGCTTACCGGCGGGCCGCTGGTGGAACTGGCCAAGGCAGTCCCGACATCCGCTCCGGCGACGTCGGGCCCAGCCGCGTCCGCCGCAGCCCCGGCCTTGCGGGCCGGCGTGGTGCCGCAGCGCGCCGTCGACGCTGTCAGCGTGCTCAGCGCCGACGCGCAGGCAAACCGGCAGCCCTCCGCCGGTGCCGTGATGAGCTACACCGCCACGGACGGGGACCTTCGGGGTACGGCTGCCGCTGCCTGCCAGCGCCCGGCCAACGATCTGTGGCTGGTCGGGGCGAACACCGCCGTCGGCAGGACCGCGGTCCTGAACCTCAGCAACGCCTCCAGCACCCCGGCCACCGTCAGCCTGGACCTCTTCGGCGCCAAGGGAACCATCCAGGCCCCGGGGAGCCGTGGCCTGCTGGTTGCTCCCGGCAGCACCCGGGCCATCATCCTTGCCGGTCTCGCACCCGGCCAGGAGCAACTAAGCGTGCGGGTGCGCAGCACCGGCGGCCCGGTCTCGGCCGTGATCCAGCAGAGCGTCCTGCGCGGACTGACGCCCGGCGGCGTGGACTTCATTGTGCCGGGAACAGCCCCCGCCGCGCGGCAGGTGATTTCCGGCCTGGATCTGCAGGACCCGGCCGGACTGGCGGCCCTCGCCGCGAAACCCGGCTTCGCCGACGCCAAACCCGCCCTCCAGCTCACCGTTCCGGGCGCCGCGGACGCCGTGGTGGAAGTGAAGCTGTTCGGTCGCGACGGCCAGAAACCCCTTCCCGGCGGCGGCGTGGTGACGGCGAAGGCTGGTGCGGTCACGGAAGTGTCGCTCGCCGGCGTCCCGGCGGGCCACTACACGATCGCCGCCAGCTCGGACGTATCGTTTGCCGCAGCCGCCCGCGTCACCCGCGGGCTCAAGGCCGACGAAGCCGGAGATTTTGCCTGGACGCCGTCGTCGGCGAGGCTCGGCAGCCAGCACGTGGTGCCGGTGCCCGCGACCGGCACCAGGTTTCTGATGTTCGGCGCGCCGGACGGCCGTGCCACGATTTCCTACACGCCGATTACCGCCGACGGGAAGGTCCGCTCCGCGGCCACCGCCGACATCGCCGGCGGCACCACCGCCACCGTCCAGATCCCCGGTGATGTGGGTGGGTCGCCGCTGGTGGGATACCTGGTGTCAGCGGCAGGAGACGCAGCCTACGGGGCCGTCGTGCTGGAGCAGGATGGCAGGCCGGACATTTCCAGCCTCCCGCTGGCGCCCGGAGCCGCGGGCCAGGAACAGGTCGCCGTCACGCTCGGGCGCTAGCTGTACTTGGCCGCAGCCGGCGGACCGGGCCATCCCCGCGCGCTTAAGAGCGCCGGCCTAATAGCGGCGGCGGTACACCGGGTCCAGCGACTCGGGCGGGACACCGAGCATTTCGGCGGTGCGCTCCACGACGACGTCGTGCACCAGGTCCTGGAGCTCGTCACGGCTGCTGCACGCGTGTTCCACCACCCGCCGGTACAGCGTGATCACGGGACCCTCTTCCGCGGTGGCCGGCGAGTAGGCGCCCATCGGCGCCTGCGTGCCGTCGGCCACCAACTGCTCGAGTCCGGGCGGGATCTCTTCCACGGCAAAGCGGACGCCGTCCAGCGGCTTGCCCCAGATATCGTGCAGGCGCTGGGCCGAATCCAGGACGAAGTCATCGAAACGGTCCGAACGGGTCCGGTAGCCGGGCAGCGTGGGGAGCATCAGCTCGCCGCGGAGGCCGCGGCCGTGCCGGTTCCTGCGGCGCTCCCGGAAGCTCTTGCCCTGGGACGTGCCGCCGGCGGGGTCAGCCAACCGGACCGTAAAGCCGGGATCTTGGTGCGATGACTGCATAGCTTGACTCTAAACCCGGCGCCTGATTTCTGCGATATGGCGCCCCGCGCGCCCCGCGGCGCGGGGCCACAGGCGCGCTAGAGCGTTTCAATGCCGGGCCTCGGGGCCATGCAGGGGTAGTCTGTGATGTCGTGGGTGCAATTCGTCAATGTTCAAGGTCCGCTTGCCGCAATTCGGCGGTGGCGACTTTGACGTACGTCTACGCCGACTCCACGGCAGTCCTGGGTCCGCTGGCAACCTACGCTGAACCGCACTGTTACGACCTTTGCGAGCAGCACGCCGGTTCGCTGACCGTGCCGCGCGGCTGGGAAGTCCTGCGGCTCGCCCTGCCCGCCACCCCGGCCGGCCCCGGCCCCGACGACCTGCTGGCCCTCGCGCACGCCGTCCGCGAAGCTGCCGCCCGTCCGGCAGCGGCGACGGACCCCGGCCAAGGGCAACGGGCCGCGCATCCGGCGCTCGAAGCCCCTGCTGCCGGCGAGGGAACCCGCCGGGGGCACCTGCGGGTCCTGCGCGAACCCTCCTGAGCGGCGAACTGGCGGTAGGCTGGAAACTGAAATTTCGGTCCGCCACCGGCGCCTGCTGCGCCGACTCCAGGGAGCCCTCACCATGCCACTGATCAGTCCCGAACTGTTGTCTGTCCTGCGCTGCCCCGTCACGGGCTCGGCCCTGGTGCAGGAGGGCGACGAACTGGTCGCCGCGAGCCCCGACGCGAACGGCCAAAAGCTCCGGTATCCCATCGAAGACGGCATCCCGTTGCTGCTGCCGCCGGAACTGCTGGCCGCGGCCACCGCCGCCCCCTCCGACCAGCACGACGGCGGCCGGCCCGACGCCGGTGCCCGGCACGCGGCCGAGTAGTCAGCGCCCCGGCAGACGGAACAGCCGCCGGCCCATCGGTAGCCGCCCCGGCGCCGAACTACTTCCAGTCCCTTCAGCTTCATCCCGGTTACCGCAAAGGATCCCCATGACAGTCGATTACAAAATTGCCGACATTTCGCTGGCCGAGGCGGGACGGCACCAGATCCGCCTCGCGGAGCACGAGATGCCGGGGCTGATGTCCCTGCGCGAAGAGTTCGGCGCGAGCCAGCCGCTCAAAGGCGCCCGGATCGCCGGTTCGCTGCACATGACGGTCCAGACCGCCGTGCTGATCGAGACCCTCACCGCACTCGGCGCCGAGGTCCGCTGGGCTTCCTGCAACATCTTCTCCACCCAGAACGAGGCGGCCGCCGCCGTCGTCGTCGGCCACGGCACGGTCGAGGACCCGCAGGGTGTCCCCGTCTTCGCCTGGAAGGGCGAAACGCTCGAGGAATACTGGTGGACTGCCGAACAGATCCTGACCTGGCCGGGCGCCGACGCCAACCCCGAACTGGGCCCGAACATGATCCTGGACGACGGCGGCGACGCCACCATGCTGGTGCACAAGGGCGCGGAGTTCGAGGCGCTCGGCGCGGTGCCGGCCGCAGCCGACGACGAGTCCGAGGAAGGCCGCGTCTTCCTCCAGGTGCTGCGTGCCTCGCTCCAGCAGGACCCGCAGAAGTGGACCCGGATCGGCTCGCGCCTGCTCGGCGTGACCGAGGAAACCACCACCGGCGTCCACCGGCTGTACCAGCTCGCCGAGCAGGGAAAGCTGCTGTTCCCGGCAATCAATGTCAACGACTCCGTCACCAAGAGCAAGTTCGACAACAAATACGGCATCCGCCACTCGCTGCCGGACGGCATCAACCGCGCCACCGACGTGCTGATGGGCGGCAAGGTCGCCGTCGTCTGCGGCTACGGCGACGTCGGCAAGGGCGCGGCGGAAGCGTTCCGCGGCCAGGGCTCGCGCGTCATCGTCACCGAAATCGACCCGATCTGCGCCCTGCAGGCAGCCATGGACGGCTATCAGGTGGCAACGCTGGAGAGCGTCCTGGCCGAGGGGCACATCTTCATCACCACCACCGGTAACAAGGACGTCATCATGGCCGAGCACATGGCCGGGATGCGCGACAAGGCCATCGTGGGCAACATCGGACACTTCGACAACGAGATCGACATGGCCGGACTCGCCCGGATCGAAGGCATCAAAAAGGTCGAAATCAAGCCGCAGGTGCACGAATGGGTCTTCGAGGCCGATCCCGCCAAGGGCAAGGACAGCCGTTCCATCATCGTCCTGTCCGAGGGCCGTTTGCTGAACCTCGGCAACGCCACCGGCCACCCCTCCTTCGTGATGAGCAACTCGTTCGCCAACCAGACGATCGCGCAGATCGAGCTGTTCACCAAGGCGGGCCAGCCCGAGGGCGAGCGCGAATACGAAAAGCAGGTCTACGTGCTGCCGAAGATCCTCGACGAGAAGGTCGCCCGGCTGCACCTGGACGCCCTCGGCGTGGAACTCACCGAGCTGACCAAGGAACAGGCCGCTTACCTGGACCTCGACGTCGCCGGCCCCTACAAGCCGGATCACTACCGCTACTAGCCGCCGAGCACCCCCGCGCCAAGGAGCCCCGGACTCGCCGTCCGGGGCTCCTTTGTGACCATATCGTCGCGTTCGGGAAAGCGGTCCGCGCCGGAACTTCACTTATGCTTTCAAGGTAACGTCTGGAAGGACCGAGTATAGTGATCGCCCCGAAAAGCTGGAGCACCGGCCGCAAGGCCGCCGTGCTGGCAGCGGTGTGCGCCTTGGCAGCGGGCGGCGGCGTGTTCGCCGCGGCCGGACCGCTGGCCCACCCCTCCTTTGCCTCCGAGGCTGCCTCCCCGGAGCGCGCCACCCAGGGGCTCGCTTTTCCGGTGGTGCCCCCGGTCCAGCTCACTGCAGCGCCCGAAGACGCCGCCACCCAGGTCAACCCGGCGGCGCCGGTGACCCTGAAGGTGGGCAACGGCCGGATTGACCGCGCGGCCCTCACCAGCGCTTCCGGCGACGCCGTGGACGGCACACTCAGCCCCGACGGTTCCAGCTGGTCCGCCGCCGGGCCGCTGAAATTCAACACCCGCTACAGCTACACGTACTCCATCGTGGACGGCGCCGGGCGCACCACGAACACCACACGGACGTTCACCACCGTCTCGACCGCCAACGAGGCCGACGCGGCGATCTACCCGCTGGACGGCATGAAGGTGGGGGTGGCGCAGCCGCTGCAGATCACCTTCAGCGAGCCGGTCCTGAACCGGGCCGCCGTCGAGAAGGCCATTACGGTCAGCTCCAGCGCCGGGCAGGCCGGTGCGTTCCACTGGTTCAGCAACACGATGGTCAGATACCGGCCGGAAAACTTCTGGGCGGCCAACAGCACCATCACGATGGACATGAAGCTGTTCGGCGTCGACCTCGGCAAAGGCCAGATCGGCAACTTCAACAAGAAGGTCACTGTGCACATCGGCGACAAGAAAGTCGCTATCGCGGACGCCACGGCACACACCTTCAAGGCCTTCATCAACGACAAACAGGTCGGCGAGTGGCCCTCGACCATGGGCGACACCAGGTTCCCGTCCGCGCGCGGCTATCTGGTCCTGATGGAGAAATACCGGGTGGAGCACATGTCTGCCGCCAGCATCGGGCTCAAGCCGGGCGATCCCGCCTATTACGGCGAGCTGGACGTCAACTTCGCCACGAGGCTGACCCCCAGCGGGGAATTCATCCACCAGGCCACGGACTCCGCCATGCCCTACGTTGGCCAAGTCAACCTCTCGCACGGCTGCATCGGTCTGGGGCCGGAGGGCGCCCAGTGGGTCTTTGACAACATGACCGCCGGCGACGTCGTCCAAGTGGTCAACACCGAGGGCGATTTTGCCAACTTCGACGACGGCTTCGGAGACTGGAACATCCCCTGGGCCCAGTATGCGAACTGAGCCGGGGCACCGGCCACCCGGCGGCAGCATCCGCTGAGGGCCGGGCAGTGAATTTGGGGGACACTGGATGGACAAGCAGTTGGGGGACACCATGGACCAGCGCATGAGTGTGCGGAACGCCGGGCGCGCTGCCGGCCGGAGCCGGCGCAGTGGGCGTGGTCCAGGCAAGAGCACCGGAAAGATGCTGGCCGTCGGCGGGATTTGTCTCGCCGTCGCCGCCGGCGGGATCGGCGCCGCCACTGCCCCCGTCTGGGCCGACAGCGCCTTGCCCTCGGAGTCGTCTGCGCCGATGCGAAACATCGTGGGCCTGGCAGCCCCGGTCGTGAAAGCTGTTGAACTCGGGGTCACACCCATCGACGGGGCCAAGGGCGTCAACCCGGCCGCTCTTCCGTCGGTGAAGGCCGTCAACGGGGTGGTCAAGGACGTGCAGCTTCGGCCCATTGCGGGCGGCGACTCCGTTCCCGGCACGAGGAGCGCGGACGGTTCCACCTGGACCGCGGAAGATCCTCTGGAGTTCGACACCAGCTACCGGTACTCCTTCACGATCGTTGACCGGGCCGGCCGGGAGACGAAGAAGACTCAAAGCTTCTCGACCGTCGCCAGGGCCAACGAAGCGGACGCCGCCGTCTACCCGCTGAACGGCAGCACGGTTGGGGCCGGCCAGCCGATCGAGATCGTGTTCAGCGAACCGGTCCTCAACAAGGCAGCCCTGGAGAAAGCCGTCGCGGTGACCGCGTCCTCCGGCCAGCCCGTGGCCTGGCGCTGGTACTCGGACCGCCGCGTGCGGATCCGGCCGGAGACCTTCTGGGCCGCGAACAGCCAGATCACCGTGGACCTCAGGCTGTTCGGCGTCGACTTCGGCAACAAGATGGTCGGCAACTCGGACGTCATGGTTTCCTACACGGTCGGGCCGCAGCGGGTCGCCGTCGTCGACGACGTCACCAAGACCATGAAGGTCTACTTCGACGGGCAACTGGTCCGGACGGCCCCCGTCACCCTTGGCAGTGCGGACTGGCTCTCACCCGCCGGCTACGCGGTGGTCATGGAGCAGGAGCGCCACTCCAAGTTCGACGCGGGCAGCATCGGCCTCAAGCCGGGGGACAAGGGCTACTATCCGCCGTTGACCGTGGAGTACGCCAACAGACTGACCACGTCCGGCGTTTACGTCCACCAGGCGCTTGAGTCGGCCTGGGGCGCGGTGGGCGTGTACAACGTCTCGCACGGTTGCGTGGGCCTGCTGCCGGCGGACGCAGAGTGGTTCTTCAAGAACATGAAAACCGGCGATGTGGTGCAGACCCTCAACACGGGCGCACCGCCGGTTGAACCGCTTGAAGGCTTCGGCGACTGGAACATCCCGTGGGCGCAGTACGCCAAACGCTGAGGCCGGCCGAAATTGCGGCCTGATTCGGTGCGGCCACGGGGTGGCACCTCGCCGGTGCTGAGGCTCTGACGGTAGGCTCGGTGTCAGATATGTGGCGCTGCCGGACCCCTCGTCCGGCGGCGCGGAAGCCTACGGAAGCGAAGCTGCAGTGACTGAAACGAGTCCCACCCCTCCGAACCGGCCGGATCCCCTGGTGGAACCTGCCGAGGACGCCGACGAGCCGGCCTTCGAATGGATGAAGCCCGCCGCGGGCAAGCGGGCCGGCACAGCTTCGGAGGACTCCGCCCACACGGACACAACTGCCGCCCCGGCCGCCGGCGCCGGAACACCTCCCGGCCCCGGAACAACTCCCGACGCAGGAACAACTCCCGGCGCCGGAACTGCCGACGCCGCGACCCCGGCGGCCGCACAGGGCAGCACGCCGGTCGAGGCGGGGGAGCGGGCCGCAACCCCCGGCACCCGCGAACGCCAGGGACGCCGCGCCGAGCGGACGGCCTCCCCGGCGTCCGGGCCGGACACGGCCGCTGGCACGGCCGGGGACGAAGGGGTGCACCGCAACGAGGCGCTGCCCACCTCGGCGCTGCAGCTTCGGCCCCCCCGCGAAGAGGTGGAACGCCGCAACGCCGAACGTGAAAGTGCCGCCAACGCCAAGCCCGTGGCCCCCCGGGTCATGCAGGTCCTGCTGGCGGTCTGCTTCCCGATCATCCTGCTGGTCCTGGCCGTCCGCGCCGTGGCCAGCCCGCTGTTCCTCTGGGTCGAGTACAACCGCCCCGGTTTCCCGGGCGACGGCTACGGCTTCAACGCCGACGACCGGATGACCTACGGATCCTACGCGGTCGACTATCTGAGCAACTGGTCCGGCCCGCGCTACCTCGGCGATCTGGTCAACCGGGGCGGCGAGACGCTGTTCAAGGACGGCGAAGTCAGCCACATGGCCGACGTCAAGCTTGTCATCCTGTCCACCTTCGGTGCCGGGGTCCTGCTGGTCCTGCTCAGCCTGGTCGCCATCCTTTACCTGCGCCGCCGCAGCCCCGGCGGCGTCCGTCGCGGCCTGTTCGCCGGGTCCATCGCCACCCTGGTGATCATCATCGGACTGGGCGTGCTCGCCGTGCTGGGCTGGGAGCAGTTCTTCACCGAGTTCCACCGCATCTTCTTCGCCAACGGCACGTGGACGTTCTCACTGCAGGACACCCTGATCCGGTTGTTCCCCGGACAGTTCTGGGTCGACGCCGGAATAACCATCGGCGGCCTGGTCCTGCTCGCAGCCATCCTCACCCTGATCCTGACCTGGCCGACCCGGAAACGCCGCGGACTGCCGCCCCGGCGCGCCGCCGCGGCTGCCCAGGACGGCGCTGCCCAGGAAGCCGACGCCGGCATGGTGGACCCCGCCGCGCTCAAGGGCCGGCGCTTCAAGCGCCGGAACGGCGCCGCCGCCGAGCACGAGCCTGCCCCCGGCCACGAATCAGCTGCCGGCCCCGGCGCCGCCAGCAGCGGCGACAAGCCCGCGGACCGCGCCGGCGCCGCACAGGAGCTGTAAACAACCTGGACAAGTAGAAGCGGCCGGCACCGCAGGTGYCGGCCGCTTTTATCTGCGCCCCGCGGCGGGGACCTACGGCAAGCGCCGGGGGCTAGCGATAGATCCGGTTGATCTGGGCCGCGAAGTCACGCACCACGGCGGCGCGCTTGAGCTTCAGGGACGGCGTCAAGTGCCCCGACTCAACCGTGAAATCGGCGTCGAGCACAACGAAGCTGCGGATCGACTCGGCCTTGGACACCAGGGTGTTCGCCTCGTCGACGGCGGCCTGAAGGGCAGCCCGGACCTGGCCGTTGGCGGCGGCTTCCGTGGCACCCATAACGGGGATCCGCTGCGCTGCACACCAGTTCTCCAGGCCCTCCGGGTCCAGATTGATCAGGGCCGACACGAACGGCCGCCCGTCGCCGACCACCACGGCCTGCGCCACCAGCTGGTGTTCGCGGATTTTCTCCTCGAGCGGTCCGGGAGCAACGTTCTTCCCGCCCGCCGTGACCAACAGGTCCTTCTTCCGCCCCGTGATAGTCAGGAAGCCGTCGGCGTCCAGGGAACCAAGGTCACCGGTGCGGAAGAACCCGTCCACAAACGCCTCGGCATTGGCTGTCTCGTTGGCGTGGTAGCCCTTGAAAACGCCGATGCCCTTGACCAGGATCTCGCCGTCTTCGGCGATCCTGATGGTGGTCCCGGGCACCGGGATGCCCACGGTCCCCACCCTGGTGCGGGTGGGGGTGTTGGCCGTGCACGGCGCCGTCGTCTCGGTCAGGCCGTAGCCTTCCAGGACCGGGACGCCGGCGCCGCGGAAGAAGTGGGCGTCGTTGGAGCTCAGCGGACTCGCGCCGGAGACGGTGTAGCCCAGTTGGCCGCCGAAGGCCTGCCGTAGTTTCGGGTAAAGCACCTTGTCGAAGAGGCCGCGCCTGGCCCGCAGGACCCAGCCGGGGCCGGTGCCTTGCCCGCGGGCGGCGGCGTCGAGGGCTTTCGAATACTCGACGGCGACGGCGGCGGCCGACCCGAAGAGCCGGTCCTTGCCGGCCAGGGCCGCTTTTTGCGCGGCGCCGGCGTAGACCTTTTCAAAGATGCGCGGCACCACCAGCAGGAAGCTGGGCTTGAACGTGCCGAGGTCCGTCAGCAGGTCCTTTGCGCTGGAAGTGTGGCCCAGTGTGGTCCCGGCACTGAGGCAGATGACCTGCACGGCGCGGGCCAGAACGTGGGCCAGCGGCAGGAACATGAGCGTCCGGGTGTTGGGCTGGAGCAGGATTTCCGGCAGGAACAGGATAATGTTCTTCGCGACCAGGGCGAAGTTGCCGTGCGTGATTTCGCAGCCCTTGGGGCGGCCGGTGGTGCCGGAGGTGTAGACCAGCGAGGCCACGTCGGCGAGGCCCGCCGTGGAGCGGTGTCGTTCCAGCTCGGCGTCGCCGACTCCGGTGCCGGCGGCCGCGAGGCTTGCGAGGTTCGGGGCGGCGCCGTCGTAGTCCATCCGGACGACGCCGAGCAGTCGCTGCGCCAGCAGGCCGGAGCCGTCCAGGACGCCCTGGACCAGCGTGGCCTTCGCCTGGTCCTCGACGAAGATGCGCAGGGCGCCGGAGTCGTGCAGGATCCACTCGACCTGGCCGGCGGAGGAGGTTTCGTAGATGGGGACCGTGACGCCGCCGGCGAACCAGATGGCGAAGTCCACGACTGTCCATTCGTAGCGGGTGGCGGACATGACGGCGACCGTCTCGCCGGGGGCCAGGCCGCCGGCGATCAGTCCCTTGGCCAGGGCCCTGACCTGGTCCAGGAACTGCTGGACCGGAACGTCGGTCCAGCCGGCGGGGCCCTTACGGGAGTACAGCGCGTGGACGGGGTCCTGGGCGTGCTGCTCCAGCAACAGGTCCGTCACGTTGCTTTCCGGGGTCAGCTCCACGAGCAGTCCGGTGCTAGCTTCTCTCAAAACCCATGTCTCCCGTTCCGGTCCGCAGCCGCCCGGTGGCCCGGGCTCCGCTAGCAATCCTGCCCTAGATCCAGGACGGCATCCACATCCGGAACCGCCAGTCCTGGTACGAGATCACCTCCGCGGTCCAGACCGGGTAGAAGAACGCCGAGAGCAGCACGGCCGCCACGACGAACAACGCCACGAGGTAGAAGCCGGAGCGCCGCCGCCACAGCGCGTCCGTGCGCCGGCCCAGGACCAGCCCCAGACAGTAGACAAGGGCGAGCACCAGGAACGGTTCGAATGAGACTGCGTAGAAGAAGAACGTGGTGCGTTCCGGGTACATGAACCACGGCAGGTAACCGGCGCCGACGCCGGCCAGGACGGCCCCGGCGCGCCAGTCGCGGCGGCCCAGCCACCAGAACAGCAGGACGCCGAGGCAGATTGCCGCGCTCCACCAGATCAGCGGGTTGCCCACCGAGAGGATGGCCGAGGTGCAGCTGGGCAGCTCGCAGCCGGCCGTACCCTGCTTGGGCGACTCATAGAAGAACGACGTCGGCCGGCCCATCACCAGCCAGGTCCAGGCGCTCGCCTCGTAGGGGTGGTCCGCGCTCAGGCCCTGGTGGAACTTGTAGGCCTCGAGGTGGTAGTGCGCCAGCGAGCGGAGCGAATCGGGAATCCAGCCCCACTGCGCCGATGGGTTGCTTTCGGCCCAGTGCCGGTAGTAGGCGTTGCTGGAGCGGAACCAGCCGGTCCAGGTAGCCGTGTAGACGAGGCCCGCGACGGGGACGATGCTCAGGAAGGCGGCGATGCCGTCCTTGAGGATGCCGCCGGTGATCCAGCCGTGGACTCCGGCGATCCGCCGCGCACTGAGGTCCCAGAGGACGGTTAAGAGCCCGAAGCCGGCCAGGAAGAACAGCGCTGACCATTTCGTGCCGACCGCCAGCCCGAGGCATCCCCCCGCGGCCAGCCGCCACCAGCGGACTCCCAGCCACGGGCCGGCGGCCAGCTGCAGGCGCGACGGAACGCCGCCGGGGGAGGCCGCGGCCTGCTGGCCGAGCCGCACCGCCAGCCGGCGCCGGCCGTCGTCGCGGTCCATCAGCAGGGCACCGAAGGCGGCCAGGATCCAGAACATCAGGAAGATGTCCAGCAGCGAGGTGCGCGACATGACGAGGTGGTGGCCGTCCACCGCCAGCAGCACGCCGGCCACGGCGCCCAGCGTGAGCGAGCGGAACAGCTTCTGCGCGATCAGGGCGAGCAGGAGGATCGAAAGGGTGCCGATCAGCGCGGCACTGAAACGCCAGCCGAAGGAGCTCTCCGGCCCGAACAACCACATGCCCGCGGCGATCATCCACTTGCCCACCGGCGGGTGGACCACGTACTCCGGGCTGTCCAGCAGCACCCCGGGATTTCCCGCGATGAAGGAATCGTTGGCCTTGTCCGGCCACGCGCGCTCGTAGCCGCTGACCAGGAGGGAGTACGCGTCCTTGACGTAGTAGGTCTCATCGAAGACCAGGTTGTGCGGGGTGTCCAGTCGGACGAAGCGCAGGATCCCGCCGAGCACCGCGGTCAAGGCCGGGATCAGCCAGAACCACAGGCGCAGCGAGGGTGGAAAGTCCCGCCAGCTGCGGATGTTGCCGATCAGCCGCTCGGTGAGGGCTTGACGGGTGAACGCCTCGGCAGGCCGGCTGACCCAGCGGTGCCCCTCGAGATTGCGGCCGGTGCCGGCGCCGCCGGCGTCGTGGCGGATGCTGTCCGGGCGGTCGTCGGCGCGCACCGACGTGGTTGAACCGGCCTCGGCAGGCCGCATGGGGGTCTGCGTCACGTTGCCCATGCTACCTTTCGCGGACGGGATCCCGGGTCCCGCGCGCCGCCCGCCGGCAGTAGGCTGGGGGTGTGGATCCCGAGCAAAGCATTTCCCAAGGCACGTCGTTGCCTCCTGCCGCCGCCGACGCCGTTCCGGCAGCAGGGACGGCATCCGGTCCGGGCCGGATCGTGCTGGCCGCGACACCGATCGGCAACGTCGGCGACGCCTCGGCCCGGCTGGTCGAACTGCTGACCACCGCCGATATCGTCGCCGCCGAGGACACCCGGCGGCTGCACCGGCTGGTGCAGAGCCTCGGCATTGCCGTGGCCGGCCGGGTGATCAGCTACCACGAGCACAACGAGGCGGCGAAGACCGGCGAGCTCCTGGACCAAGTGCGGTCCGGTAAGACGCTGGTGATGGTGACCGACGCCGGCATGCCGTCGGTCTCGGATCCGGGCTTCCGGCTGGTGGAAGGAGCCGTCGCCGCCGGGCTCACGGTCACCGCCGCGCCCGGTCCCTCGGCCGTGCTGACCGCGCTCGCCCTCTCCGGGTTGCCGACGGACCGCTTTTGTTTCGAGGGCTTCCTGCCGCGGAAGGCGGGGGAGCGGAGTTCGCGGCTCGCCGACCTCGACGCCGAACGGCGCACCATGGTGTTCTTCGAGGCGCCCCACCGGCTGGAGCCGATGCTTCGCGCGTTGCATGAGCGCTTCGGCGCCGACCGCCGCGCGGCAGTCTGCCGGGAGCTCACCAAAACCTACGAAGAGGTCATCCGCGGGACCCTGCACGAGCTTCTTGAGTGGGCCGAAACCAACGAGGTCCGCGGCGAGATCGTCGTCGTCGTGGGCGGCGCGCCGGAACGGGAGCCGGGCAAACCGGAGGACCAGGTCGCCGCCGTGAACGCGCTGATCGCCCAGGGCATCCGGCTGAAGGAAGCCGTTGCCGCCGTCGCCGACGACGCCCGGGTCAGCAAACGGGAACTCTATTCGGCAGTCCTCGCGGCTCGCTGAGCCAACGGCCGCACCCGGTCCGCCCCGGGCTTCGGCCCGGCCAGCGGGCCGGGTACGGACACCATGCTTACGCTTGTGCAGCTGCACAGCGAAACCAGCAGAGCCTAGTGCGGGCAGGCGTAGACACCCCGCAGAAGCCGGCAGTACCGTGGCATAAAGGCAGCCCCGCAGCGCACCGGTGCGGGGCGATCCGAAGCGTTCCACCCCATTGCTGACGAGGGAGTCGTTGTGACCGTAACTGCCCAGCCCACCGTGACCGCGGAGCGTGAGGCTGCTCTGCTGGCCTCCGTGCCGACAGGCCTGCTGATTGACGGACAGTGGCGTCCGGCCGTGTCCGGCAAGACCTTCGACGTCGAGGATCCCGCCACCGGCAAGGTGCTGTTGAGCATCGCCGACGCCGGTCCCGAGGACGGCGCCGCCGCCCTGGACGCGGCGGCCGCAGCGCAGGAATCCTGGGCCAAGGTCCCGCCGCGGGAGCGCGGCGAAATCCTGCGCCGCGCCTTCGACCTCGTCACCGAACGGGCCGATGACTTCGCGCTGCTGATGACCCTCGAGATGGGCAAGCCGCTGGCCGAGGCCCGCGGTGAGGTCACCTACGGTGCCGAGTTCCTGCGCTGGTTCTCCGAGGAAGCCGTCCGCGCGTTCGGCCGTTACTCGGTGTCCCCGGACGGGAAGTCCCGGCTGCTGGTGACCAAGAAGCCGGTGGGGCCGTGCCTGCTGATTACGCCATGGAACTTCCCGTTGGCGATGGCGACCCGCAAGATCGCCCCGGCCGTCGCCGCGGGCTGCACCATGGTCCTTAAGTCCGCGAACCTTACGCCGCTGACCTCGCAACTCTTTGCCGCCGTCATGTTGGAGGCAGGCCTGCCCGCCGGCGTGCTGAACGTAATCCCCACCTCCACGGCCGGCGCCACGACCGGCCCGCTGATCAAGGATGTCCGGCTCCGCAAGCTCTCCTTCACCGGTTCCACCGAGGTGGGCCGGCGTCTGCTCGCAGACGCGTCTGAGACGGTGCTGCGGACCTCGATGGAACTCGGCGGCAACGCCCCGTTCGTGGTGTTCGAGGATGCCGACATCGACGCCGCCGTGGCCGGGGCGATGCTGGCGAAGCTGCGGAACATGGGCGAGGCGTGCACCGCCGCCAACCGGTTCATCGTGCACGAGTCCGTCGCCGACGAATTCGCGGAGAAGTTCGCCGCGAAAATGGCGGAAATGACCACCGCGCGTGGAACCGAGGCCGACTCCAAACTCGGGCCCTTGATCGACGCCAAGAGCCGCGACAAGGTTCACGAACTCGTCGCCGACGCGGTTTCCGCGGGCGCGGTCGCGGTCTTGGGTGGCGCCCCCGTCGAAGGACCCGGCTACTTCTACCAGCCCACGATCCTCACCGGCGTCACCGAGGGCACCCGGATCCTGGCCGAGGAGATTTTCGGGCCCGTCGCCCCAATCACCACCTTCGACTCCGAGGACGAGGCGGTCCGGCTCGCCAACAACACCGAGTACGGCCTGGTGGCCTACGTCTTTACGAAGGACCTGAACCGGGGCATCCGGATGGGTGAACGCCTCGAAACCGGCATGCTCGGACTCAACGCCGGCGTCGTGTCCAACGCGGCGGCCCCGTTCGGCGGCGTCAAGCAGTCCGGTCTGGGACGCGAAGGCGGCCTCGAGGGCATCGAGGAATACCTCTACACCCAGTACATCGGCATCGCCGATCCGTACGCCGGCTAGCCGCGGCGCAGCCTGCGCACGGCGTCGCGGAGCCGGGGCCATGACTCCGCGGCGCCGTGCCGGGCGGTCTTCGCCGGAGCGGACACCGCCCGTAGCGGCGTCGACGCCCGGCCCCGCCAGCGGGCGATGAGCGAGGGTGGCAGCCAGGCGGCGCGCAGCCGGGTCCACCACGAAGCGTTGGCCTGCAGGGTCTCACGGACCAGTGCGATCCGGTCCGCGGGTGAGTCGTCGGTGCGAGTCCCGGCGCCGGGACGGCCATATTCTTGGTGTTCGAAGTCTCTGGTCAGCGACCCCACAGCGTCGTGGGCCGGTGCGTCCAGACCGCCGGGCTCGCCCAGCGCCGGCGACCCGCTCAGCCGCCCGGCGAAGTGCCGCGGCGTTTCGCTGTTGCGCGGCGGAACGCCGTAATCCGTGGCCAGGTCCTGCAGCTCGGCCCACGCCGGCGCCGCGCTCCCGGGGCCGGCAGCCCCGGACGCTTTTAGCCGGCGGCGGTGGATGCCTTCGCGGGCCAGTGCCGGGGTTGCCAGCAGCAGCATCATCAGGAGGAGACCGCCGACGCCGTAGAGCGCCGGGAGGTAGCGGGAGCCGGAGCCGGCCTCACCGCCGGTGCTGGGCAGCGGCACAACGGACGGCGCGGGAGTCGCGCTGGGCTTAGGATCGTTTGTGGGGACCAGCCCGTCGTTGTTCTCGTTGGTGCTGGCGCCGCTGGGCGCCGCGGGTTCGGTGGCGTAGGCCGGCACCACACCGCGGGACGGGGTCGGTTCGAAAGCCACCCAGCCGACGCCCTGGAAGTAGAGTTCCGGCCAGGCATGGGCGTCACGGGCGTCGACCGCGTACTCGGGCAGCGCCCCCCGGCCGGGAATCGACACAGTGGCGCCTGTGACGTGACCCGGCGCGTAGCCGACGGCGATCCGGCTCGGGATCCCTTCCACGCGGGCCATGACGGCCATGGCGGAGGCGAAGTGGATGCAGTAGCCGCTCTTTTGCGTCAGGAAGTCGGCCAGCACGGAAAGGCCATTGCCGTCATAGCCGCCCTGGACGGGGGACTGGAGCGAGTAGCTGAACGCCGTGGAGCGGAGGTAGGTCTGGATCGCCATCGCCTTGGCGTAGCTGGTCTTGCTGCCCGCCGTGACGCTATCGGCCGTCTGCCGCACAATCTGGGGAACGTTGGCCGGGATCCGCGTGAACGTGTCCGGAATGCCGCGCACCTGGTCCGCGGACTGCGCCAGCACCGTAGGAGTCAGCTTCGGCGCCACCGACGTCACCACGTACTGCTGGTTGCGGGAGTTCACGTCCACCCCCTTGATGCTCAGCGTGGCTGGATCCCAGCTCCACCGGCCGGTCAGGCCGCTGACTGCCTCGGGCGCGTAGGGGACCGGCAGGTACGGGCTGGTGAACTGGCCGGCGTCCACTGCCGTGACCACCTGGACCTGCTCCGCGAAGGTGGAGGCGAGTCCGGAGTCTATCCGTCCGGTGCCCGTCTGGCGGCTGGCGTCCCGGTCATCCGGTGCCCATGTATCGCCGTCGAAGCTGTCCACGGTGACGGAGCGCAGGTAGGGCGCCGCCGCCGCGTTCGTGGCGTAGGTGATCCGGCCGGTTCCGGCGGGGCTGCGCAGGCTGTTGCCCAGGCTGATCATCGGGTTCAGGCCGTTAGACGTGCCCCAGGGATTCAGCCGCGAGCCCTGGGGGAAGGTGCCCTGGTCGAATCCGGGGACCACCAGCTGGAGAAGGAGCGTGAGGGCCAGCGCCATGGCCCCGGTCACGGCGGCGCGTTTAAGCTGCCCCGGGCTCGGCGCGGTATCCGTCCGGGTCCCCGAGCCCGGGTGGAACCAGTGGCTGCAGGCCAGGATCATCAAAAAGCCAAGCGCGGCACCGGTGAAGCCCAACCAGCCGACGCTCTGCGGCTTGATCATGGCCGGTACCACCAGGATGGCCAGGATCCCGAGCCCGCTGGTCGCCGGCATGTCGAGCGGAACGCACAGGGCGTCGACCAGGATCACCAGCAGGCCCAGCACCGCGCAGATCAGCAGCACGATGCCGGCGTTCGGCGCCACCGGGGTGGTCTCGGCCAGCACGGTTTCGCTGGCCCGCCGCAGGTACCGCTGGATCTGGTCCAAGGTGTCGCCGGAGGGGATGAAACCGGCGATGCTGTGCTGCCGGAAGAAGGTGAATGTCAGGACCAGCGCCAGCGCCGCGAAGCCCCCGGCACCGACCAGAACGCCGCGCAGCCGCAGCGCCCGGAGTGCCGCCATGGTCATCGCGACGGCGATAACCGTGGTGAGCACCGCCGGGTACCACGCCCAGCCGCGCAGCACGCCGTTGAGTCCCAGCGCCGCCCCCGCCACACCCACCGTGACGGCCAGCCCCATGGCCCACGGTTCGACGCCGGCCAGGTTCGGCCGGCCGGCTCCTCCGCGCGGGTCTCCTGGAGGCCTTCCGGCGTCGGGTCCCGACGCCCCATGGGCTGTGCTGCGCTGCGGGGCCAACGTCATCGCCGGCCTCCAGCACCGCGCCGGACGTCGGCGGCGGCCGAGAGCGCCGGGGTCCCGCCCTGGTCGAAGGCTGACCAAGCGGCCGGCAGTGGCGTTGCGGCGGAGACGGCAACGGCGTGCCAACCGCCGCGGCGCAGGATTTCCAGGACCGGCCCGGCGTCAGCCGTGCGGTCGGTGACCACGAGGGCGAAAGCATTCGCGCCGAAGCCAGCCGCCGGGGCGAGAGACTGCGCCTCGGCCGGGGACAGCCGGCCCAGGATCGCGAGGATGGGTCCGCGCAGCCGGTGCGCGGACAGCTTGTCCATCAGCCGGTCGTCGAAGGGCTGCGGCCCGGCATCGGCCGACGGGCGGCGGAGTCCGGTCAGCTGGATCGCGGCGAGGCTCTCCGCGATGGACTGCAGGCCGCCTGCCCCGACATATTCGTCGGCCTCCGGCTCGGGCGCCGAGGGCGAATTCAGGAAGGCCGGCTCGCCCTCAGTATCCAGGCAGCGCAGGGCATAGTTCCGTTCGCCCAGGTGGGCGCTGATGGACATGGCGGCGGTGACGGCCCATTCAAACGTGTCGCTGCTGACCAGTTCGTACCCGTCGGCCGCGTCGGCGCCGGAGACGTAGCCGGCGCCGGAGGAGTACGCGAGGAACCGCTGGTCCAGGATGATCGTGGCTTCCGGCGTCGTGACGGATTCTTCCTGTCGCACCATGAGGGAACCGTGGCGGGCCGTCGCAGCCCAGTGCACGCGCCGCATCGGGTCGCCGTTCCGGTACTCGCGGGTCATAACGTCGTCGTCGCTGGGGTTGGCGCGGATCCGGGTGGCGGTGACGCCGTCGTGGCCGCGGGCGCCCGCCAGCCCGGTCACGGGAAGTTCGACGGCCGCTGGGGTCACGGTGAGGACGTCACCGCCGTCGATCGCGTGGCGGTGGACGGCGAGGCCGAAGGGATCGCTGAATTCGGCCATGACCGGTCCGATCAGGAACTGGCCGCGTTTTGCGCTCCGGAGCTGGTACTCGTAGCGGCTGGACCCGGCGACGGCGGTCCGCGCCGGGAAGCGGAAGACCGGGGACTGCCCGAAGCGGGAGGGGAGTTGCTCGTCCATGAGGGCATGCCCGGAGCCCGAGCCGGTGCGAGCCACCGCGAGCCGGACGGTCGTCGTGGCTAAAGTCTCGACCGGCGACGGGTTGAACTCGCGGTAGACCCGGAACCGGGGCTTGAGCAGCCTCGTCCCGGCCAGCGACAACAGTGGCAGAACCAGCAACAAGAGGGCCAGGGCCAGCAGGTCGCGGCGGCCGAGCACCTGGGCGGCCAGCAGGGACAGGACACCTGCCCCCAGCAGGCCCCAGCCGCGTGAGCTGAATATGTGCTTCGGGAACCGATCCAGCAACGCCACGGCTGCCTCAGCTCTTAACGGCCGGCGGGGCGGCCGGACTGCTGGGCGGCGGCCCTGCCGCGGCCGTTGTCCCTGGCGCCCCGGAACAGCGCTGGGGACGACTCCTGGCCAACCGGCACCTTCGCCAGGATGGCCCGGATGACGCTCTGCGGGGTCTCGCCGGTGCTGGCCGCCTTACGGTCCAGGATGATCCGGTGCGCCAGGACCGCTTCGGCGACGCTCACGACGTCGTCCGGCAGCACGAAGTCCCGGCCCTCCAGGGCGGCGGTGGCCTTGGCAGCCCGCAGCAACTGCAGCATGGAACGGGGGCTGGCGCCCAGCCGGAGCATGGCGCTCTCCCGCGTGGCGCGGCCCAGGGACACCGTATATTCCTTGATCGATTGGGACACATACACCTGCTGGACGGCGGCGATCATGGACGCGACCTCGTCCGCGGTGACGACCGCCGTGACCCGCGTCAGCGGGGACGTGGCCTGGTGTGTCTCGAGCATCTCCAGTTCGGCCTCGTGGTCGGGATAGCCCATCGAGATGCGGGCCATGAAGCGGTCGCGCTGCGCCTCCGGCAGCGGGTAGGTGCCCTCCATCTCGATCGGGTTCTGGGTCGCCACCACCATGAAAGGTTCGTCCAGTTTGTAGGATTTTCCGTCCACCGTGACCTGGTGTTCCTCCATGCATTCGAGCAGCGCCGATTGTGTCTTGGCGGAAGCGCGGTTGATCTCGTCGCCGATCACGATGTTGGCGAACACCGCGCCGGGCCGGAACTCAAACGTCCGGGACGCCTGGTTGTAGATCGAGACGCCGGTGACGTCGGAGGGCAGCAGATCCGGAGTGAACTGGATTCGGCTGACCGTGCAGTCGATGGTCCGGGCCAGGGTCTTCGCCAGCAGGGTCTTGCCCACCCCCGGGACGTCCTCAAGGAGCAAATGCCCCTGGGCGAGCAGGACCGTCAGGGCCAGCTTGGCGGCGTCGGCCTTGCCGTCGATCACGGTGTTAATGGCGCGCAGGATGCGTTCGCTGGCGGCGTGGAAGGCCTCGGCCTCCATGGGCGCGGGACCGGCCGCGGCGGACGCACGGGCATAGCCCTGCGGCTCTGGCAGCGCTTCGTCTACAGAGGTGCTTCGGTGGTAGTCCATCGGCAGCCTTTCAGCCCTGGTGCGGCCCGGGCGGAGCGGCAACCTATGCCCGGACCCGCATCTGGTTCACGCCTGTCTTTGCTATCAGCGTACTAACACAACTGACGAAGCATATAGAGAGTTCCGGGTAATTCTGCGCCCGGGCCGCCGCTAGGCTAAAAGGATGTGCAATCCGCTGACTCCCGCTCCTTTCCGCGCAATCGGCAGCGGGGAGGCCGGGAGCGCTTCGTCCGGCCGAAAGCCGTATCCGCCGGCGCCGGAGCCACTGCCCGTCCCGGTCATGGACAACCACACCCACCTGGACTTTCCGGATGCTGATTTTTCCAAGGGGGCCCCGGCGGTCAGCATCCAGGACGCCCTGGACGCCGCCGAGGCCGTGGGGGTCCAGGGCGCGATCCAGGTGGGATGCGATCTTGAGTCGTCGCGTTTCACCGTGCGGGCTGTCGAGCAGGATGCCCGGTTGCTGGGCGCGGTCGCACTGCACCCCAACGACGCCCCCGCTTATGCAGCCCGGGGGGAGCTGGAGGACGCGCTGGCGGAGATCGAAGCACTCGCAGCCCACCCGCGGATCCGAGCCATCGGCGAGACCGGCCTGGACTTCTTCCGCACCGAGGGGGAGGGGCTGGCCCACCAGCGGTACTCCTTCCGCCGCCACATAGACATCGCCAAGCGGCTCGGCCTGACGCTGCAGATCCATGACCGCGACGCGCACGACGACGTGGTGCAGGTCCTCCGCGAGGAGGGCGCCCCGGAGCGGGTGGTCTTCCACTGCTTCTCCGGCGGCGAGGAACTCGCCCGGACGTGCAATGAGGAGGGCTGGTTCATGTCCTTCGCCGGGACCGTGACCTTCAAGAACGCGGTCAACTTGCGTGCGGCCCTGGCCATTGCCGAGCCCGGACGGCTCCTCGTCGAGACGGACGCCCCGTTCCTTACCCCGCACCCGCACCGGGGCAGGCCGAACGCCAGCTACATGGTTCCGTACACGGTCCGTGCCATGGCGGAATTGACAGGCCGGGAGCTCTCCGAGCTGTGCGCCCGGTTGGCCGAAAACACGGTGCAGGCCTACGGAACCTGGGACTAAAAACGTCCTCCGCCGCCACTCTGAAAACATACCGGGTATGCACAAAATCTTGGTTGGTTTATAACGCTACGGTTACAGTGGTCAACTATTAGCCGGGGTCGGGGAAGGCCTACGGATAATTTCACTCCCTTCGGGCGCACCGCGGTAAAGAAACCACGTGTGCGCTCTCGCTTGGAAGTGTGGCGGTGCCCGCGTTTTCCGCAAACATCCGGACCTGTTCCGGAACTGCCCCTGGGGTGTTTGCGCCGGGGAAACGTGAGCGCTTTTCCCCGTGCCCGGATGGTCCAACAGATATGGGCAATCGTGGTCAAGTTCTTCACATCGGACGGCAAGGTCAGCGTCGTCAAAGTCGGCGCCCAACTCGTGGTGCTTGTGGCACTCGTACTCGGGCTCGTCGCCTTCGTTGGCAACAACAAGACGGTCACCCTCAACGTCGACGGGAAAGTGAGCTCCGTCCAGACGTTCGGCGGGACCGTCGGCCAGGTGGTCCGGGCCGCCAAGGTGGAACTGCAGTCTGCGGACAAGGTCTCACCCTCGGCCGACTCCCATGTGCAGGACGGTTCCGTCATCAACGTGAACCTTGCCAAAGCTGTCAAGGTCAGCGTGGACGGCGCGGAGCGTACCATCAACACCACGGCGCCCACCGTCGAACGGCTGGTCAGCGAGCTCGGCGTCGCCAGCGCTTCGGAAGTTTCCGCCCCGAAGGACGCGCAGCTCGCGGTTTCCGGCTCCTTCGTCAGCATCTCGACGCCGAAGGCCGTGACCATCGTCGCGGACGGCAACGCCACCCAGACCACCACGACGACGGCCACCGTGGGGCAGCTGCTCGCGGACGCCGGCATCAAGCTTGGCGCCAGCGACCGCATCTCCCAGCCCGACAACGCCCACGTCGTCAACGACATGGTCGTCAAGGTCTCACGGGTCGACACCACCAAGACCGCGGACGCCACTGAGGATGTCCCGTTCGAAACCCTCACCACTGAAGACGCGACCATGCTCAAGGGTGAGAAGACGGTCACCCAGGCCGGCACTGCCGGCAGCATGAGCAAGAGCTTCAAGCTGGTCCTCGTTGACGGCCGTGAGGCCTCCCGGACCCTGGTCTCGCAGAGCGTCACCGTCCAGCCCGTGACCCAGAAGGTCTCCGTCGGCACCAAGGAGAAGCCCAAGGCCGAGGCGGCGGCTGCCGCCAACACCGGCGCCGCTGCCCCGGCGATGATGAACGAAGCGATGTGGGACAAGATCGCCCAGTGCGAGTCCGGCGGCAACTGGGCCATCAACTCCGGGAACGGCTACTACGGCGGCCTGCAGTTCGATGTCTCCTCCTGGCTGGCCAACGGTGGCGGCGCGTACGCGCCCAACGCAGCTGCGGCCAGCAAGGCTCAGCAGATCGCGGTAGCCAACGCGTACTACGCCAAAGCAGGCCTGCGCCCTTGGGGCTGCGGCTGGGCGGCGTCCAGCTAACTGCAGGCACGCCCCGCGGCGCCTGACCTGCGCCTCGTGGCCCGTTCGAAGGCCGGCCCCTGAACCCTCGGGTTCTCGGGGCCGGCCTTCGTCGTTGTTGCTGCGGGATAGGATACCTAGGTGACTGAACCGACCCCCTCCGCCGCCGTCGAGCCTTCCGGAAAGACGCCCTCGGACGCCCCGGCGCAGCTCCTGGGCGCCTCCGACATCCGCCGGCTGGCCGAGGAGATCGGTATGCGCCCCACCAAGACCCTGGGCCAGAATTTCGTCATCGACGGCAACACCATCCGGCGCATCGTCGGCGTCGCGGATATTGGCGCGGAGGAGACGGTCCTCGAGGTCGGCCCGGGGCTGGGGTCACTGACCCTGGGCCTGCTGGACGCCGCCAGGGCCGTGGTCGCCGTCGAAATTGATCCGGTCCTGGCCGCCAAGCTCCCCGACACCGTCGGCCGGTGGCGCCCCGACGCCGTGGAGAACTTCCACCTTGTCCTCGCCGACGCGATGAAGGTCACCGAGCTGCCGGTGCAGCCCACCGCGCTGGTGGCCAATCTTCCCTACAACGTGGCTGTCCCCGTCGTGCTGCACCTGCTCCAGCACTTCCCGAGCCTGCGGCACGGCCTGGTCATGGTGCAGGACGAGGTCGCGGACCGGCTCGCGGCGCCCCCGGGCTCCAAAACCTACGGCGTGCCGTCGGTCAAGGCAGCCTGGTACAGCGGCATGCGCAAGGCCGGCGTCATCGGCATGAACGTGTTCTGGCCGGCGCCCAAGATCCATTCCGGGCTGGTTGCCTTCACCCGCCGGGAACCGCCCGCCACCACCGCCACCCGGGAACAAGTCTTCGCCGTGATCGACGCGGCCTTCGCCCAGCGGCGCAAGACCCTCCGGGCCGCACTGGCGGGCTGGGCCGGCAGCGCCGCCGAAGCGGAACGCTGCCTCCGGGCCGCCGGCGTCGACCCCACCGCCCGGGGCGAGGTGCTTGACATCGCCGCCTTCGCCCGGATCGCCGAAGCACAAGCCCAGCCCGTCTCCTGACCTCAGGGGCCGCCGCAGTGGTCCGCCGGGAACGCCGGTGGCTGCCGCGTGGACTCGCCGGACGGTCTTCCGGACTTGACGCTGCTGCTTGGAGCCGCGGCCTGCCATGCCATAGCGTGGAGCCATGAACGCAGTGAGAGGGCGCTTTTCCGCGAGGACCGTCCGGGTCAAGGCACCCGGCAAAGTCAACGTCTCACTGGATGTCGGGCCGCTGCGCGCCGACGGGTACCACCCGGTGGCCAGCGTCTACCTGGCGGTGTCGCTCTACGAAGAGGTCGCGGCCACCAGCACGGACACCGGCGAAATTACGGTCGGCCTCAGCCCTGCCAGCACCCTCGACCTCGACGACGTCGACATCCCGCTCGACGAACGCAACCTCGCGTA
Source organism: Arthrobacter sp. 05N428_2 (assembly GCF_056397065.1). Lineage (NCBI taxonomy): Bacteria > Bacillati > Actinomycetota > Actinomycetes > Micrococcales > Micrococcaceae > Arthrobacter > Arthrobacter sp. 05N428_2. The sequence continues at coordinate 220,263 of NZ_JBFTMR010000005.1, read as the reverse complement.
CAAGGCCGCGGCCATCATGAGGGACGTCTCGGAGCATTCCACCGGCGTCCACCTGGAAATTACCAAGCGCGTCCCGGTCGCCGGGGGCATGGGCGGCGGCTCGGCCGACGCCGCGGCCACCCTGCTGGCCTGCGACGCGCTGTGGAACAGCGGGCTCTCACGCGACGAACTCGCCCACCTGGCGGCCGAACTCGGCGCTGACGTGCCGTTCTCCCTGCTGGGAGGCACCGCCGTCGGACTCGGTGTGGGCGACGACCTGTCTCCGGCGCTGGTCAAGGCCCAGACTGACTGGGTGCTGGTCACGGCGGACTTCGGCCTGAGCACCCCGGAGGTCTTCCGCACCCTCGACCGGCTGCGCGCCGCAGAGGGGGCGCAGATCGAGGCGCCCACCGAGGTGGACCCGCGGGTCCTCGCTGCACTCCGCGGCGGCGACGCCGACGCGCTCAGCAGGGTCCTCGTCAACGACCTGCAGCGGGCCTCCATTGAGCTGGCGCCCGGACTCCGCGATGTGCTGGGGCTGGGCGAATCCTGCGGCGCGATTGCCGGGATCGTCTCCGGATCGGGGCCGACCGTGGCGCTGCTGGCCCACAGCCCGGCCGCCGCCGAGGGCCTTGCCGCGGACCTGCGGCACCACGGCCTCGACGCCATGGCGGTGCACGGCCCCGTGCACGGCGCCCGCATCATCTCCGATACGCTCCTTTAGGGGCGCGGACCGGATCCACCCCGGACATACCCGGCCCGAAGCGCCTTTGGCTCCACCATTTCACCTAGGAAAGCAGTTCCCCGTGGCACACCTTCTCGGCGGCGAAAACCTCACCGTTTCGTACGCGACGCGCACCGTCCTGGACGGCATCACCCTCGGCCTTGAAGAGGGCGACCGGATCGGCATGGTGGGCCGCAACGGCGACGGCAAATCCACGCTGATGCGCCTGCTGGCCATGCGCTCCACCCCGGACTCGGGCCGGGTGACGAAGCGCAGCGACGTCAACATCGGCTACCTGGACCAGAGCGACGTCCTGGACGGCGACCTCACCGTCGGCGCCGCCATCGTCGGGGACCAGGCCGACTACGAATGGGCCCGCAATCCGAAGATCCGTGAAGTCATGGGCGGACTGGTGTCCGACGTCGACTGGCACGCCAACGTGCATGCGCTCTCCGGCGGCCAAAAGCGACGCGTCGCGCTGGCCAAGCTGCTGATCGAAGACCACGACGTGATCATGCTCGACGAGCCGACCAACCACCTCGACGTCGAGGGCGTCGCGTGGCTGTCCCGGCACCTGAAGACCCGCTGGCGGCCCAACCAGGGCGCCTTTCTGGTGGTCACCCACGACCGCTGGTTCCTCGACGAAGTGTGCAACAAGACCTGGGAAATCCATGACGGCATCATGGACCCGTTCGACGGCGGCTACGCGGCCTACGTCCTGGCCCGCGCCGAGCGTGACCGTGCGGCGTCGGTGACCGAAGGCAAGCGCCAGCAACTCGTGAAGAAGGAATTGGCCTGGCTGCGCCGCGGCGCCCCGGCCCGGACGGCCAAGCCGAAGTTCCGGATCGAGGCTGCCAACGCGCTGATCGCCGACGTCCCGGAGCCGCGCGACTCGACGGCGTTGAGCAAGATGGCGACGGCGCGTCTCGGCAAGGACGTGCTGGACCTGGAAAACGTTTCGCTCGATTTCCGGGGCGGCGAGCCCGGCCAGAAGCTGTTCGACAACATCACGCTCCGGCTCGCCCCGGGCGAGCGGCTCGGTCTCGTCGGGGTCAACGGTGCCGGGAAGACCACGCTGTTGAAGCTGCTCAACGGCGAGATTGAGCCCAGCGCCGGCAAGGTCAAGCGCGGCAAAACCGTGGTCACCGCGGTGCTCACCCAGGAGGTCAAGGAGCTCGACGACGTCTCGGACCTGCGCGTGATCGAAGTGATCGAGCGCGAAAAGCGTTCCTTCAACGTCGGCGGCAAGGAATTCACGGCGGGCCAGCTCGTGGAGCAGCTTGGGTTTACGAACGAGAAGCAGTGGACCCCGGTCAAGGATCTGTCCGGTGGCGAGCGCCGCAGGCTTCAGCTGCTGCGCCTGCTCGTGGGGGAGCCCAACGTGCTGATGCTCGACGAACCGACCAACGACCTTGACACGGACACCCTTGCCGCGGTCGAAGACGTGCTCGACGGCTGGCCGGGCACGCTCGTCGTCGTCAGCCACGACCGCTACCTGCTCGAACGCGTCACCGACCACCAGATGGCCTTGCTGGGCGACGGCAAGATCCGTGCCCTCCCGCGCGGCGTGGACCAGTACCTGGAACTGCGCGAAGCGGCACTGGCCGGTTCAACCATCACCGGCGGCGGAAACCCGGTCACCGGGCCGAGCGGAAGCTCTGCACCCGCCGCCTCCGGCTCCTCGGAAGCCGAAAAGCGCGATGCCCGGAAGGCCAAGAATCGGATCGACCGCCAGTTGGGCAAACTCCAGCAGCAGGAGGACAAGATCCACGCCCAGATGACTGCCGGGGCCGGCGACGCTTCCAAGTTCGATGAGCTTGCCGGCCTTAACGCGAAGCTCCAGCAGCTCGCCGCAGAACGTGAAGCCCTCGAGCTCGAGTGGCTTGAGGCCTTGGAGGTTCTCGGCGAGTAGACCAACTCCCGGCTGCCCCGGGTGATGGACATACCCGCTGCTTGACTCCACGAATGGGCATGTTCTCTGGCGGCGACATTCATACGCGGGCATGCCCTTCGTCCACGTCCAGGATTGGGCATGTTGGCAGGATGTCCATTGGTCACAGCCAGGGGAGGGCATGTCCGAGGAGGCTGTGGGGCGCGGACTTAGCCGACGGGGGCAGGTTGTGCCTGACGCTGTCGGCTCGGGCTAGGGAGCGTGCCGTCCGTGCGGCCCCAGAAATGGGCATGCCCTTCGTGGTCCGCACTCTCCCCCGGGCATGCCCTTCGTTCACGTCCAGGAATGGGCATGTTGGCAGGATGTCCATTGGTCACAGCCAGGGGAGGGCATGTCCGAGGAGGCTGTGGGGCGCGGACTTAGCCGACGGGGGCAGGTTGTGCCTGACGCTGCCGGCTCAGGCTAGGGAGCGTGCCGTCCGTGCCGCCCCAGGAATGGGCATGCCCTTTGTGGTCCGCACTCTCCCGCGGGCATGCCCGATCTTCCCACCCAGGAATGGGCATGTTGGCCTCATGTCCATCGGCCGCCACCAGGAATGGACATGTCCCAGACAGTCCGGCGGCGAGCAGGCGGAGGATGGCCGTTTCGCGGCGCCGACTGACCGCCGGGATTAGGCGACGGACTAGTCCTCGACGCGGAGTTCGGGTTCCTTGCGCAGACCCGTGAGGCCGTTCCAGGCGAGGTTCACCAGGTGCGCGGCGACTTCGCGTTTGTCCGGGGTCCGGCTGTCCTGCCACCATTGGCCGGTCATCGCGACCATGCCCACCAGCATCTGGGCGTACATGGCGCCGTCCGCGGAGCTGAAGCCGCGGCGGGCAAATTCGTCGGCCAGAATGTACTCGACCCGCACCGTCACCTGCGACAGCAGCGAGGAGAATGCTCCCTCGGGCTGTGATGGCGGCGCATCGCGCATCAGGATGCGGAAGCCTTCGGTCCGGTCCTCGATGTAGCCCAGCAGGGCCAGCGCCGCCCGCTCGACCAGGACGCGGGGCTTGGCCTCCGCGGAGAGAGCATCGTTGATGGAACCGAGCAGGATCCGGAATTCGTGCTCCACGACCTGTGTGTAAAGGCCCTCTTTGGACCCGAAGTGCTCGTAGATCACCGGCTTGGAAACGCCCGCGGCGGCCGCGATCTCGTCTATGGTGGTGCCGTCCAGGCCGCGGAGCGCGAAGAGGGCGCGACCGACGCCGATCAGCTGGACACGGCGCTGGGGACCGGTCATGCGGGACCTGGGAATGTGGCCGGGGGACCGTACCGGCCTGCCGGTGCCGGGGTCCGCCCCTCCGGACACGCCTGCGCTCTTGCTCACATGACCATCATGCCTTACGGCTGCGCCCGCCCCGCTCCGGCATCAAGTCGCACGATTAACATCCTTCGTGGCAGAATTGTCTCTTGTGTCTCCGGCTCGACGCCTGGGCACGGTCCGCTCTGGTGTAATGGCAGCACCCCGGCCTTTGGAGCCGTGGAGTATAGGTTCGAGTCCTATGGGCGGAACTGCCTCGGGTAGTCGGCGACCGGACTAACCGGCCCGCCGGCTGTTGATCCGGCCGGACGAGGGCGCCCGGCGGCCGAGGAACCGGCCAGCCGGGCGGCGGCCGGCGCTAGTCCAGTAGGATATAGACAATGCCGAGGCCGGAACGTGGTCCGGCACGGCCGCGCGCAGCCGGCATCGAGGTAGACCACCTGGCTGTCGTCCACGGGTCGGCCGAGATCGACCGAGCAGCGGCACTGAGTCAGGCCACTGAGCAAGGAGAGCCCGTACGTGAGCCCCGAGAACACCGGCCCCGCCGCCGTCATTGTCCTAGCAGCAGGTGCCGGTACCCGGATGAAGTCCCGTACCCCCAAGATCCTCCACGAAATCGGCGGCCGCTCCCTGGTCGGACACGCACTGAACGCCGCCCGCGCCCTCCGGCCGCACGAGTTGGCCCTCGTGGTCCGGCACGAACGCGACCAGGTCGCCGCGCACATCGCCGCACTGGATCCGCAGGCGCTGATTGTCGACCAGGACGACGTGCCCGGCACCGGCCGCGCCGTCGAAGCCGCCCTGGACGCCCTGGATGCCCGCCACCCCGAGGGACCGCTGAACGGAACCGTCGTCGTCACCTACGGCGATGTTCCGCTGCTCACCGGCGAACTGCTTTCCGAACTGGTCGCCGCCCACGAAGCGGACGGCAACGCCGTCACCGTCCTCACCGCCGTGCTCAACGATGCGACCGGGTACGGCCGCATCCTCCGAGCCGGGGACGGCACCGTCACCGGTATCCGGGAACACAAGGACGCCAGCGACGCGGAACGCGACATTCGGGAAATCAACTCCGGGATCTACGCCTTCGACGCCGCCGTGCTGAGGGACTCCCTGGCCCACGTCACCACCGACAATGCACAGGGCGAAAAATACCTCACTGACGTCCTGGCCCTGGCCCGCGCCGCCGGCGGCCGGGTCGCCGCCGTCGTGACCGAGGACCGCTGGCAGGTCGAAGGCGCCAACGACCGCGTCCAGCTGTCGGCCCTCGGCGCTGAGCACAACCGCCGCACCGTCGAGGCCTGGATGCGTGCCGGCGTCACCGTTATCGATCCCGCAACCACCTGGATCGACGCGACCGTGACCCTCGACGAGGACGTCCGGCTGCTGCCCAACACGCAACTGCACGGGGCCACCACCGTGGCGCGCGACGCCGTCGTCGGACCCGACACCACCCTGACCGATGTCCAGGTGGGGGAGGGCGCCACCGTGATCCGCACCCACGGATCCGGGTCGCGCATCGGTGCCCGGTCCAGTGTGGGACCGTTCACGTACCTGCGACCGGGGACCGTTCTGGGCGAAACCGGCAAGATCGGCGCCTTCTACGAGACCAAGAACGTCACGATCGGCCGCGGCTCGAAGCTCTCCCATCTCGGCTATGCCGGCGACGCGGAGATCGGCGAGGACACCAACATCGGCTGCGGCAACATCACGGCCAACTACGACGGCGTGAAGAAGCACCGCACCAAGATCGGCTCCGGCGTCCGCACCGGCTCCAACACGGTTTTCGTGGCTCCGGTCAACGTCGGCGATGGTGCCTACAGCGGGGCCGGTGCAGTGATCCGCAGCGACGTCCCGGCCGGCGCCCTGGTCGTCTCCCTGGCCAAGCAGCGGAACTCCGAAGGCTGGGTCGCGGCGAACCGTCCGGGCTCCATCTCCGCCACGCTGGCCGAGGCCGCAGCCCCCACATCCTCCACTCCACCGGCAACAACAGAAGAGGGCTAGCAAACATGAGCGAAATTACGGCACACGGCGAGAAGAAGCTGGTGCTTGCCGCCGGGCGCGCACACCCGGAACTGGCGCGCGAGATCGCCAAGGAGCTGGGCACCGAACTGCTGCCGCTGGACGCGTACGACTTCGCCAACGGCGAGATCTACGTCCGGGCCGGCGAAAGCGTCCGCGGCACCGACGCCTTCGTCATCCAGGCCCACCCGGCCCCGCTGAACAACTGGCTGATGGAGCAGCTGATCATGATCGATTCGCTCAAGCGGGCCTCCGCCAAGCGCATCACCGTGGTCTCGCCGTTCTACCCCTACGCCCGCCAGGACAAGAAGGGCCGCGGCCGCGAGCCGATCTCGGCGCGCCTGGTCGCGGACCTCTACAAGACCGCCGGTGCCGACCGCATCATGAGCGTGGACCTGCACACCTCGCAGATCCAGGGCTTCTTCGACGGCCCCGTGGACCACCTGATGGCGATCCCGCTCCTCGCCGACTACATCCGTACCCGGGTGGGATCGGACAACATCACCGTCGTCTCCCCGGACACCGGCCGCGTCCGCGTCGCCGAACAATGGGCCGAGCGCCTGGGCGGCGCACCGCTGGCATTCGTGCACAAGAGCCGTGACCTGACGGTGCCCAACCAGGCGGTCTCCAAGACCGTCGTGGGCCAGGTCCAGGGCCGCACCTGCGTCCTGATTGACGACATGATCGATACCGGCGGAACCATTTCCGGGGCCGTCCAGGTGCTCATGAACGCCGGTGCCAAGGATGTCATCATCGCGGCGACCCACGCAGTGTTCTCTGACCCGGCGCCGCAGCGCCTCGCCGAGTCCGGCGCCCGCGAAGTCGTGGTCACCAACACGCTGCCGATCGCCGCGAACAAGCACTTCGCGCAGCTGACGGTGCTGTCCATCGCGCCCCTGATTGCCCGCGCTATCCGTGAAGTGTTCGACGACGGCTCCGTTACGAGCCTGTTTGACGGCAACGCCTAGCCAACGGCCCGCGAGGGCGCCCAGCAGGACGCCCAGCCTGCGGTGCAGGCCCCCGTTTTCGCGAAACGGGGGCCGGCACTGCTAAACTCGTTCCGATACCTTGGCGAGGGAGAGCACCGGTAGTCCGCAGGCAGTCACAAGCTGTCCGGAACGCCGACTGCTGGTCTCCGTTATCGACTGGGTCTGAATCTCCCTTCTGATGGGCGGCCTTGCCGCCCGGCGTTGAAGGTCGCAAACAGACCTCCGCCCTTGCTGAATACCGCTAGTCCACCAGGAGATACCCATGTCTGAGCAGAAGCTCGCAGCAGAAGTCCGCACCGAATTCGGCAAGGGCTTCGCCCGTCGCGCCCGCATGGCCGGCCTGATTCCCGCCGTCATCTACGGCCACGGCGCCGAGCCCATCCACATCACCGTGCCGGCCAAGTCCACCACGCTTGCCGTCCGCCGTGCCAACGCCCTGCTGACCCTCGACATCAACGGCGAGCAGCACCTGGCCCTGGTCAAGGACATCCAGCGCGATCCGATCAAGCAGATCATCGAGCACATCGACCTGCTGACCGTCCGCACCGGCGAGAAGGTCACCGTGGACGTTCCCGTGCACCTGACCGGCGAGCTTGCTCCGGGCAACGTGTACAACCAGGAAATGACCACCGTCTCCCTCGAGGCTGAGGCAACCAACCTGCCGACCGCCGTCGAGGTCAGCATCGAGGGCCGCACCGCCGGTGAGCACATCCACGCTTCCGACCTGGTTCTGCCGAAGGGCTCCGTCCTGCTGGCCGACGCAGAGTCCCTCGTCGTTCACATCTCCGAGGCCACCGAAGTCTCCGAGGAAGAGGCATCCGCCGACACCACCGAAGGCTCTTCGACTGCGGTCGAAGCCGAGTAGTTCCGGTATTTCGGCGGCCGGGTCCCACTGGGGCCCGGCCGCCGTCGTCTGCACAGCCTGCCCATCCAGCCGCTCGAGCCGTACGGCCCCACACGAAGGACTGATCCATGACTGACACGTGGCTGATCGTAGGCCTCGGCAATCCGGGCTCCGAGTACGCCCACAACCGGCATAATGTGGGCCAGATGGTGCTCGATGAACTCGCAGCCCGACTGGGCGGCGGTTTCAAGTCGCACAAATCACGGGCCCAGGTCCTCGAAGGCAGGCTTGGCATCGGCGGCCCCCGGATGGTGTTGGCCAAACCCCTCAGCTACATGAATGTTTCCGGCGGTCCGGTCTCGGCGTTGGCGAAGTTTTATGACGTTGACCCGGCCCGGGTCATTGCCGTCCACGACGAGATCGACATTCCTTTCATGAGCATCAAACTCAAGATCGGCGGCGGCGAAGGCGGCCACAACGGGCTCCGTGACATTTCCAAGGCACTGGCAACAAAGGACTACCTCCGTGTGCGCGTCGGGGTCGGGCGGCCGCCGGGCCGGATGGACACCGCCGACTTCGTGCTGCGCGACTTTGCCGGCCCGGAGAAGAAGGAACTGCCGTTCCTGATTGACTCCGCAGCCGACGCCGTGGAAGCGCTCGTCCGGGACGGGCTCCAGGCCGCCCAGCAAAAGTTCCACCCCGTTAAAGCCCTGTAGCCGCTCGAGGACTCGATGTCCTTTCCCCTCGATTTCCTTTCCAAGCATCCCGCGTTGCCGTTATGATCTGTCTACTCTCTTGTCGGGGGATAGAGTTACGCTACGTCTAGGCGGTCGGTGTGTGCTTGCCGGCCGCTATGGCGGTGCAAAGGAAACTAGATGTCGAGGGATTCGCTGGGCTGGGGGGATGTTCCAATTACATCGGCACCGGCCGGATACGCCGCGGGGACGGTCAACAGGCACGCGTGGGCTGGACTGGCACGCGGGGCCTACGCTGACCGGGTCCGTGAGGCCCTCGCTGCGCCCAGCGGCATGGGCGTTGTCATCACCGGGGACCGGGGGGTGGGAAAGTCGCTCGTCGGACGCAGCGCCCTCGCCAGCCTCGGTCCGGACGTCTATACAGTCCAGCTCCGCAGTTCAGGGTCGGGCACTTCGACCCCTTATGGATGCCTCGCGTTTACGCTCGCCCGGCTCCCGCAGAGCTCGCTTGGCTCGCCCACGGCGATCCTGCACGGGATCACTTCGCTGATCCGCAACGACGCCGCGGGACGGCAGTGCGTCATCCTGTTGGACAACGCCGGTTCCCTTGACGAACAGAGCACCGGGGTCCTGCTCAACTTGCTGCAGACCGGCACCGGCCGGCTCGTAGCCACCGCGCAGCGCACCACCGACCTTCCCCCCGACTTCTATTGGCTCATCACGTCCGGTCAACTGGCCGAAGTGCGGCTCGCAGCCATGACCGAGCTCGAGACCCGCGAAGTGCTCCAGGCCGCGCTCGGGCACCGGGTTTCGACCGCCCTGGCAACCCAGTTGCACGATCTGGTTGGCGGCAGCCCCACTCTGCTTCAAGCAGTGGTTTCGGAACAGATCGAGCGCGGCAACCTGGTCCTGGCCGGCGCGGTGTGGACCCTGCTCGACGAGGTGGTCCTCGACGGCAAGACGGCGCTGGAAGACATTGTCAGGGCACGCTACGCGCGGGAAACGCCGCAGGCCCGCGAAGCCATCGAAGTCTTGTCCTGCGCCCGGAGCATGTCCCTGTCCCGGCTCGCGAAAATGTACGGGCCGGGACTCATCGCGGACATGGAAGAAGCGGGACAGATCCTGGTCGACCGCACGGACCGGCATTTCGTGACCCTCGGAGACCGCTATCTGGGCGACATCGTCCGGAACTGGCTCAGCGTGGAGCGCCGGTTGGAGCTGCGCGACAAGGTCCCGGGCCATCGTGAAGACGAGCTGGCAGAGCTCAGTATGGAGGATTTGCTCGCCTACGCCGCGTGGACGCACGACTGCCACGCCGAGCTGGCCCCGGCCCATGCGCTGGCGGCCGCCCGGGCAGCCGTCAGCCTTTTCGACCCGAAGTTCGCGCTCAAGTGCGCCGGCGGCATCAGCCCCGGCGATAGCGAATGGCCGGCCGGACAGCAGCAGAAGGCCGCCGCGTACCTGCAGCTGGGGCTGCCCCTCCAGGCCATGTCCTCGCTCGACGATATCTCCGAGGCACAGATTGACCGGCTCGCGCCGGAGCCCTTCGCCGAACTGGTTGCGGCCAAGGCCGACTGCATGGCCTGGCTGGAGGACCGCAGCGGAAAAGTCCCCGAGCTCCTTCGACGGTCCAGGCTGCGGCTGGAAGAGTTCCAGCAGGCCGACCTGCCTTCCGACGCGGGGTCGCTGGCTCGCGCCGGTCTCTGCCTTGATCTTTGCGAGTTCAGTTACCTTTCCTTCATCGGCGAGTACGTACCGATGATGGATCGGCTCCGTGCCGCTGCCGCCAGCGCCGATGCCGATGCCATCGACCCGGTCCACCGGCTCCGGACCTCGATTATCCTGATGGAAGCCCTGTGCATGACGGGCAAGGAAGTCGAGGCCAGGCAGCTGATGCGCGAGCTGGCCGGAAAACTGGGCGAGTGGTCCAACGTGCCGCGGATTCGCGAAAATTTCGCCTGGCGCTCCTTCAACGTCCTCCTGCTGTGCGGCAAATGGCGCCAGAGTATCGACATGCTAAAGGACGCGAGCGGCCGGGCCGGGCACGGGTTGCACTCGGGCAGCGCCGCCACCGACCTTGCGGTGGGACTCGCGTACGTCTATGCCGGACGCGGCTATCTGGCTCTTGACCCGCTCCTCGCCGCAATCGCCCAGCTCGAGGTCCGGACCAGCCTGCACGCCTTGCGGCAGGCCTATGCGGCCACGGCTTTTGCCTACGCGCAGATGGGGAACTCGGTGCAGGCCACCGTCTACCTGGACCGCGCCCGGTCCGCGGACGGTCCGGCGCGCTTCGTGGTCAGCAGCTCTGCCGAGTTCTGCATGGACATGGCTTCCCGGTGGCTGGGGGATCCCCAGGCCAAGGAACGGCTGGTCCACGCCGCTGAGCGGCACTTCCGGGAGGGCCGCTACACCCTGGCCGGCATCTGCATGCTGGGTGCGACCGTCAACGGCACCGCCAAGGACTTCCAGTTCATGGAAGAGATCGCCGCGCGGCGGCAAGGCCCCCTCGCGGAATTGTCCCGGGTCGTAGCCGTCGGTAGCCGGAAGAAGGACGCCGTGACCATGCTCGAAGCCGCCGACCTCGCCGCTGAACTGGAGCTCGACGCCGTGCAGGCCAGATGCGCCGCGCTCGCCTTCACCTTTGCCAGGGCCGCAGGCCTGGCGGGGATCGCCGCGGCCGCGCACAACATGCTCGAATCCTTGTCAGCGTCGATGCCTGCGCTGCCCATCGTTCCGCAGAACAAGGGGCCGCTGCTGACGGAGCGGGAGCGGCAAATCGCTGCGCTGGCGGGCAGCGGAGTCTCCAATAAGGACATCGCCTTGGAGATTGGGATTTCGGTCCGGACGGTTGAAGGTCACCTGTACCAGGTGTTCACCAAGTTCGGAGTATCGTCGCGGAGTGATTTGCTTGGACTCATCTAAGGTCCGTGCGGCGGCTCCTGCCGATGAGGAGCGCCGCGCCATGACGGGACGCTCCGATGACTTGGGCGCCGCGGTGGCAGCGCTCCAGGGCGGCACACACGTCGCTGTCCTGTTGCTGGGCGAGCACGGAATCGGCAAGTCGACGCTAATGGAGGCCATCGCCTCGCAGCTGCGCGGACAGGTGACGGCCGTCCGCCTTCACGGCAGCCCGGCGCTGAGCCAAGTGCCCTACGGCGTGTTGGCGCCGTTCATTGTGGACCTGCCCGCACAGGATGCCACGTCCCAGCTGGTCGTGCTCCGGACCTTCTGGGGATACCTTGAAGGGCAACGCCGGCTGACGGAAAAGCCGCTCCTGCTGATAGTCGACGACGCTCACGACCTGGATGAGGCCACGGCGGCAGTCCTGGTGGAACTCGCCGCCGCCGGCTGGGCTAAGCTGCTCGTTGGTGCGGCTGCCCGCCCGGGCCTGCCGGAGCCTCTCCTGCAGCTGTGGTTCGAGGGCATCGCGGAACGGCATGATCTGCGCCCGCTCACCCGGGAACAAGCAACCGAGATCCTGGAGGTCCGGCTGGGCCCCCAGGTCTTGCCCGCGGTCGCCGAGACGCTCTGGGCTGCCTCCGCGGGCAACCCGCTGTTGCTGAGCTGTCTCGTCGATGACGCGGCGAGCGACGGTACGCTGCTTCAGCGCAACGGGGTATGGTTGCTCACCCGCCAGCTTAACAGCCACGGCGAACGCCTGACCGACGTCGTGCGCCGCCAGCTGCTGCGGCGCTCCGCGGAGGAAATAAAGGCACTGAACCTCGTGGCGCTGGCTGAACCGGTGGCCAGAGACCTGGTGGAAGCCTTGGTAAGCGTCCCCGTGGTTGCGCAGCTCATCGAGGAGGAGCTAATCCGCGTCTCGGACGCACCCCAGGCTGAACTGCGGCTCTGGCACTCGGTCTACGGCGACACTCTCCGAACCCTGATTTCGCCCGCGCGAAGCCTCCAGCTCCGGCAGAGCCTGGTGCTGTTGATGGACCGGGAACCAGTTTCGGCGGAGGGGCTCCTTCGGCAAGTGAGCTGGTCGTTGGAATGCGGGGTCGAAGTCGGGGACCGGCAGTTGCTCCGTGCCGCTGTGCTCGCCAGCCGACTCTTCGAAGACGAACTGGCCCGCAAAGCCGCCTCCCAGGTCAAAGACCCTGAACTGCAGATCGCGGCGCGCTCGGTGATAGCACGGACGTACTACAACACCTCCAACTATGCGGCCGCTCGGGACATTCTCGAGGCGGACTTCGCGCAAGGGCGCACGCTGACCAGCATGCTGGCGGGGTCTCTGCTGTGGGCCGCCGTCCTGTCCGCTCAGGGACTATCCCCGGCCGATATCGTGCGGCGCGCCGAAGCTCTGCTGCACGCAGGGCAGCGGCTCGCCAAGGACAACCCGGGCGAGGCCGAAGGCATTCTTGCCGCGGCAAGGGAGCGGGTCCGGACGATCCGCACCATGGTCCTGGCCCTCGCCGGCGACACGGATGCCCTAGGCGCGTCCGACGGCGACGCCGCCAGCCCATTCGGGGACGGGCCGCCGCCGGGAAACGTCGAACGAGCTTTCGGGCTGGCGCTGGAAGCCGAGCAGTTGCTGCTCCAAGGAAGATCGGACAGCGCCTACGCTGCTGCCACTGCTGCATTGGGGGCGGCCGGAGACGGGCCTGACGAACTGTACTTCCTTTCCGACTTCCTCGTGGTCCGCGCCGTCACCGCGGCGATTCACGGAGGCGACTGGAAAGCGGCGGAAGGGCTGCTGGAAGGCTTTGTGGCGGGATCCCGACCAAGCTTGATCTCCTTCGGCGGGGGAGTCCACGCGGCCACCGGCATCGTCCTGCTTTACCAGGGGAAGTCTGCCCAAGCCAAGAAAACCCTAAGGGCTGCGCTCGAAGCCCTTCGCGTCGCAGATCCACAGCAACTGTTTTCCCTGACCGCAGCGATGGCCTTCGCAGCGGCCTCCGAGGCGGCGATGACGGACAAGGCTGCGGAGTTCCTGGCCGACTATGAATCCGCGCGGCCGCCGGTCTCCCGATACCTGCGCGCCCTTGCCGCGATGGCCGTGGTCTACGGCAAGGCCCGGCTGGGCAGCTACGACGGCGCCGCGGAGGAGCTGCAACGGCTCGGGCGGCCCGACGGCGGCCGCCACGACGCGGGTTTGGAGTTTGATGCGCTGGCCTTCCGGCTGGCGCTCGGGGACATGGGCGCGGCACCCCGGCTGCGCGAACTGCAGCCTCAACTCGAAGGGCGCAGGGCGGGGGCCATTTGCGGTCTTGCTGCTGCGATCGGGACGGAGCAGCCGGGGGAGCTGATGGAAGCGGCCAAGACCTGTGAGGAAACCGAACTCTGGGGTTTCGCGGCCCAGGCGTATGACGCTGCCGCCCGGACCTATCGCGAGTCCGGTGACCTGCTGCGGGAGCGTACGGCACTGTCCCAGCGGCAGCGTTGCCGTGACCGCGCCACAAGCGGGCCCGGGCAGGGCCCGTCCGCGCAGGAAGATACCCTTGGCCTCCTAACCCGCCGGGAACGCGACATTGTCGGAATGGCCGTTCGGGGCCTGAGCGACCGGCAAATCGCGTCAGAACTGCAGGTGTCCGTCCGGACAGTTGAGGGCCATCTCTACCGGAGCTACGCGAAGTTGAACGTCAAGGGTCGCGAGGACCTCCGCCGGATTGCCCCGGAGTAGATGTCCCCTGGGCCAGTAGGGTGCACTACCGCCCCGGCACTCGCAGACGGGCCGGCGACTACTTGGTTGGCTGACCTCGGCCCCCGGCTGCATTCGAGTACAGCCACGTAGGCGCTCGACAGGTACGTGCCAAGCAATCGAGTACTACCTACGGATGTCTTCGCAACGGCTAGTCCATACTGTGGATTTATCACTGGTTAAACATTGATTGCGAAGGTCTCTCCCATGTTTCAGCAAGAAGCCGGCGTGCCTGCGGGCAGCGGCAAAACAGACACGATTGCACTCGCGCAACAGCCATCGAAGGGGCGGCAGGAAAAACAATTCACCCGGCAGCAGGTCGTCTCTGACGTCATTGGCACAATGACGTCCGGCTCCGGCTGCGGCGTCGTGCTCGTCGGCGAACACGGCGCCGGCAAGTCGTTCATCGCCCAGCGCGCCCTCGAGCAACTAGGCGAGGACTACCTGGTCGTCCAGGTCCGAGGCAGTTCCATTTCGTCGAAACTTCCGTACGGCGCCCTGAGCGTCCTCCTCAATGACCTTGATTCCTCGCATCTGGAGCACCCGCTGATGGTGCTCCGCGGACTCACGCAACTGCTCCACACGAAGGCCCAGGGACGCCCCATCATCATCTTCGTGGACAACGCCCACGACCTGGACGACCTGTCCTGCATGATGGTCGCCCAGCTCAGTGCCGGGGGTCATGTGACCCTGCTGGCCGCCTGCGTGGATCTGCCCCACGTCGGCGGGGACATCATGGGTCTGTGGAAGGATGATCTGCTCCGCCGAGTAGACCTGGAGCCGTTCGACTTCGCCGAGACGGCCGCCACGCTCAACCAGGAATACGGCGGACAGTTCTCGCACACCGCGGCCCGGGCGCTCTGGAGTGCAAGCGGCGGAAACGCGCTGTTCCTCCATTCCCTGGCACGCGAACAGATCAAACTCGGCACGATCGTGCGGCAGGGGGAGGCCTGGGTCCTCAACGGGCGTCCCATCGCTCTGACCGGCGAAGTTCGCGACGTCATCAAGGCACGGCTGAACAGGCTCAGCCCAGGTCAGCGCGACGTGTTCGAGCTCCTGGCGCTCGCTGGCGCCGTGCCGCTCCAGACGCTCATGGCAATCTTCAACCCACAAGACATGGACAACCTCCAGGAGCGGGGCCTCATCCAGGTCAGCCACAACCACCCCCCGATGGTCAGTGTGGCCAACCCGGTGACCGCTACGATCGTCGCGGGGGTTGTCCCCCCGGGACGCAGTGCGGAACTCCGGCGTCGTCTCACCGCCGTATTGGCCGACACCGAGCAGTCCGAACCCGCCGGGTCTGCCGACGTGGCCTGGGCCCTGGACTGCGGGGAACAAGTCAGCACCGCAACAGCGCTCACCGCCGCCCGACTGGCCAACAACGCGTCCGACCCGACCTCGGCGCTGAGATTTGTCCACGAAATCGACGCCTTCGGGGCGGCCGCCGGCGTGGCCATCGAATCAGTGCAGGCTCACATCGCGGTCAACAACGACGAGTCCGCCAGGCGGGTGCTGAACAAGCTGGAAGCCACTAGCGGCGAAGACCTGCCACTGGGCGAGTGGGTGGCCCTGCAACTACTGCAGGTGGAGCTGGACCAGCGCGGTCCCGGCACCTCAGCAGCGGCGCGAGCCCGGCTGGACCTGGTACGCGACCGTCTCGCGGAGGCGACCACGGAAGACACAGCCGCGCTCGAAGCAGCGCGCGGTGAGCTGCTTCTCGCCGAGTGCAAACTGGCCGCCTTCGAGGGCCGCTACAGTGACGTCCTGGCACTGGCCGATCATGTCCCCGGGCTGGCGTCCGAGACCGGGATCCACACCGCGAGCCTGCTCTGCGAAGCCATGGCCGTCAGCGGCGATGTCCTGGCAGCAGTGGCACTGGGCAAGCAGGTCATCGCAGCAGCGGAGTCCGTTCCTTTGGCCGACCGCACGATCCGAGAGATCCGCGGCCGGTTCCTGCTCCTGATGCTGCTGTCAGCTAAGTTCCGGGAGGCGGCGTCCTTCCTTTCGGCAACATCCGCCACCGATGAGCCGCAGGCGCGCCTTGGCGGGATGTATGAAATCGGCCAGGGCGTCATCGATCTCCACAACGGGCACTTGAACGGCGCTATCCCGTGGCTTGAGGCCGGGATGTGGCAGCTCCGGGTGCAGGACCCGGATGCATTGTCCGGTCTGGCCACGGCGGCCTGTGCCTACGCGACCGCGCTGGCCGGCGACGAGGAAACAGCCACCCAGTTGCTCTCTGACGTGACGCAGCCGCGACGCCAGGGCTCCTGGCTGGTGCGTCGATTGGCGCGTTACTTTGAGCTCTGCTCGCTTGCCGAACTTGGTCAGCGGGCTTCTGCGATCCGAACCTTGGTCGCCGAAGCGGACAGTGACGCCGACGACGGCGCCCTTTCTACCGGACTGCTCTTCCTCTCTGCGGCGGCCAGGCTGGGGGATCGGCAGCTGTGCCAGAAGCTGTCCGGCATCGCCGGACAGGTAACCGGACAGTTCGCCCTGCTGTGCCTGCGCCTGGCCGATGGAGTGAAGGAATTCGGCAGCGAGCAGCTGCTGGCTGTTGCCAAGGACGCTGACGCCGCCGGCAATGCCGTTTTCGCCCGCGACGTTGCCCGGCGGGCGGTCTATTGCGCCAACGAGGCCGGGAACCGAATAGCGTTGCGCATTTCGCAGCGTGCGGAACAGTCCCTCGATGACAGGTTCGGGAGCCCCAAGAACGGACTGCATTCGTTGACCACCTCGACGCTCACGGCCAGGGAATGCGAAGTGGCTGTCCGGGCGGCAGCAGGGGCATCCAACCGCAAGATCGCCGAACAGATGCACGTCTCCGTCCGCACGGTGGAGGGGCACCTGTACCAGGTGTACGCAAAACTCCATGTCGCGAGCCGATCGGAGCTCAAAGATGTCATCTCGAGTCCGGCGGCCAGCGCCCGCATCGGTTGACCTGCCCAGGGCCGGTGCGGGTGCCCCGGTTGCGGTCGACGACGTCGAGAGTGGCCCCGAGTGGAAGGCCTGACTGATACCGTAGCCCTCATCGGCCGGTCCGGCGTCGTCAGGGACGTGGTCCACTGCCTTCGCGACGCCGGTCGGGCCGGGGCCCTGATTGTCGGCGGTTCAGGGTCCGGGAAGACGGCAGTCGTCAAGGCGGTCCTAGCCGATCTGCAGCCGCACGGGATGGTGGTCAGGCTCGCCGCCACCCCGGCTCTCGCGGCCGTCCCGTTCGGTGCGCTGGCACCGTATCTGGCAGGGCTTCCGGCACACGAACTCGACTCCTATGCGGCTGTGCTCGGGGCCGTGACCGCCAAGTTGAGATCCGAACCGGCCCTCACGCTGTTCGTGATTGACGACGCTCAGAGTCTCGACCGCGGGACCATCCAGTTGGTTGCGGAGGCGGTCGCCACCGGCGCGGCTCGGCTGCTCACCACTTGCCGGCCCGGGCCGCTGATCCCCGAAGAGTTCCTGGCATTGTGGGACGACGGCATCATCGCAAAGTTCGACCTGGGACCCCTGAGCCGGGCCGAGGTGCACCAGCTCTGCGAACAAGCGCTGCAGGCTGATGTGTCACCGTGGGTCAGCGAGCTGTTTGCCAAGCTGACTGAGGGCAACCCGTTCATGCTGCTGTCCCTGATCGACCACGCACGGACGACCGGATCAATCGGGCAGCGCCGCGGAACATGGTTTCTGCTGGCGCCGCCGGATCTTGGTGGGATCCCGGCCGCGGACCTGGTGGACCACCAGGTACGCTCCATGTCCCCGGAGGAGAAGACCGCTGCCGACATCGTGGCCCTGGCCGGCCCGCTGTCGCTGGGCCAAGTTCTCCGGTTCAGCAGTCCACGGGCTGTCGACGCCCTTGAGAGTGCAGGGATCATCACGGTCTCACGCGGCCTCGACCGCATCGTCAGGCCAGCCAGCCCGCTCATCGGCGAAATCATCCGGGGCCGCGTCCCTGCTGCCAGAAGCGCCAGCCTCCGAGCCGATCTCATGGCACTTCCGTGGACAGGCACGGCGCTCCCGGAGGCATTTCTGAACCAATTGCGATGGTCACTTGATTCCGGCGCTGCCCTCGCGTCCCCGGACCTGATCCGGGGTGCTGCGGCGGCCAACATCGCCTTTGATACCGCGACGGCGCTCCGTGCCGCGGGAGCCGTTCGCGAGGATGTCTTCCTGTCCGAAGCGCGAATCCAGCTGGCCTACACAAGCTATGTCCTCGGCCTGAACGAGGTTTCGGCAGGCCACCTTGAGTCCGCTCAGCCGCTCCGTTACGGGCGTGTATCCTATCTCGCTGCCCTCCTCTACGCCCGGCTTGGAAAACCGCCGGCGGCCGCCGAACTGCCGCTTGAGGCCGGCGCAGCAGGGGCCGGACCGGGCGGTACGGCACAGCGCCCTTGGGCAGCGCCGAGCGTTGGCCTCGCCACCGGTCTCCTGCTGCACGGCTGGGACGGAGGGGTCGCGGAGCTCGAGGTGCGGCTCCAAGAGCTTGTCGCCGCCACCGAGGGAAACCCAGAGATCCGGATTCCGGCGGCTTCCCGCCTTGCCGGGCTGGTTTCTGCCCGAGGCCGTGTCCTGGCGGGGCTGGGCATCGATCGGGAGGCCTGGCGCGGGGTCCAGAGCGCCGACCTCGGACTTCCCCTGGTCTACGAAGACGTGCTGGCACGACACTGTCTGAACCTGATCCGGGCAGGGGAGTGGGAAGAGCTCGCTTCGGTGCTCGATGACTACACCGCCGGCCTGCCTTCTCGGCTGCTGTACAGCGGGGGACTGCTGCATGTGATGCGTGGCTACTCCCGGCTACGGCAGGGGCGGATCCCGGAAAGTCTGGCCGAGTTGCTGCTCGGGGTAGAGGAACTCCTCGTGGTCGATCCTTGGGAACTGCTTGCCTTTGCCCACTCCGTCACAGCCTATGCCGCGGCCGCCCTCGGACGCACCGACGAGGCGAAGGAACAGGCAACCGCCTTCCGAGGCGCTGTCTACCGGGAGCCGGAGACCCTCAGGCTCCTTGCTGAGGGCTATTGCACGGCCGCTGAAATTGCCTGTGGCAATGGCAACGGAAGCGACAACAGGAGTGGCAGAGACGAGGACATGAGCGAGCTCAACCGGCTCGCGACAGAGGCGCAACGGCAGGGACTCACAGCTGTAGAAACCGACATTCGCCGGCTCGCCCTGCGCGGCGGGGACGCAGCGGCCGCGAGGGCCCTGGCTGCCAGCAGCGATGCCGTTGAGGGTCCGGAGGCTCGACTGTTGCGGGCCTACGCTCTCGCCGTCGCCGCCTCTGACTCCGCCGAACTGATGGCGCTCAGCGACCAAGCGATGAGCGCCGGATATCTCCTGCTTTCGCTCGAGGCCGGGCAGCAGGCCGCGCATTTGTTGGAAGGCGATTCGGACAAGTGGAAGCTCACCGCCGTCCAACGAAAAGTTCACCACCGGATGGTCGCGGCCGGCATGTCCGGCAACATGAACATCGTCCGCGGTGAACACTACGCCGACCTCACATCCCGGGAGTCCGAAATTCTGAAGCTGGTCGCGGGCGGCGCTTCGAACGCGGAGATTGCCGCCCGGCTGACCGTTTCCCAACGGACTGTGGAGGGGCATCTCTACCGGATTTTCGGGAAACTCGGTGTGAGCCGCCGTGCCGAGCTCGTGGACGTCCAACGCGATCTGCCGCCCGCCTGATGTCCATGCCGGCTGGCTGCCCCCTGTGGGGCCGGCGCCAATCACCGGGTTCTGGGCGTTCACGCGTGCCCATTGGGTAACTACTGCGTGACAAGACGGCCGTGCGGGAGTATGCCTAAGTAGTGGGATAACGAAGACCGCAGGAGAAGTCGGGTAATCCCTACTCGTGTGCAGCTTGGGAGGCCGCGATTGACTTAAGCCAGTTCCGAAAACGTCTCACCCTTCATATCCGAACTCCTTCATTGGAATCGTACGGTGCCCTTGCCGGCAGCCGTACCCCGAAGACGGAGCCGGCGGCGTCAGAGCCTTCTGAGACCGAGGCTCTCCCCCCAGCCGCCGCCGGCTCCCTTAAACGGTCTGCACCACTGAAAGACGTGGAACCGGAAGAGGTGCGGTGCACGAAAACCGCATCGATCATCGCGAACTATTAACGCCCCGCCTTCGGACGCTCGGTCCGCAGACGGGGCGTTTTCTTACTCCATGCCACCAACGGAGGCGTCCCTGCAGCCGATATAGGACCTCCGGCTGGGGGCGGCCGCGCTCGCTTTTGCCAGCTCCGCTGGCGCTGCTCAGCAGCCTCGCGGGAACGTGGAATAATTAGGTCTAATCTGCGTGACGTAATAGCGCCTGCCTATCCTCTGGGTAAGCCGCTTGCGCCGCAGCGAAAGCCGATCCAGGAGTCTTGTCTATGGTTGCCACGCCAGCCCATCTCCTCCGCTCTGCCACGGCGCTGGGCAACGAGGAGGTCATGCGGATCCGCAATGATTTCCCGATCCTGAACCGGTCCGTCAACGGGCACCCGCTCATCTATCTGGATTCAGGCGCCACGTCGCAAAACCCGCTCAGCGTCCTGGAAGCGGAACAAGAGTTCTACGAGCAGCGGAACTCTGCCGTGCACCGAGGCGCGCACTACCTGGCGGTCGAGGCCACCGAAGCGTTTGAAGACGCGCGAGAGACGGTGGCCGCCTTCATTGGTGCGGATCAGGACGAGCTGGTCTGGACCTCCAACGCCACCGAGGGCCTGAACCTGATTAGCTACTCCTTCCTGAACGCTTCCCTGCCCGGCGCCCCGGCCGAATCCGCCCGCTTCGCGCTCGCCGCCGGCGACGAAATCGTGGTCACGGAGATGGAGCACCACGCCAACTTGATTCCTTGGCAGCAGTTGGCCGAACGGACCGGCGCAACGCTGAAGTTCATTCCGGTGGACGACGCCGGAGCCCTGGATCTCGACGCCGCTGCCCGGCTGATCGGCGGCCGCACCCGCGTGCTGGCCTTCACCCACGCCTCCAACGTCCTAGGCAGCATTAACCCGGTGTCTGCGCTGGTATCGCTCGCCCGGGCGGCCGGTGCCCTTGTGGTGCTGGACGCCTGCCAGTCCGCCCCGCACCTGGCCTTGGACGTCAAGGACCTGGACGTGGACTTCGCCGTCTTCTCGGGGCACAAAATGCTCGGCCCCACAGGGATCGGCGGCCTGTACGGTCGCTCGGAGCTGCTGAACGCCATGCCGCCCTTCCTGACCGGCGGATCGATGATCACCACCGTCACCATGGAACGCGCTGCCTTCCTGCCCAGCCCGCAGCGCTTCGAGGCCGGCACCCAGAAAATCTCGCAGGCAGTGGCGCTGGCCGCGGCCGCCAACTATCTGAGCGAAACGGGCCTGTCGCGGATCCACGCGTGGGAAAGCGAATTGGGCCGGCGGCTCGTGGAAGGGCTGGAGGCCATCCCGGGCGTCCGCGTGCTTGGCCCCGCGGCCGGCCGGGAACGGATCGGCTTGGCCGCGTTCGACGTCGCAGGGGTGCACGCCCACGACGTCGGGCAGTTCCTCGACAGCCGTGGCATCGCCGTCCGCGTGGGCCACCACTGCGCTCAGCCGTTGCACCGCCGGCTCGGGCTCACAGCAAGCACCCGTGCCAGCACCTACCTGTACAACACCACCGACGACGTCGACGCGTTCCTCGACGCCGTGGCTGGTGTCCGCGGCTACTTCCAAGCTTGAGGACGGCACTGCATGAGTCTTGACCAGCTGTACCAACAGATCATCCTGGAACATTCCAAGGCGCGGCACGGCAGCGGCCTGTCCGCTGCCGCGGTGCCGGCGGGGGCCAGCAGCGGCCAGTCGCACCAGCTTAACCCCGTCTGCGGCGACGAGATCACCCTGCGGGTCTCGGTGGCCGGCGGAAAGGTCAGCGAACTGCGCTGGGACGGCGATGGCTGTTCCATCTCGATGGCGTCCGCCTCCGTGCTGACGGACCTGGCCGAAGGCCTGGAACCGGAGGAACTGCAGCGTGTGATCGACAGCTTCCGGGAGGTGCTGCGCTCCCGCGGGAAGGTCCCGGCCGATCCGGAAATCCTCGGCGATGCAGCCGCCTTCGAAGGCGTGTCCAGATACGCCGCCCGGGTAAAGTGCGCCATGCTCTCCTGGGTCGCAGCCGAGGACGCCCTCGGCCAGGCCTCGGCCGGTAGCCCTGGCGATATGCCCGCAGCGCGCTGACCCAGAGGGTGCCAACTCCGTAGTGTGCTGAACCGGCCGGACGTCACGCCGGCTTTCCGCTGGAACCCGCGTGGCGTTGTGACACATCCCGTTGACGTCTGCCGGCGGCTAACGCTGCACCTGTGTTCCTGAGCTTTAACGGACCGTCATCTCGCGGCGATTCCCTGCCCGTCTGCGGTCTCAACACGCCCACCTCCCATGGCCGCGGACCCTGAAACACAAGCTCGGCTACGCTGTCTGCCCCTTTCGTCCACCCCGTTGCCGAGTAGCCAAGCGAGTGGTGGGGCGGTGTCGAAACGGGTATTCGACTGCCGCTTCTGTGGCGCCCCGCGATAAAGACGGGTAGGCCCCACTCGTGCCTGAAGTAGCGCCTGGTTCCTACTCTGAATCATGTTGGGGCATAGAAAAAACGGGGACGAACTGGAATCCCGGACAATGCAAAATGCACCTGACTCTCGGCATCGGGGGCCGCAAATCCATGTCCCCCGTTCCTCCGACGTCAGACGCCTTCCATTCGATCGGGAAAAGCCATCCAGATCTGAACCGGTGACGAGTTGGGAAGTAGCCGTGGAACCCAGACCACTCCGTCGTCGGCCTTTTCTCCGGCACAGAAAGTCAATGGGACAGCACGAAAACCGGAAGGTCGAAGAATCATGACGCCGAACACCAAAACGAAGAATCGCCGAACCAAGGCGCCGGAAGTCGCTCCGCTGACCGACGCGGACTCTCAATGGCCGGAGGAGCTCCCGCGGGCCGCGGCCCCCGTGCAGGCCATCACCACAGTGCCATTCAACGAACCGGCGGATGGTGCGCAGCCCTTCAGCTTCGACGTGGCCATCGTCGGCCTCGGCTATGTTGGACTCCCCACAGCGCTGGCTATCAATGCTTCCGGCCGGCGTGTTCTCGGGCTCGACGTCTCCGAGGCGCGGTTGGCCGTCATCCGCTCCCAAGAGGCGGACCTGCTCGACTCTGACAAAGTCCGGTTGGACTCCGCACTTAGTGACCCAGCCTTCATGATCAGCACGGATCTGTCGTTGCTGGCGCGTGCCGCCGCGGTCGTTGTCTGCGTTCCCACTCCCGTGGATCCATACCTCGTTCCTGACCTCGGAATTCTCCGGGCAGCATGCGCCTCCGTGGTCGAATTTGCCGTCCCCGGCCAACTCTTGATGCTGACCTCGACGACCTACGTCGGGTCCACCCGGGACCTCCTTGCCGCGCCGTTGGCAGCCAAGGGCTTGATCCCGGGACGGGACATATTCGTGGCGTTCTCGCCCGAACGCATCAACCCGGGGGTAGACGCCTTTTCGCACGAAGATGTCCCCAGGGTTGTCGGCGGGGTGACCCAGGCCTGCGGCGACGCCGCTGCGGCGCTGCTGAGCGTGAGCACCAAGCTGGTCCACAAAGTCCCGTCGGCGGACGTGGCGGAAATGACCAAACTCGTGGAAAACACCTTTCGGGCCGTGAACATCGCGCTGGCCAACGAGTTCGCTGATATCTGCCAGGGACTTGGCATGGAGGTCATGGACGTCATCGATGCCGCCTCAACAAAGCCCTACGGATTCATGCCCTTCACTCCCGGACCCGGCGTCGGGGGCCACTGCATCCCGTGCGACCCGCACTACCTCCTCTGGCAACTGCGGAAGGCACGCGTCACCGCGCCTGTTATTGAACAAGCGATGGCAGGCATCGCGGGCAGGCCGCACCAGGTGGTAGAAAAGGCGCGCAAGATCCTCTCCGAACGCAACCACGGCCTCACTGGCGCGAGGATCCTCATACTTGGCGTGGCCTACAAGCCGGATGTCGAAGACCTGCGGGAATCGCCCGCGCTGGAAATCATCGCCGAGCTGATCGCAGACGGCGCCGAGGTGGCCTACCACGACCAGTGGTGCCCGACCGCGCCCGACGGGCATGGGGGCCGGCTTCAATCGCTCGCGGAACCGACACTTTGGGAAGCCGATCTGGTGATCATGCACACGAAGCATTCGGCCATGGATACTGGTTGGCTCGCCAGTGTCCCGGCCGTGCTGGACACGACCTACCGGCTTCCCAACGATGCCAACGTGACGCGGTTGTGATCCGATTGCCGCGAAGGTCAGATTAGGAAAGTAGGAGCAATGAAGACCACAATCACTGGGGGAGCCGGCTTCATCGGAAGTCACCTTGTCGAACACCTGTTGGCCGCGGGGGACGAGGTAACCGTGCTCGATAATCTCTCCACCGGTCGCCTGGAGAATCTGCGCAGCGTCATCGGACACCGTAAATTTCATTTCGTCGAGGGAGACATCCTCGATAAGTCAGCGGTGGACAAGGTGGTCTCCGGGTCCGACCGCGTCTTCCACCTCGCAGCGGCCGTTGGGGTGAACCTGATCGTCGAACATCCCTTGGAGAGCCTCCGGACGAACATTCATGGGACCGAGGTTGTCCTGGACTCTGTTCTCGAAGCCGGCGCGTCGCTCCTGCTGGCCTCAACCAGCGAGATCTATGGAAAGAACGCCTCGGACAGCCTGAGTGAGGAAGCCGACCGTATTCTCGGCTCCGCGCTGAAATCGCGGTGGACCTACGCCGCGGCGAAGGGCATCGACGAGGCTTTCGCACACGCCTACTGGCGGGAGTTTGGACTGCGGGTCGCAATCGTCAGGCTCTTCAACACGGTGGGGCCGCGGCAGACGGGCCGCTATGGCATGGTGGTGCCGCGCCTCGTGAAGCAGGCCCTCACCGGTCAGCCCCTAACGGTCTATGGCGACGGGAAGCAGACCCGCTGCTTCTCCTACGTGGGGGACATTGTGCCCGCGATCACCAGGATCTCGGCCGAATCCTCGGCCTACGGCAACGCCTACAACCTCGGGGGAAGTTACGAGATCTCGATCCTCACACTTGCCGAACGGATCGTGGAGCTTCTAGGCAGCAAGAGTGACATCAGTCTCGTCCCCTACGAGCAGGCATACGCCGAAGGGTACGAGGACATGCGCCGACGGGTCCCGGACAACAGCAAGGCCCGGCAGTTGGTCGGATTCGACCCGAAAACGACGCTCGACGAGATCATCAAGAACGTCGCCGCAGAACAACGCCCGCCCAAGACGGGGGACCCCGTCCAGTGGAAAGTGACCATGGCCATCAACTAGCTGTTTCTGTGCAGGCGCCGCAAACAGGCGTCGCGCCCTAGTTGGGGGTCTCGATGGCGTCGCTATGCCGTCACAAACGCCAGCCTCCGGTTCGGCCGTGCAATGTTTGCCCTAATCTGCCCCCAACCAGGACTGTCCCAAGCTATTCTGATCCGGCACAGCAAAGTTAAGCGGGTTAAGGGCGGACGGCCGTGCATCGGAGCTGCTTTCCGGACGTGCGGCCGTCTTACGTTTCAAAAGCTATCCATTGGTGATCGAAAGTCTGGGCGGGACACAATGAAGCAAAGAGTGCAGCGACACATGGTTTCAATCCCCAAACAAGTTGTCGTGATGGGCCTTGTCGGCCTCTTGGTGGCGTCCTGCTCGGGCCCCCAGCCGGCTCCGAGTCCCACGAGCCCAACGGCGCAGCAGGGATACCCGTGGCACACGGGAATCGTGGCGACCACCTTTTGGGTGGGTGAAATTTTCGACCCCAACGCCGAAGATGGCAGCCAGGTGACGTCCACGTACGACAGCCTGTGGATGCAAAGCTACGGGGGGTGCGACGGCGTGCTGAAGAACGGTTGTGAGACGGAAGCCAGGACCAGCGCCAACGACTACTTCCCCAGCGCCATGACACCCCGGGAAAATCCATTCTATTTGGACCTGCCCTATGACGACATCAACAATGCGTCCGCTTTCCGGGAACGAGCGGCCGTCATCCCGTGGGCGAAAGACCTATCTTTGGCAAGCGAGACCAGCAACCCGCGGGTCAGTTACATGAAAAACCGCTGGGTCAAGATCCGCATGAACGGCAAGGAATGCTTCGGCCAGATCGAGGATGCCGGACCGGGCCAGTACGAGGACAAGGAGTACGTCTTCGGGCAGAACGACGCCCGACCAAAGAACAAGAACTTCAACGGGGCAGGGATGGACGTTTCCCCAGCGCTCAACGGTTGCCTGGGCTTCAAGGAACTCAACGGGGAGGATGACAAGGTGGACTGGCAATTCGTGGACCGCAAGGATGTGCCAGCCGGCCCGTGGCTGAAAGTGGAGACCCAGACCCCGGTCCAGTAGGCAGCCGGCGAGGGGCGCTCTATCACATCCGCCCCTTCAAGCCGCCCCCCAGGATCTTGGCGAATTGCCCGGCTTCCTGACTGACTCCGCTGCAGACATGGCTGGCTGTCTCCGGGCCCGCCCCATCAGGGCATTGGAGGTCCCGGTTCAGCGACCACATCGATAGGCGCTGGACCCCCTTCCCAAGCGCAAAGTCCCGAAGTTTCTGAGTGGAAGCAAGGTCGAACACCTCACCGGCGAGATCGTTCTGGCCGATCATCGGCGTGAGGCCCAGCTTTCCCCATAGTTCATCACCGCTGAGGTTAATTCCCGCCCGCTGATACACGATACTCAGCTGGTCATGGACGGCTGTGGCTGCGGCCGTCGAGGCCTCGAGCATGCTCTGTGACGCTGGACGGCTTTCGCCGTAGTTCATTGTCATGACGTTTACGCCGGTGAGGTCAACCCCGGCGGCGAGCATCTGGTCGACGGCGCTAATGCCTGCATCGGTGAGGCCCCGGGGCGACGCTGGGAGCGTCAGCCAGACATCGAGCTTTTTGCCGGTTGATCCGCGCTCCAGCTGCAACTCCCGCGTGACTCTTGCCCTGCGCTCGCCGGCGGCCGCGTCCAGCAGGTTGTCGCCCTCGATGTCGAAGTCCAGGGCGACCGGGTCATAGCGCCCCACGACCTGCCGGTAAGCCGACTTGAGGGCCGACTCGTCCCGGCAGGAATTCGCGAGTTCGAGGTTCAACGCACCCCCGAACGAAATCGATACTTGGCCTCCACGTGATTTCAGTGACTTTATCCGGTCGTCGAGCTTCAGTATCTGAGCAGCAGTATCCAGGCTGTAGAGAGTTCCCCAGCTGGGAGCACAGGAGTCTTCCGGCGAGGCGACGATGAACGCCATAATGACGTCTTTGGGGTCGGCCGTTTCGAAGGCGTAGGCCGGAGTAACGGTCACGTCGGCGTAACCCGCGAACCAGGCGGGCTTCGTGACGTCCCGGTCTGCGCCGTACCTAGACACCAAAACAACCGCCGCTGCCAGCACCAGCACCAATGAGGCGCCGATGAAACGGCGCCGGTGGGGCGGCTTCCAGTTCCACCACAGCCGACGTCGGACCCGACGCCCCCCATGCGGAGGTGTCAGCGGGCCCGCGGCCCGGTCTGGGTCGCTGTGCGCTGTCATTCGACCCTTCTGTCCTGTGCCACCCTGCCATGACATCACCATTTCATCACGCCCAACTCCCAACGGGGCCCCGCTGCGCCTAAATTCTCGAGGGGCGCATCCACCTAGGTCGTGTGCACGTGGCTGGGGTGCCGGGCGAGTACTCAAACTCCCATTACCTATACGAGGTACAGAGTATTCGGAGCATGCCAAGACCAAAGACGGGTAGGGGCCACTCGTGCCCTGAAGATATGCGCTCTTTACGCTGTGGATGTCGGTTGCAGGGGATTGGGGGATGAAACTGGTCTCAATATGGTACGGGTACTCAGGACCGGGCCCGCGCCAGGCGTCGAGTTCCGGCGGGCACGCTGTTGGACGGCAACCCCCGGCGGCGCAGGCGGCAGAGGCGCTCAAGTGAGTGGCGGCCAGGGTGTCCAAGAGCCCAGTTCCCGCGGCAGGTCACCGCTCCCAGGACCGGTATACGCTCGCTCGCCGTTGAACGGACGATACCCGAATAGCAGCGCGGACCGGTCAGCACGATGAGAGGGGCATCTGACATGACGAACAATTCGGGAAGCAAGAACGCGCCAAAGGGGGCTGGCCTGCCGCGCGCCGGCGCTCCCGGACGGAAGTTCGACGTCAAGGCCGTCTGGGTCGTCTCGTCGCTACTCGCGCTTGTTGGCCTGACCGTTCCCGCACTCCTCGCGCCCAAAGGCCAAACTTCATCGCCGGCCCCCAGCGAGGCCTCAGCGGGTCCTGCGGTCGACACCCGGCCGGCATTGACGACCGTGAGCTTCACCTTCGACAGTGGCCGGTCGAGCCAAATGGTGGCCGCGGCGACGCTCAAGAAGGCGGGCATGCGCGGCACCTTTTTCGTCAACTCCGGTTTCCTGCAGGAACCTGGGTATTTGGGTGTCGACGATCTCCACACGTTGGTGGCCGACGGAAACGAAGTCGGGGGCCACACCGTGACGCTCGCAGATCTGAGCGTCGTCACTGGCGATGAGGCTGCCAGGCAAGTCTGTTCCGACCGCAGTAATCTGGCAGACTTGGGCTTTAAGGTCTCCTCCTTTGCCTACCCCTTCGGCGCCGTCACACCGGCCGCGGAAAGCCAAGTGGCCAGTTGTGGATATAACAGCGCGCGGAGCAGCGGTGATATTCGGAGCCCGTTCGGCTGCGCAAACTGCGACGTTGCGGAAACGGTTCGGCCCACCGACCCGTTCCGGACCCGTTCAGTAGTTGAAATCGGCAACACCTGGAACCTCGCAAACCTGCAACAACTGGTGACAGCCGCGGAGGAGCGTGGCGGCTGGCTGCAGTTGGTCTTTTACGACATTGACGAAAGCGGAGCGCCGCGCTCCATCACCCCGCAGCTCTTTAAGGAGTTCACGGACTGGCTGGCGCCGCGGAACGAGGCCCGGTCAACGGCTGTCCGGACGGTGCATGAGGTCATCGGAGGCGCCGTGAAGCCGGCCGTCCCGGGCCCTTCAGCCCCTCCCGCGCCGCCGGGCGTCAACGCGCTGAAGAATCCCGGACTGGAGGCGCCCGGGAAATACGGACTGCCGCAATGTTGGCAAACTGCCTCCTACGGCGAAAACGACTACGTTCTGAGCAGCCTTAGCCCGGGCCACAGCGGCACCATAGCCCGTCGCCTGGACGTCAGCGGCTACAAGTCCGGCGATGCCAAGCTGCTGCCCACCCTCGACCTCGGCGAATGCTCACCCAGCGTCGTGGCTGGACACGCCTACGCAATCAGTGCGTGGTACACCTCCACAGGACCCACGCAGTTCGAACTTTACTATCGCAATAAGGCCGGCATCTGGACTTACTGGACGGCCAGCCCTTGGTTTACCCCCACCCCGGGTTACCAAGAGGCCCGGTGGACAACCCCCGCCGTGCCCGCGGACGCCGTCGGGCTCAGCTTTGGCCTGAACCTGTTCAGCAATGGCGAGCTTGCTACCGACGATTACGAAATGTTGGATGCCGGCACGCCCTGAATCACGCCCGCCCTGAATCACGCCCGCCCGTGTGCACGCCAGCGCGTTCCCGGCCGCAATGTATGGAAGCGAGTAATGCTCATGAACGAGACCGGACGAAGGATGTCATCCGAACGAACTGGTGGACGCTGGCGGCCGACCGGCTTCTGGTCAAAAGGCGTCACGGCGGTGGGGGTCTTCATCTTGACCGTGGCCGGGCTGGCGGCCGGTGTCCCGGCCGCCGTGGCCGCGGCACCCACCGTGGTGACGTTGACGTTCGACGACGGGAACGCTGACCAGCTGAACGCGGCGCAGATCCTCAACAACAACGGTTTGAAGGGGACTTTCTTCATCCCCTCCGGTGCTGTCGGCACGCCCAACTACATGACCCTCGCGAACCTCCAGGGCCTGGCCGCCGCCGGCCACGAAATCGCCGGGCACACTGTCACGCACCCGGATTTGACGACGCTGACGTCCGATGAGGCAACACGTCAGATCTGCAATGACCGTGTCAACCTCACGAATTGGGGATTTCGGATCACTAATTTCGCCTATCCCTTCGCCGCGGAAAATGCGACTACCGAGGCCATCGTAAAGAAGTGCGGATACAACAGCGCCCGCGGGTTAGGCGATATCCGAACACGGTTCAGTTGTCCCGGTTGCCCCCTCGCGGAGACAATCCCGCCCGGAAATCTTTACAACACGGCCGCGCCTGATGAAGAGGATTCCTCGTGGACCTTGGCTGACCTTCAAAAGTCGGTAACCCAGGCCGAACCTGGTGGAGGATGGGTGCAGTTGACCTTTCACCATGTGGCGGCCAGCAGCACGGATCCCCTGAACATCACCCCCACTTTGCTGGCCCAGTTCGCCACGTGGCTGAAGGCACGACCAGCCACGACGTCGGTGAAAACGGTGGACCAAGTTATCGGTGGCACCGTGAAGCCTCTCGTCTCCGGGCCCGCGGTGCCGCCACAGGCGACGAGCGGGAACCTAGTGAAGAATCCCAGCCTCGAAACGCTCGTCAGCGGGGCACCGCAGTGCTGGCAGTCAGGTGGTTATGGAACGAACACCGCAGCCTTCAGCGTGGTCAGTCCCGGCCACACGGGAAGCGTTGCTGAACGTCTAGTGGTGACCGGCTACGCGAACGGTGACGCCAAGTTCCTTCCCGCACTGGATCTGGGCGGGTGCTCACCCTCGGCGACGGCAGGGCACACCTATAACCTCGGCGCCTGGTACAAGTCGACGGCAAGCACGCAGTTCGCCCTTTACTATCGGTCCGGTGTGGGCTCGTGGGTCTATTGGACCTCAAGTCCATGGTTCGCCCCCGCGACCACGTTTCAAAAGGCAAGCTGGACGACGCCGGCGTTGCCCAGCGGTGCGAGCGGGATCAGCTTCGGCCTGAATTTGTTCAGCAATGGAACGCTGATTACCGACGATTACGAAATGATTGACACAGCCAACGCTCCGGCGCCCACGCCGCCGCCGGCCGGTACGAACCTCGTGCAGAATGCGAGCCTAGAGACCGCCGGCGGGAGCACTCCCCAGTGCTGGCAGGCTGCGGGCTATGGCACCAACACCGCCGCGTTGAGCACTGTGACGGCAGCTCACACCGGCGCAGCCGCGGTGCGCCTGACGGTTACCGGCTACAGCAGCGGAGATGCGAAGCTGCTTCAGACCTTGGACAGCGGTTCCTGCGCCCCGCCGGCTATTGCCGGACATACCTACTCGCTCAGGGCCTGGTACAACTCCACGGCGGTTACCCAATTCACCGCTTACTACCGCAACTCAGCGGGGACGTGGGTCTATTGGACCTCCAGTCCTTGGTTGGCTGCTTCCGGAAGCTATGTGCATGCTAGTTTCACAACGCCCGTCCTGCCGGCTGGTGCGACGGCGATCAGCTTCGGTCTAAACCTGTTCGGAAACGGCACGCTCACGACTGACGATTACGCGATGTACGACACGGTAGGAGCGCCGGTGCTGTGATTATCTTCTACATGATTCTGGTCCTGGGTATCACAACGATTTTCTGGACGCTGGTCGGCTTGACGAGGGCTGTCGGGGAAGAATACGACCACTACCGGGCCGGCCGGGCGGAACTCGGCTTTACCGGGCGGCGGCGTTGGCTGGCGCGCGATGGGTTCGCCTCCGGTACCAGACGCTTCCCGTCCCTACCGACACGGGACGGCGCGAGCAGAATCCGCCGGATTCATGGGCGGCGCAGGGCCAAAGCCACGCCGGTGCTACCGGCGGATGTTGCGGTCCTGATTGCGGCCCACAACGAAGCACTCGTGATCAGTGAGACGATCCGGACCGCTGCCGCTTTGGTTCCCCTGGAGAACATCCACGTCATCTCGGACATGTCCTCCGACGACACTGCCGAAATCGCCCGCAAAGCAGGGGTGAAGGTGCTTGAGCTGACCCCAAACCGGGGTAAGGCGGGGGCTCTGGCCGCCGGCATCGCCCACTTCGAGTTGTGTAAGAACTTCGAAGTGGTGATGCTGCTGGACGCGGACACCCGTCCCGCCCCGGACTACCTCGATACGGGACTTCCGATGTTCTCCGACCCGACGGTGGCTGCCGTCGCGGGCCGAGCCAGATCCATCATGAACCCGACCTCGCCGAGCCCATTGGGCAGTTTCCTCGTGGCGTATCGGGAGCGGCTGTATATTGTGGTGCAACTCCTGCTGAAGTACGGGCAGGCCGCGAAGGGGGCGAACGTCGTATCGATCGTGCCAGGCTTTGCCAGCATGTATCGGACGTCGGCGCTCGAGAAGATTGACGTGCTGGCTCCCGGGCTGGTCATCGAGGACTTCAACATGACCTTCGAGCTCCATGCCAAGAAGCTGGGCAGGGTAGCATTCCATCCCGCCGCGGCGGTAGCGTACACGCAGGACCCGGATACGCTCCGTGACTACATCAGGCAAGTCCGGCGTTGGAGTCTCGGGTTTTGGCAGACCGTCCGTCGGCATCGGGTCCAGGCCGGCAAGTTTTGGCTCGCGCTCGCGGTCTACATCGTCGAGCTGATCCTGAGCTGCCTCTTCTTTGTCCTACTTGTGCCCGTCTTGTTGCTCTCGGTTCTGGCGGCGGTAGAGCTTCAGACGGGCAATACCTCCCCGGAATTGATCGCAGTGGCGGGCTTGCTTCGCCCCCAGGATGTCCTCCTCGGCGTATTCCTCCCTGATCTGTTGCTGACGATCATCGCGGCCGTGTCCCTTCGGCGGCCCTTCATCCTGTTGTTGGCTCCGTTTTTTCCGCTCATGCGGATTCTCGACGCAGGAATTTGTTTAATGGTCCTGCCAAGGGCGTTCTCGACGCACTCTTCAGGGGTCTGGATCAGTCCCGTTCGCCGGGCGCAGAATCGGCCCTCAAGCGGGGAACCGCTCGAAAGCTCGGCTGCGCCCGGCGCACGCTAGAGCGGCTAGCTGACGCCGGAAGTCGTCTGCACCTTGAGCCACGGTCCGGCCGGAACGTTGGCGCGGTCGACGAAGGACCAGGAGACGTGGTCGCCGCTGCCGTTCAGCTCGGCGAACCCGAGGCAGCCGTTCAGTGCGGGGGAGACGTCCATGCCGGCACCCTGGGTAGCATCGGTCGAGAAGTCAGCGTTGGCCGGACGGAGGTTCTGGGAACCGAAGACGTACCCGGCATCGTGGTAAGCGGTGCCGCTGGATGGGCCGGCGTCCTGGATCTGGCCGTAGCAAACGTTTCCGTTCGGTCCGGAGAGCTTGACCCAGCGGTTCTTCATGTAGCTGTAGTTGGGGTCCTTACAGTGGTCGACGCCGGTGGCGGCGTTGTCCGAAGCCGCCCAGGGGATGACGCTGCAGCGTTGCTGAAAGGCAACGGTGTCGTTGACGTCGTCGTAAGGCAGATCCAAGTAGAAGGGGTTCTCCTTGGGCTGGGGCTGGTTCTTGGGGAAATACCCGTTGGAGGCGTCGCGGGCTTCGGTCGAGCAAGTGAAATTCGTTCCGGTACCGGAACTCACGCCGTCGCAGCCGCCGTAGATGCTTCCCGGGCAACCGGAAGCGGATGCAGGGGTGGTGCCGAGATTGACCCCGGTGTGCTGGAAGGCCCACTGGCTGCTGTAGGTGGAGCAGACCTGGGATCCGTCGGCCAGGCTGGCGTTGAAGATCTCGCCCACCCAGAAGGTCGTGCTGATGACGTTCGTGTGCGTGGGGTAGACGCTCGTGGCGGTGCCGCCAGCCGGGGCGACCGGGGCCGGCTTCGCAGCCTTGGCGGGAGCCGGAGCCGCTGCTTTGGCCGGAGTCGCAGCCGCAGTCGGCGGGGCGACGGTGCTTGTAGCCGCTGCCGTTTTGGTCGGATCTGACTGGGGCGGCGTTGCCGAAGCGGCAGAGGACGACGGCGCCGGCGACTGTGCCGCGGCCGAAGTGCTGGGGGACTGGCCCGCCGCCTCCGGGGTCGACGAGGCTGCGCAACCGGTGGTGAGTCCGCCGATTAGGAGGACAAGCGCTGCTATGCGGATTTTACTCAGTTGTTTCATTGGTGGGTGCATATTCTGTTGAGGACATGGGAAAAGACAGCACTGAGCCAGTGACGGCGTGCTGACGTTCGGCCATGATGAGACCGGTGCGAGTTGCCCACGGTCTGTTGCTGGTATTTGGGGCGGTTGAAGCCCGGTCAGCGACGCCGGCCAGCTCCCCCCGGAGCGGCCAGTTGAGCATCATGGCACGCTGAGACCTATTCGTGCAGGCTCAACCATACATGAGGCCCCGCTCTCGTTTGCCACGCCGGAACAGTTCCTCCGCTTTGCCGTGATTATTGTCACTTTGCTGGGGTGCACCACGCCGCCGCGGCCGGTGCGCGCCAGTGTCGGCGCGCCGTCGGGCTGAAAACAAAGTAAACCCCGGTCGAAAGATTTTCGACCGGGGTTGTAAATGAGGATGTCAAGAATTGTCGAGGCTAACGCGGATAGGCAAGGACCACCCAGGACATCAGGACCAGCAGGATCAGCGCTGAATACATGGACCAATTCCGCCCAACGGCCTTGCGGTGGCTGCCGTGCCACACCCGCTCCATTCCGTTCATATTCATAAGTCGATTCAACGACGGCGGGACTCCGAATAACAGCGTGCCCTTCACTCCAAAAACTGGCCGCTGCCACTTATTTGGTCCTGCCACCTACTCGGGCTGCCAGCACAAACCCGCGATTGCAGGCTGGGCGGATGCGGCCACCCCGTAGTTCAGGGGCGTCCGAGCCCCTTATAGGTCCAGCCGGCCGCGCGCCATTTGACCGGGTCCAGCACGTTCCGCCCGTCGAGGATACGGGGCGCCGACACCAGGGCCAAGGTATCGTGCGGGTCCAACTCGCGGTATTGTCGCCACTCCGTCAGCAGCAACACAGCGTCGGCCTTGCGCAGGGTGGCTTCCAAATCCGGCTCCAGCGGGAGTTCCGGGAAACGCTTGGCAGCATTGGCCAGGGCCTGCGGGTCGGTCACCGTCACCACTGCGCCCTGGAGCTGCAGCTGGGCCGCAGCGCTCAGGGCCGGCGAGTCCCGGACGTCGTCGCTCTCGGGTTTGAAGGCCGCCCCTAACACGGCAATCCGCTGCCCCATCAGGGAGCCGCCGCACAGCTCCCGGGTGAGCTCCACGACGCGGGTCCGGCGCCGCATGTTGATCGCGTCCACCTCGCGCAGAAAGGTCAAGGCCTGATCCGCTCCCAGCTCGCCGGCACGGGCCATGAACGCGCGAATGTCTTTGGGCAGGCACCCTCCGCCGAAACCGATACCGGCATTGAGGAATTTCCGGCCGATCCGGTCGTCGAGGCCAATTGCGTCCGCCAGCTTGGTCACGTCGCCGCCGGTCGCCTCGCAGACCTCGGCCATTGCGTTGATGAACGAGATCTTGGTGGCGAGAAACGAATTCGCGGCGGTCTTGACGAGTTCTGCCGTGGCGTAGTCCGTGATCAGCCGCGGTGTCCCGCTGGCGAGCGGCGTCGCGTAAACCTGGTCCAGAACCGCGACGGCGGGGTGGTCTTCACTGCCGTCCGGGAGACCGTAGACGAACCTGTCCGGGTTCAAGGTGTCAGTGACGGCGTGGCCTTCGCGCAGGAACTCCGGATTCCAGACCAGCGTGGCACCGGGCTCCTTCTCCGCGAGCAGCTCGGCAAGCCGGGCGGCGGTCCCTACCGGCACCGTGGATTTTCCGGCGATGACGTCACCGGGAGCGACGTGGGCGCCCAGCCCGTCCACGGCCGCGTTCACGAAGCGCAAGTCCGCTGCGTTTTCCCCCCGTTTTTGCGGGGTGCCGACGCAGATGAAGTGAACCTCGGAGCCGCGGGCGGCGGACATTTCGGTGGTGAACCGCAGCCGGCCGGATGCCTCGACTTCGGAGAGGAGCTCGTCGAGCACGGGTTCATAGAACGGGGCCCGTCCCTGGGACAACCGGTCTATCTTGCTTTGGTCGAGGTCGATGCCGACCACGTCATGACCCAGCTTGGCCATGCACGCCGCGTGAACAGCGCCCAAGTAGCCGCAACCGATAACCGAGATCCGCATGCCGAGATCCTCCCCCTGATGGTGTGATCACAGAGTACGTGCTGGTGCCCGGTTTCGGACAGACCCGAGACATAACATCAGGAGCAGGGCCAAAAAAGCGCCAAGCGTGGCCCCCACGGTGTTCGCCAGCACGTCGGCGAGCGTAGCGTAACGGGCGGGCAGGAAAAGGAACTGGGTGAGTTCAATGGCGCTCGACGCCAGCAGCCCGGCGACCCCGCCAACCCACCAGCAGCCCCTTCCGACAACCCAGGCCACAAGGGCGCCCAGCGGGATGAAGAGCAGCACGTTCGCCGCGGACTCTATGAAGCCGTAGTTCACCCAGTCGGGGACGCCCCGGCGGTGCAGCCCCTGCAGCGCACTCCCCAGTAGCCCTGCGATTGGGCGGTCCACGGGCTGCGGCCACAAGGCCACCGTCGCCAGCCCCGCGGCGTAGGCCAGGAGTCCCAGCATGGCGACGCGATGGTTCCGCAAAGCGCTTCCCCCTCATCCGGGCCGGGTATTTGCCCGATTCTAGCCCCAAAGGCTCCCGCGGCAGATGCCCGAAGGGGCGCCTAACCGACGGCAAAACAGCGGACGCGGCCGCCGGAGTGATCCGGCAGCCGCGTCCCGGGGCGTAACGGGGTGTGCCGGGCTCAGCCGAACAGGCCTGTGATCCCGATGACGGCCGTCGCGGCGCCGAGCAGCATCGAAATGCTCACGAGCACGACGTGGACCGTGAGGAAGCGGGTGGCTTTGCCTCCGGCGTCGCGCGCCCGTGGGTCCTTCATGACCCGGCGCAGGAACTGCGGCCAGACGACCAGGGACCAGACGCCGGCCACGATCAGGATGACGGCCACGGCGGCGGGTAGCTGCATCGGCTAGTGGCTCTCGAGCCAGGCCTGGGCCTGGGTGGACTGGATGTTGAGGGCCTTGCCGACCATCGGCTCAGCCGCATCGGCGATCTTCCCGCCCAGCAGCGGCACGGACGACGTCACGGTCCCCTCCAACTCGATCCGGGTGCTGCCGCCCTCGGCGACGAGGCGCTGCACAGCTTTGACGTCGAGCGGGGCACCGGCGACCTTCAGGGAGATATTGCTCTGCCGCGAACCGTCGGGTTCCGGGGCGCTCCAGCTTTCCAGCTGCGTCACCTTCAGGCTCTCGCCGACGAACTTGCGGGCCAGCTCGGGCATCCGCGTCGTGGGGATGGTGCGCACGGTCGTGGTGTTGAACGCGCCGGCGGTGTCGCCGTCGACCGCAAAGGATTCAAGGGTTCCGCCGACGAGTTCGCTGGTGTGGCGCAGGAAGTCCTCGTTGACGAAAACTGCCGTAACGCTCGCAACGTTGTGCGGAAGGGTGGTGGATGCACTCAGGGCCATTGGGGGTCCTCCATGGGGTGGAACTGGACGTTTTGGGCTCCCAACATCCTACGCGGTGGGCCCCTGCGGTTTCGATTCGGCAGCCGCCTCCGTCTCCGGCTCTGTCTCTGCGAGGCGCTGGGCCGCTGCGGCGATATTCCGTGACATGGCGGGGAATATCAGGCTGTGGAAGGGCAGCACGGCGAGCCAGTAGAGCCGTCCGCTGAGACCCTTCGGAAAGAAAATGGCCCGCTGCCGGTAACGGCTGCCGGTGCCCTCGGGTTCCACCGCCAGTTCCAGCCAGGCCCGGCCCGGAGCCCGCATCTCGGCCCGCAGCCTAAGCAACCGGCCGCGGTCGATCCTCTCGACCCGCCACCAGTCCACCACTTCGCCTTCGGCCAGCAGATGCGGGTGCCGACGGCCGCGCGCCAGGCCTGCACCGCCGGTGAGCTTGTCCAGCCAGCCGCGCACGTTCCAGGCCAGCGGGAGCGAGTACCAGCCGTTGCGGCCGCCGATACCTTCGATGACGGTCCAGACGTGTTGCGGGTCCACCGAACTGGGATAGCTGCGCTCATCGACGAAGACGCGGTGGCCGGCCCACTCCGGGTCGCTGGGCAGCGGATCCGCGTCGGCTCCCGCGTTGGCCCAAGTGGTTTCCACCTGGCCGTCGCGTTCCTTGCCCAGGGCCAGGGCGACCGCGCGCCGGTAGGGCGTCAGGCCGCCCACGGGCTGCGGGATGAAGGAGTCGATGTCATGCTCGCGGGACACCGCGTCGTGCTGCAGCGACTCGACAAGCGGCAGCGACATGGACAGTGGGATCGGGGTGGTCAAGGCGACCCACATGCCCGCGAGCTTGGGCGCGGGGATGGGGAGCGCCAGCACCACACGGTGCGGCAGGCCGGCTTCGTTGGCGTACTCCTTCATCATTCCGGCGTAGCTGAGCACCTGACGGGAACCGATGTCGAAGGTGCGGTTGATGTGCCCTTCCAGGGACGCCGCCCCGACGAGGTAATGCAGCACGTCCCGCACCGCGATGGCCTCGATCTTGTTCCGCACCCAGCTGGGAGCGGGCATCAGCGGCAGCGTCTCGGACAGGTGCCGGATCATCTCGAACGACGCCGAGCCGGAGCCGATCACGACGCCGGCCTGCAACACGATCGCGTCCACCGCCCCATCGAGGAAGACTTTGCCGACGGCCTCGCGGGACCGCATGTGGGTGGAGAGCTCGGCGCCGGAGGGGTGCAGCCCGCCGAGGTACACGATCCGGCCGACGCCGGCCCCGGCGGCGGCACGGGCCGCCGTTTCCGCCATCGCCTTTTCCTTGTTCTCGAACCCGGCGCCGCCCGCCATCGAGTGGACCAGGTAGTAGAGCACGTCGACGCCCTCCAGTGCCTCCTGCAGCGCCGCGGCGTCGTCGAGGGTGCTCTGGACCACCTCGACCCGTTCCAGCCACGGGACGCCGGCGATTTTCGCCGGAGTCCGGACCAGAACCTTCACCTGGTGCCCGGCCTCCAGCAGGCGGGGGACCAGCCTGCCGCCAATGTAGCCGGTGGCGCCGGTCACGAGCACGGTCTTCGCGTCCGTAGCGTGGGGGGTGCCGTTCATGGTGGCTCCTTCTCATCGGGATATAAGCCAGCGGATATAAGCCATTCGGAGCGCAAGCGTCGCCGGACTGCTGCGCGCCACGACTCCGGCGACGGGAGCCGGTCCGGCCAGCTTAGCCCCGGGTGCCGGCCCGCTGCCGGGGCGCGGTAGGCTAAAAGGACCCGGGATTCTTGCGAATTTCGGCTATTTGTGTTGCCTGCATGCCCGTGATCACTTCAGGAGTTCCCGCCATGAGCCTCAACGGCCCCTCTCTCACCGGTCTGCGGCGTGTCCTCGCCGGGGACAAGACCTTCGCGCGGGTGCAGGCTGAAGCGTCGCGGCCGTTCACGGCCCGCAGCGAGGACTACCAGATCAGCGCTCCGGCGGGCCTGCGGGCCGCGCTGCTGGCGGAGATGGCCGACGGCCTCGCCTCGGAGGCGCTGTCCGACGGGGACGCGCCCGACGGCGGTGCCTCCGCCGGTGTCCGCACGCCGGTGGTGCTGGCCGTCACCGCCACCGGCCGCGAGGCCGAGGATCTCACCGCCGCGCTGGGCGCCTTCCTGCCGGCAGCCATGGTCGCCGAGTTCCCCAGCTGGGAAACCCTGCCGCACGAGCGGCTCTCACCGCGCTCGGACACCGTCGGCCGCCGGCTCTCCGTGCTGCGCCGCCTCGCCCACCCCGAAACCGCCGGCGGCGCCTTGCGCGTGGTGGTCGCCCCGGTCCGCGCCGTGGTCCAGCCGATCGTGGCCGGGCTCGGCGAGCTGGTCCCGGTGACCCTCAAGGTCGGCCAGGACGCCCCCTTCGGCGAGGTCGTCAAGAACCTCGCCGACGCCGCCTACGCCCGCGTGGACATGGTCACCAGGCGCGGCGAATTCGCGGTCCGCGGCGGCATGCTGGACGTCTTCCCGCCCACCGAAGACCACCCGATCCGGGTCGAGTTCTTCGGCGACGAGGTCGAGCAGATGCGCTGGTTCGCCGTCGCCGACCAGCGCTCACTCACCGCGCCCGGCGTGCACCACCCCACCGAACTGCACGCGCCACCCTGCCGCGAACTCCTGATTACGCCGTCGGTGATGTCCCGGGCGGCGACGCTGAAGTCCCAGTTGCCGGCCGCGGCGGACATGCTGGAGAAGATCGCCGGCGGGATCGCGGTCGAAGGCATGGAGTCCCTCGCCCCGGTACTGGTCGATTCCATGGTCCCGTTCCTGGACCAGTTCCCCGAGGGCTCCATCTCGGTGGTCATTGAACCCGAAAAGGTCCGCACCCGCGCCCACGACCTGGCCGCGACCAACGAGGAGTTCCTCGAAGCAGCATGGTCCACGGCATCCGACGGCGGAGCCGCGCCGCTAGATCTAAGCTCCGCGGCGTCCGAGGCCCTGCACTCGGCCAGCTTCCGCTCGCTGGGCGAAACCCGTTCCACCGCGCTGGCGCATGACGTGTCCTGGTGGTCCATCACCTCCCTTGCCAGCGATGAGGAGCTGATGCCCGACGTCGACGTGCTGAACCTCCGCGCCCGTGAACCGCGCGGCTACCAGGGCGACGTGGCCGAGATGATGGAGTTCATCGGCTCGCACGTGCGGGACCAGTGGCGGATCGTCGTCGCCACCGAAGGCCCCGGGCCGGCGCAGCGGCTGGCGGAGCTCTTCCACGACAACGACATTCCGTGCGCCCGGGTGGAATCCCTGGACGCCGAGCCGCAGCCGGGCCTGATCGAGGTGACCACCGCCGCCGTCGGCCGCGGTTTCGTCATGGACACGCTCAAGGTGGGCCTGCTGACCGAGGCCGACCTGCTGGGCCGCACCTCCGCGGGCTCGACCAAGGACATGCGCCGGATGCCGTCCAAGCGGCGGAACGCCGTCGACCCGCTCCAGCTCGTGGCCGGCGACTCAGTGGTGCACGAACAGCACGGCATCGGCCGGTTCGTTGAGCTGATCCAGCGCAAGGTGGCTGGCGGGGGCGACGGGGTGCGCGAATACCTGGTCCTGGAGTACGCCCCGTCCAAGCGCGGCGCCCCGGGCGACCGGCTCTTTGTGCCCACGGACCAGCTGGACCAGGTCACGCGATACGTCGGCGGCGATACCCCTGCGCTGAGCAAGATGGGCGGCGCGGACTGGGCCAGCACCAAGTCCAAAGCCCGCAAGGCGGTCAAGGAGATCGCCGGCGAGCTGATCCGGCTGTATTCGGCCAGGATGGCCTCCCGCGGCTACGCCTTCGGACCCGACACGCCGTGGCAGCGGGAGCTGGAGGAAGCCTTCCCCTACGTGGAGACCCCGGACCAGCTGACCACCATCAACGAGGTCAAGGCCGACATGGAGCGCGAGATCCCGATGGACCGGCTGATCTCCGGGGACGTCGGCTACGGAAAGACCGAAATCGCGGTCCGCGCCGCGTTCAAGGCGGTCCAGGACGGCAAGCAGGTCGCCGTCCTGGTGCCCACSACMCTGCTCGCCCAGCAGCACTATGAGACCTTCACCGAACGGTTCTCCGGCTTCCCGCTCGTCGTCAAGCCGCTGTCCCGCTTCCAGACCGGCAAGGAAGCCAAGGAAACAGCCGACGGCGTGAAGAGCGGGTCCGTTGACGTGGTCATCGGCACGCACCGGCTGCTGTCCAAGGACTTCGGCTTCAAGGACCTCGGCCTGGTAATCGTGGACGAGGAGCAGCGCTTCGGCGTCGAACACAAAGAAGCGCTCAAGAAGATGCGCACCAACGTGGACGTCCTGGCCATGAGCGCCACTCCGATCCCGCGCACCCTGGAAATGTCCCTGACCGGCATCCGCGAGACCTCCACCCTGGCGACCCCGCCCGAGGAACGGCACCCGGTCCTCACCTATGTGGGTCCGTACACGGACAAGCAGACCTCCGCCGCGATCCGCCGCGAGCTGATGCGCGAGGGCCAGGTGTTTTTCGTCCACAACAGGGTGTCCACGATCGACCGCACCGCCGCGAAGATCCGCGAACTGGTCCCGGAAGCCCGAGTGGAGGTGGCGCACGGGCAGATGTCCGAGAGCCGGCTGGAACAGATCATCGTGGACTTCTGGGAAAAGCGCTTCGACGTCCTCGTGTGCACCACCATCATCGAGACCGGCCTGGACATCTCCAACGCCAACACCCTGATCGTGGACGGCGCGGACAAGTACGGTCTGTCCCAGCTGCACCAGCTGCGCGGACGGGTGGGCCGCGGCCGGGAACGCGCCTACGCCTATTTCCTCTACCCCTCGGAAAAGCCGCTCGGTGAGGTGGCGCTGGAACGGCTCAAGGCCGTGGCGACGCACAACGAGCTCGGCGCCGGCATGCAGCTGGCCATGAAGGACCTGGAGATCCGCGGGGCCGGCAACCTGCTCGGCGGCGAGCAGTCCGGCCACATCCAGGGCGTCGGCTTTGACCTGTACATCCGGCTGGTCGGCGAGGCCGTAGCCGACTACCGGGGCGAGGCCGAGGAGAAGGCCGCCGAGATGAAGATCGAGCTGCCGGTCAATGCGCACCTGCCGCACGACTACGTGCCGGGCGAACGGCTCCGGCTGGAGGCCTACCGCAAACTCGCCAGCGCCATCACCCACGAGGCGATCGACGAGGTCCTCGCGGAACTCGTGGACCGCTACGGCGAGCTGCCGCTGCCGGCAACAAACCTGATCGACGTCGCCCGGTTCCGGGTCGGAGCGCGCGCGGCCGGCCTCACCGACGTCGCCCTGCAGGGCAACTTCATCAAGTTCTCGCCCGCCCAGCTGCCCGAATCCAAGCTCATGCGGCTGGCCCGGATGTACCCCGGCTCGCAGGCGAAGCCGGCCCTGGACGCCGTGCTGATCCCCAAGCCCAAGACCGCCCGGATCGGCGGCCGCGACCTGCAGGACGCCGAAATCCTGGCCTGGGCCAAAGGCGTGATCGAAGCGATTTTCTCCGACGTCCCGCTCTCAGTCGGCTAGGCCATGAT
Organism: Arthrobacter sp. 05N428_2; assembly: GCF_056397065.1. Classification (NCBI taxonomy): domain Bacteria; kingdom Bacillati; phylum Actinomycetota; class Actinomycetes; order Micrococcales; family Micrococcaceae; genus Arthrobacter; species Arthrobacter sp. 05N428_2. The sequence continues at coordinate 177,364 of NZ_JBFTMR010000005.1, read as the reverse complement.
GGGAGGACACCACGCCGCGTCCGGGGCCGCGGCGTGGGTGGCTATTGCCTCGACCGGGCCTTACGCGCTCGGCTGGTACCCGCTGGACGCCACCGGCATCGTCATCGGCGGCATGGCGACGGCAGGCACCGCCCTGGTCTGCGACTGGGACCACCGCTCCAGCACGGTGGCGCATGCACTCCCGCCACTTTCGAACCTGATCGCCGTCGGGATCGAAAACGCGTCGGGCGGCCACCGCCAAGGCACGCACTCGGTGCTCGGCGCGGGGTTCTTCGTGCTGCTTGCGGCGCTGGCCGGGCAGGTCCAGGTGCGGACGGATTGGGGCCTGCTGTCCGTGGGCGCGGGGTTGCTGTGCATGTTCATGATCAACATCGCCGCGAAAGCGCTGAAGTTGTTTCCCAACTACGGCTGGATCAGCAACTGGGTCTTCGCCCTGGCCACGGCCGGTCTCGTCACCTGGTTCGCGCCTCACCAGTGGTCCTGGTTGCCCGTGTCCATGCTCACCGGCGTCCTCGTACACATCGTGGGTGACATGATCACCACCGGGGGAGTGCCCTTGCTCTGGCCGCTCGTGGTCAGGCCGCCGAAGTTCCTGCGCAGGATGCCGCTGGTCAAGGACGTCTGGAAGGCCAACGGGGCGTTCTCCATCCCGCTGCTGGGCCGGGCGGGTTCGCGGCGGGAATGGTTCGTGCTGATCCCGGTCAGTGCCTATGCCATGGTCGGCATGTTCTCCGCCGGGCTGGCCCTGGCCGAGGGGCACTTCGCGTCAGCTCTCGCGCTGGGGACCGCGTTGCTCGACCGCCTGCTCTCCGTCGTCGGAGCTTAAAGTCGACGGCGGCCCGGGGTCGGGTTGATCAACCGTCTGGCCGGCGGCCACGCGTGAACAGCCTCCCGACGTCGGCGCGCAGCCGCGTCGGCCGTCCGGGGCGGCTATGGCGCCTCCTTGGGCCTTACGGTCTCCGCCGGGCGGCGTGTCCGTGTCAAAGTGCCCCCGGTACGCATCCCCGGGCCGACGGCGGCCGCCGCGCTTTCCTGGAACCGGCCGCTTAAACCGCTGAAGCCCCGGAGAACCGGGGCTTCAGTCGTCACACCGAGGTGCTGCGGTCAGCTCTCGCCGGCTGAATCCGAGCGGCCCGTGATGGTTTGCGGGATCCAGAACGCGAGCGCGAACAGGCCCAGGCAGACGGCCATCGGCCAAGGGTTGCCCAGGGTGAGGAAGGACAGCGAGTACAGGGCGCCGAAAAACAGGAGCATCATCGGGACAAACATCGCGATGCTGGATCCAAGGCTGTTCTCGGCCTTCGGGGTCTTGGTGGTGTTGCTGGACATTCGTTCCTCCTCGGCCCCGTGGGGCTCTAAAAGCTGTGGCGGCTGCGGCTGTGAACGCTGGGCGTTCAGTACGCGGACGAACCCTGTTCGCCCTTGACGATCGCGATGCCGGAGCTGGCGCCAATACGTGTTGCACCTGCAGCAATCATAGCCTGAGCATCGGCGAGGGAACGCACGCCGCCCGAGGCCTTGACGCCGAGTCCCGGGCCGACGGTGCGGCGCATCAGGGCGACATCCTCCGCCGTGGCCCCGCCGCCGTTGAAGCCGGTGGAGGTCTTCACGAAGTCCGCCCCGGCCTCCACCGCGGCCTCGCAGGCGAGGACCTTCTGTGCATCGTCGAGCAGCGCGGTCTCGATGATGACCTTCAGGATGGCGCCGCCGGCGTGGACGGTCTCGGCGACCGCGCGGATGTCATCCACCAGGGCCCCCTTGTCATTGGCGCGCGCCGCGGCAATGTTGATCACCATGTCGATCTCGTCGGCGCCGTCCAGCACCGCGCCGCGGGCTTCGAAGGCCTTGACATCACTCGGCGTGGCGCCGAGCGGAAAGCCGACCACCGAGCAGGTCAGCACGCCGGACCCCCTCAGCGCGGTTTTGACGGTCTTCACCCAGATAGGGTTCACGCAGACGGACTTGAAGTGGTACTCGGCCGCCTCCGCACAGACTTTCCGGACCTCGGCTTCCCCGGCCTCCGGCTTGAGCAGGGTGTGATCGATGTACGAGGCAATGGTGCCCTCGAGGCCCTGGTGGTCGGTGCTGGCGGGGCCGGCAGCCGTGCCGGCCGTGGTGGCGTCGTTGCTCATGGTGGTCCCTTTCCTGACGGGCCCGCTTTGTGGCCGGCCCGGCCCGCTGGCGCGGCATACGTCGTGGCTTCTCAGTGCACCATCTTGCCATAACGCGGGCCGGCCTGAGCGGCCCCTACGCCGCCTGCGCCAGGGATCCGGAAAGGCAGGCCCGCAGCAGTTGCGCCGCGCAGACCCCGGCGGCGGGACCGGCCGCCACGAGCAGGCCCAGCCGGACGCCGTCGTGCGCCGCGGCGTCGCCGATGGCCCAGATCCCCGGCACCGAGGTGCTGAAGTCCGGCCCCACTGCGATGCCTCCCTGCGGCGCGGTAGCCAGGCCGGCGGTTCGGGCCAGACCGTCCCGGGCCAGCCGCTCTTCGGCCAGGACCACGAGGTCGCCGCTCATGCTTGAGCCGTCCTCGAAGACGATGCCGGCGGCCGGCAGGGCGGACCCAGCGAGGGTGGGGACGACGGCGGACGGCCGCAGGGTGGTGCGGACAGGCCGCACGCCGCGGGCCCGGAGCACCGCTTCGGCCTGCCCTGCAGCGGTGCCGTTGCCCACGAGGATGCCCAGCGGCCTGCGGCCGAGGACCCTCGTGACGTCCTTGACCGCCTCCCCGAGCGGGGAGGCGTCGTCGATCGTCGAGTAGCTCAGGCACCGGCCGGCGCCCTCGATGGGTTCCAGCGCAGGCACCGAACCGGTGGCGATCACCAGCTGGTCGTAGCTGAATTCGAGGCCGTCCGCCGTCGTGACCCGGTGCTCCGTGGCGTCGATGAAGCTGGCCGGCTGCCCGAGTCGGACCGAGACCTGGGGCAGGGCGGCGAGCTCCAGCAGCGCCTCCGGGGCGTCATCGCGGTTGCTGAGCACGGTGATGCCGCCGGCGAACGGGGTGCGGGTGAGCCGGTGGACCAGCGCCTGCGCCGCCGGTCCGGCTCCGGCGATCACGATCCGCGGCCGGGTCTCGGAGGTAGCGGACACGGTGGAGATGGCGGGTGTTTCCGTAACGGACATGTGCTGGCCCTTTCGCTGGAGGCCGGTGGATGTGGCCAGTGTTACTGATGTTCCCCAGCGTAGGGGGCTGATTTTTCGCGCAGGTTACCGGGTTGTTGCGGTATTTCCCCGGCTTGTTCGCCAGTTGTTACCGGCTGGTAATGGCGTGGCTCACATCCGCAGCCGGTAGCCGCGCTTGACCACCGTCTCCACCAGGCTGCCGTCCGGCAGCGCGGAGCGGAGCCGGCTGACGGTCATGTCCAGGGCGTGGACCGATCCCCGCAGTTCCAGCAGCTCGGAGAGCGCGTCGCGGGACAGCACGGCCCCGCCGGCGCCCAGCAGCGCCCGCAGCAACAGCAGCGGCGCCGGTGCCAGTTCCAGCGCCTCGCCATCGATCCGCAGCGACCGGCCACGCAGTTCCACCGCGCCCAACGCGGTATCCAAGCGCCGCACATGGTTCAGGGCCAGGTGTTCGCAAACCAGACGAATCAGGGCGCCCATCCGGAACCGCTCCGGAATCAGCGGCTGCACCCCGGCGTCGAGCAGCGGCTGGGCGGTGATGGGGCCGACGACGGCGGTGGCCACGTCGGACTTCAGGCTCGCCACCAGCTGCTTGTAAAGGCCCATCTCGTGCGCGGTGCTCCACATTGCATCGACGGCGGGGGCGCTGGTGAAGGTCAGGACGTCCAGGTTGCCGCTGCAGGCCGCCTCGATCAGCTTCGGCAGCAGGTCGGCGCCGTCGGGCTTGACCCAGCGGTACGGCGTGACCGTCATGACCGTGGCGCCGGACAGCCGCAGCCGCTCCAGCTGGCGGACATCGGTGTAGCCATGCAGCTGCACGGCCACGGTCTTGCCGCGCACCCCCTCGGCCAGCAGCAGGTCCACCAGCGTGGCGGTGGTCTCGTCGCTGCTGATTCCGACGTCGGCCAGTCCGGCCGCGCGGACGGCGCCGCGCGCCTTGGGCCCCCGGACGAACATCCGGGTGGCGCCGAGGGCTTCCAGCAACTGCTCGCCGATCCCGAAGGTGTCCGCCGCTTCGCACCAGCGGCGCATCCCGTAAGCGGTGGTGGCGATGCAGAGTTCCGGCCGGGCCGCGATGACGGCACGGGTGTCCTCGATCAGCCGCTGGTCCTCCTGGACCGGGGCGATCTTCAGCGCCGGGGCGTGCAGCACCTCGGCGCCGCGCCGCTCCAGGGCCTCGATCAGGTCCTGGGAGCGGCGGTGCGAGGTGACCCCGATGCGGAAGCCCTCCAGCGGCAACTCGACTTTCTCCACGGTAACCTCCGCGGCCGGCGGCCGGTCGGGATGCGGGGGCTGCTCCGCGGCGGGGCCGGCGACGGCACCGAGCGCGCTCACGGCGCTCACGCCCCCATCAGCGCCGCGGCCAGGCGGTCCAATTCGGCTTCCGCCTCCGCGCAGCCTCGGTTGGCCTCGGCCACCCTGACGACCTCTCCGATCACCAACACGGCCGGGTTGCTGCAGTCCGCGGCCGCCGTCGTGATGGTGCCCAGCTCGGCGATGGTGGTCCGCTGGCCGGGGCGGTAGCCGCGTTCGACGACGGCCATCGGCATGTCCGCGCGCATTCCCGCCCGCCGGAGGCCGGCGGCGAGCTGGTGCAGGGTGCCGATGCCCATCAGCACCACAATGGTCCCGCCCAGTCCGGCGAGGTGCGTGTATTCCTTCCCGGTCAGCGGGGCGTGGCCGGAGACCACCGTGAACAGGTGGCTGACCCCGCGGTGGGTGACCGGGATCCCGGCTGCGGCCGGGACGGCGATGGCGCTTGTCACGCCGGAGATCACCCGGACGGGGACGCCGGCCTTCACGCAGGCGGCCACTTCCTCGCCGCCGCGGCCGAACACGTACGGGTCCCCGCCCTTGAGCCGGACCACGTTCCTGCCGGCCAGAGCCGCTTCCACCAGAAGTTCCTCGATGCCGGACTGGCTGACCGGGTGGTGGCCGGGCTTCTTACCCACGTCCACCAGTTCCGCCGTGCTTAGCGAGGGAAGTTCCTGGTACGGGGCGAGGCGGTCGTAGAAGACGACGTCCGCGTCCCGCAGGGCCTTGATGGCGGCGACGGTCAGCAGCTCGGTGGTTCCGGGCCCGCCGCCGACCAGCGTGACCTTGCCGGCGGGTCCGGCGGCGGGCTCCGCCGCGACCGGGATGCCGGTTTCGCGGCAGCGGTCCAGGAGCGCCTCCCAGCCGGGCTGGCCGTCGTCAACCGCGGCCACCAGGAAGGGACGCTCCGGCAGCGGGCCGTCGCGGCGGGAACCGCCGGGGATGCTGAGCCGGGAGACGACGGCGCCGGCGGCCCGGTAGCGGCGGACGGCCTGCCGGGCGGCGGCGTCCGAGCCGGTGATGAGGACTTCGCGTCCGGTGAGTTCAATGTTGAGCTGCATGGCTATGCCTCGTTTTCGTCAAGCAGTTCAGGTGTGGTGGAACGGACCGGGATGTGGGACCCGATCAAGACCGGCGGCTGACCGGCCGAGGCTTTCTCTTCCGCCGTGGCGGGGCGCATCTGGCCCCGCTCGTCGGAGACGAAGGTGAAGGAATCGTCCGCCTGGTCCGGGGCGTTGACGAAGGACCGGAAGCGGCGGAGGCGCTCCGGATCCTTCAGGGTGTCGGCCCATTCGTCGACATAGGTGTCAACGTGCTTGGCCATGGCGGCCTCGAGGTCTTCGGCGATGCCCAGGACGTCGTGCACCACTACGTCCTCGACGTGCTTGATCCCGCCGTCGAGTTCTTCCTGCCAGCGGGCGGTGCGCTGCAGCCGGTCGGCGGTGCGGATGTAGTACATGAAGTAGCGGTCGATGTACTTGACCAGGGTTTCGTCGTCCAGGTCCTTGGCCAGTAGCTGGGCGTGGGCCGGGGTGGCGCCGCCGTTGCCGCCGACGTACAGGTTCCAGCCGTCCGCGGTGGCGATGACGCCGACGTCCTTGCCCCGGGCCTCGGCGCATTCGCGGGCGCAGCCGGAGACGCCCATTTTCAGCTTGTGCGGGCTGCGCAGGCCGCGGTAGCGCAGCTCAAGCCGGATCGCCATGGCCACCGAGTCCTGGACGCCGAAGCGGCACCAGGTGGAGCCGACGCAGGACTTCACGGTGCGCAGGGACTTGCCGTAGGCCTGGCCGGATTCGAACCCGGCGTCCACGAGCAGCTTCCAGATTTGGGGCAGCTGCTCGAGCCGGGCGCCGAACATGTCGATCCGCTGGCCGCCGGTGATTTTGGTGTACAGGCCGTACTGTTCCGCGACTGCCGCGATCACACCGAGTTTCTTCGGGGTGATTTCGCCGCCGGCAATGCGCGGCACCACCGAGTAGGTGCCGTCCTTCTGCATGTTGGCCAGGGCGCGGTCGTTGGTGTCCTGCAGGGTGCCGCGGCCGGCGTCCAGGACGTAGGCGCTGTTCTGGCTGGCCAGGATGTTCGCGATGGTCGGCTTGCAGATGTCGCAGCCGTCGCCCGTGCCGTACCTGGCCATGACTTCCTCGAAGGAGGTCAGCTCCAGGACGCGGATGGTCTCGAAGAGGTCCTGGCGGGACAGCTCGATGTGCTCGCACAGGGCCTTGGAGACCTCGACGCCGGACTTGGTGAGTTCGCTTTCGAGCAGCTTCTTGAGCACCGGCACGCAGGAACCGCAGCTGGTGCCGGCACGGGTGCAGCCCTTCAGTTCGCCGAGCTCCTGGACGGGTGTGTTGCCGTCGCCGGCCCCGCAGCCGTTGACGGTGTCGCGGATGGTCCCGGCGGAGACGTTGTTGCAGGAGCAGAGGATGGCGTCGTCCGGGAGTCTGGCCTCCAGGGCTTCGCCCCCGGCCCCGCCGCTGGCCGCGGTGAGGTACGCGCCGGGTTCGGCGGCGAGTTCACGGCCGAGCATCGGGCGCAGTGACGTGTACGGGGTGGCATCCCCGACGAAGATGCCGCCGAGGAGGGTCTTGGCATCGTCCGTGGTGACGATCTTCTGGTAGACCCCGCGGGCCGGATCGGCGTAGACGATCTCCAGCGCGTGCTCGGTCCGGGCGAAGGCGTCACCGAAGCTGGCGACATCGACGCCGGAGAGCTTGAGCTTGGTGGCGGTGTCGAAGCCGGGGAAGGTCGCGTCGCCGCCGTGCAGCCGGTCGGCGACGATCTCCGCCATGGTGTTGGCCGGAGCCACGAGACCCAGGCACATGCCGCCGAAGTTGGCGACCTCGCCGATCGCCCAGATGCCGGGAACCTGTGTTTCGCAGCCACCGGAGATCACGACGCCGCCGCGCGGGCCGAGTTCGAATTGGGGCGGGCCGTCGTGCCCGTCGGGGCCGTTGGCGGCGCGGAACAGCTCGTCGCGGGGCCGCACACCGACAGCAACGATGACGATGTCCGCGTCGATGGTCCGGCCGTCCGCCATGAGTACGCCGGTGACCTGGCCGTCGTCGTCGGCGAGGACCTCGGAGGGGAACACGCCGCCGTGGACGGTGAAACCCTTGGCCTCGATGAGCCGGCCCAGGGCCTGTCCGGCGCCTTCGTCCAGCTGGGTGTTCATCAGCCAGGGGGAGCCGTTGATGACGATCGGGGTGGCGCCAAGTTGTTCGGTGCCGGCCGCGGATTCCAGACCCAGGAGGCCGCCGCCGATGGTGACGGCGTTGACCTTGCGGCCGACCTTGGCCGTCAGGTCCGCGATCGCCTGGTTGATGGCCCGGACGTCCTCCAGCGTGCGGTACACGTGGGTGAGCTCCGAGCCCGGGATGGGCAGACGGGCCGCGTCCGAGCCGGTGGCGACGACCAGTTCGTCGTACGGGTAGCTGGTGCCGGCGGCGGTGGCCACGGTTTTCGCCGCGGTGTCGATGCTGGTGACGCGCTCGCCGGTCCGGAGGGTGACGGCGTCGTGGTCCCACATCGACGCGCTGCCCAGGGTGAGGTCCGCGGCGGTGTCGGTCAGGGCCTTACTGAGCGCTACGCGGTCGTAGGGCAGGTGGGCTTCCTCGGTGAGGACGGTGAGTTGCCAGCCGTCGAGGCCGCGGGCGTGCATGGCGTCGGCGAAGCGGTGCGCGGCGGGTCCGCCGCCGACGACGACGACACGGCGGCGGGTCTGCCCGGACGCGGTCCGGGGAGGCACGTTTTCTGGGCTGGCGGTCTGTCCGGTCACGGGTGGCCTTTCGTTGGGCCGCAGGCGGTGCCCTGCAACGATGAGGTCCAGGTGTTTCGGCTATCGGCGCCGAGCAACTGGTCCGTTCAGCCTAGGGACCGGCAGTTTCCCCTCAGTTTCCTTTGTGTTTCGCCAACTTAACTTCTGCATCACGGCTGCGTTTCCGGCCACGTGAGATCCCTTTTACCCGCCGGACACATTGGCCGCACGCCGTAGAAACACGGCCGACCTAGCGTGGGGACATGGCCGCAGCCGTGGCCGGTAATTTTGATAGGGGCCGACATGACCGCCGTACTGGAAAGCACAGCCCGCAACCACGGGAAGCGAATCGGCGGTGGAGCCGGAGCTGCCTGGCACCGGGTGTGCGCCGTGGAGGACCTGGAGCCCGGCTGGGGCGAGGCTGCGCTGATAGCGGGACGCCAGGTGGCATTGTTCCGCACGGCCGCCGGTGAGGTATTCGCCGTCGAGCATGCCGATCCGGCGACCGGGGCGCATGTCATGGCCCGCGGCATCACCGGTTCGCGCGGCGCCCGCCGGACGCTGGCCTCGCCGCTGCACAAGGAGGTTTACGACCTCGGAACGGGGGAGTGCCTCGGTAACCCGGAGCTGCGCCTGGGCACCTTCGCCGCCCGGGTTTCGGCCGGCTTTATCGAGGTGGAACTCTAGAGCCCCAGCGCTTCGCGCACGTCGGCCAGGACGGCGTCGAGCGCGGCGCGGGCCTCGAGCCGGGCGGCCGGCAACTCGGCGGCCGATCCGACGCTGCGGATCACCTCGAGGTAGCACTTGAGTTTCGGTTCGGTGCCGCTCGGACGAATGATGACGCGGGTGTGGTCCCGGGTCAGGTAGAGCAGCCCCTCAGTGGGCGGGAGTTGTTCACTGCCGACCGCCAGGTCCGTCGCGGTTTCGACGGCGGAGCCACCGAAGGATTCGGGCGGGCTGACCCGCAGCCGGTTCATCATGGCGTCCAGCAGCCCCAGGTCCGCAACGCGGATGCTGAGCTGGTCATTAGCGTGCAGCCCGTGGACCAGGTACAGCTCGTCGAGGGTGTCGAAAATAGTCTTGCCCTCGGCCTTGGCAGCGGCCGCGAGTTCGGCGATCAGCACCGCCGCGGAAATCCCGTCCTTATCCCGCACCAGGGCGGGTGCGACGCAGTAGCCCAGCGCCTCTTCGTACCCGTAAAGCAGGCCGGGGACGCGGGCGATCCATTTGAAACCCGTGAGGGTTTCCTCGTGGGCGTAACCCGCGGCGGCGGCGATGCGCGCCAGCAGCCGGGACGAAACGATTGAATTGGCGAAGACGCCGGCTGCGGCGCCGCCGCCGGCGTCCCCGGAGACGGCCAGACGCGCCACGACGTGCGCACCCAGCAGGGCGCCCACCTCGTCGCCGCGCAGCATCCGCCAGGCGCCGGTGTCCGGGTCCTTGGCCGCAACAGCGGCGCGGTCGGCGTCGGGGTCGTTGGCGATCACAAGGTCGGCGTCCACCCGGGCAGCGGCTTCCAGCGCGAGGTCGAGGGCGCCGGGCTCTTCGGGGTTCGGGAAGTTCACGGTGGGAAAGTCGGGGTCCGGCTCCGCCTGCTCGGCGACCAGGCTGACGTCGGTGAAGCCGGCCGCCGCCAGCACCGCCACGGCCGTACTGCCGCCGACGCCGTGCATGGGGGTGAGGACGATTTTGAGGTCGCGGGCCGGGAAACGCTCCGGCTCGGCGAGGGCGGCGACGGCGGCTTGGTAGTCGGCGGCGACCGACGGATCCAGCACCGTCCAGCCGGCCGGCGCCAGCGCGATCGAATCCAGTGCGCCGACGGCCTCAATCTCCGCGGCGATCAGGGCGTCGTACGGCGCCACGATCTGGGCGCCGCGCCCGCTGTCTTCGACGGCGTGGCGGCCCAGGTAGACCTTGTACCCGTTGTCCTGCGGGGGGTTGTGGCTGGCCGTGACCATGACCCCGCCGTCGCAGTCCAGGGCGCGGACCGCGTAGGCGAGCAGCGGTGTGGGCAGCGCTGCCGGCATCAGGAACGTCTCGATGCCGGCGGCGGTGAAGATCGCGGCAGTCTCTTCGGCGAAAATGTCTGAGTTGTAGCGGGCGTCGTAACCGACGACGGCGCGCGGCCGGGTTCCCGGCGCGGCCTGGGCGACAGTGCTGCCGAGGAAGGCGGCGAGACCGGCGGCGGCGCGGCGCACGACCACCCGGTTCATCCGGTTCGGCCCGGCGCCGAGGGCTGCCCGCAGTCCCGCGGTGCCGAACTGGAGGGTGCCGCTGAAACTGTCGGCCAGCTCCTGCCGGGCTCCCGCGACTCCGTCGTCGGAGAGGCGGATCAGCTCGGTCAGGGCGGTGGTGGTGGCCGGATCGGGATCCTGGGCCGCCCAGTTGCGGGCGTCGCTCAACAGTTGGGTCAATGCGGCATCGGAAGACGTCATGGATACCAAACTAGCGTCAAACCCGGGCCCGCCGCGCCCGGACGGGCGCGGGCCCGGCTTACGGTTCCGTCACACTCTGGGCTGTCCCGCTCCGCGAGGTGGCCCGCACCGCAGGGTTTCCGGCCGACACAGCGGCGAGCGGTCGGCCCGGTACAGGGCTTCCGAAGGATCCGCTCAAGAGCGCGGCGGTTGTCCCGGCGGAGCATTGACAGCCATTTTTCCGGACACGTAGCGTCTGGAATATGAAAATGGGCCGAGGGGTGGAATGGGCCGTGCACTCGTGCGTCAACATGTCCTGGACGCCGCCGGGCGAGGCAGTGAACAGCGCCAGGCTCGCGGCCTTCTACCGGCTTCCCGCCGCATACCTGAATAAACAGCTCCAGGCCCTAGTCCGGGCCGGCATCCTGACCTCGGTCTCGGGCCCGCGCGGCGGCTTCCACCTGGCGCGCACCCCGGAAAACATCACGGTGCTGGACGTGGTGCTGGCCCTGGAAGGAGCGGAGCCGGCCTTCCGCTGTGAAGGCATCCTGGGTGATGTCCCGGAAGCGGACCGGCAGCAAGACTTCGTCCGGACCTGCCTGATCTCCCAGACCATGCGGCAGGCCGAGCTGGCGTGGCGGCAGGCGCTGGCGCGGCAGACCATCGCCGGGATCGCCGACTCCATGGAACGCCGCTTCCCCGGGGACCGGGAGAAGGCCGTCCGGCACCTGGCCGCCGGCTAGGACGAGGCGGGGCGGCCCGCCGGACGGCCGGCGAGGTCCCGGCCCGCCGGCCGGGCTCAGGACAGCCGGCGAGGTCCGGCTCAGAGCTTGGCGACGATTTCGGCGAGCAGCTTGGAGATGCGCGGAGCCGCGGCCTGTCCGGCTTCAAGGACTTCACCATGGCTCAGCGGCACCGGGCTGATGCCGGCGGCGAGGTTGGTCACGAGTGAGATGCCGAAGACCTCCATGCCCGCGTGGCGGCCGGCAATGGCCTCGAGCGCGGTGGACATGCCCACCAGGGACGCGCCGATCCGCTTGGCGTACTGCACCTCCGCCGGGGTCTCGTAGTGCGGGCCGGTGAACTGGGCGTAGATGCCTTCGTCCAGGCTGGGGTCCACTTCGCGGGCCAGGCCGCGGATCCGCGAGGAGTACAGGTCGGTGAGGTCCACGAAGGTGGCGCCTTCAAGCGGGGAAGTGGCGGTGAGGTTGATGTGGTCGCTGATCAGCACGGGGGTGCCCGGCGCCCAGTCCTCGTTCAGGCCGCCGCACCCGTTGGTCAGCACCAGGGTCTTGCAGCCTGCGGCGGCCGCGGTGCGGACGCCGTGCACGACCGCCCGGACGCCTTTGCCCTCGTAGTAGTGCGTGCGGGCGCCGAGGACCAGGGCGCGTTTGCCCTCCCGGGTCAGCACCGAGCGGATGGTGCCCACATGGCCCACCACGGTGGGGGAGGAGAACCCGGGGACCTCGTCGGCCGACAGCGTGGCGGTGGTCTCGCCGATCAGTTCGGCGGCGTCGCCCCAGCCCGAGCCGAGCACCAGCGCGACGTCGTGGCTATCGACGCCTGTCTCTGCGGCGATGTAATCGGCGGCGGCGCGGGCGGCGTCGAAGGGGTCTGTGTTCAGGAATTCTGTATTACTCACTGGAATAAGCTACCGTGCCCGCGCGGCGCTGCCCAGCCTCCTCATTGGTGGCGCCGGTTCGAATGGTGGACAATGGATGATTGTGACTACGCACCCCGATTTCAGCGCTCCCCGAATTGCAATTCTGGGCGGAGGGCCCGGCGGCTACGAAGCCGCCATGGTCGCCGCTTCCCTGGGGGCGCAGGTCACCATCGTCGAACGCGCCGGTCTCGGCGGGTCCGCGGTGCTGACCGACGTCGTGCCGTCCAAGACCCTGATCGCGACGGCGGACCTGATGACCCGCATGGCCGAGGCCGGCGAGCTGGGCGTCAAATTCGACGTCGACGGCGGCGACTGCGCCCCGACGATGCGCGCGGACCTCAAGCACATCAACGACCGGCTGCTGGGCCTGGCCCGGCAGCAGTCCGCCGACATCAGGCGGGGCCTGGAGAAGCAGGGCGTCCGCATTCTGATCGGCTCCGGGAAGATGCGCGACAGCCACACCCTCGAGGTCCTGACCGTCGACGGCACCGAGACGATCAAGGCCGACGCGGTCCTGCTGGCGGTCGGCGCGCACCCGCGAGAGCTGCCCACGGCCCGCCCGGACGGCGTGCGGATCCTGAACTGGGCTCAGATCTACAACCTGGACGAGCTCCCCGAGGAGCTGATCGTGGTGGGCTCCGGCGTCACCGGCGCCGAGTTCGCGTCCGCGTACAACGGCCTGGGCTCCAAGGTCACCCTTATTTCCAGCCGCGACCGGGTGCTGCCCGGCTCCGACACGGACGCCGCCGAGGTGCTGGAAGGCGTCTTCGAACGCCGCGGCGTGAAGGTGCTGTCGCGGGCCCGCGCCCAGACCGTGGAGCGCACGGACGACGGCGTCGTGGTCACCCTTGGCGACGGCTCCAAGGTCACCGGCAGCCACTGCCTGGTGGCCGTCGGCTCGATCCCGAACACCGCCGGGATCGGCCTCGAGGAGGCCGGCGTCGCGCTGACCGAGAGCGGCCACATCAAGGTCGACGGCGTCTCGCGCACCACCGCGCCGAACATCTACGCCGCGGGCGACTGCACCGGCGTGCTGGCCCTCGCCTCGGTGGCCGCGATGCAGGGCCGCATCGCGATCGCGCACTTCCTGGGCGACGGCGTCACCCCGCTCAAGCTGCACCAGGTGGCGTCGAACATCTTCACCTCGCCCGAGATCGCCAACGTCGGCGTCTCCGAGGCCGAAATCGACTCCGGCAAGTACCAGGGCGACGTCATCAAGCTGTCGCTCAGCAGCAACGCGCGGGCCAAGATGCGCAACCACAAGGACGGCTTCGTCAAGATCTTCGCCCGCAAGGGCTCCGGCACCGTGATCGGCGGCGTCGTGGTGGGACCGAACGCCTCGGAGCTGATCTTCGCGATTTCCCTTGCGGTGACGCAGAAACTGCACGTCGACGACGTCGCCAGCACCTTCACCGTCTACCCGTCGCTGAGCGGCTCCATCTCGGAAGCGGCCAGGCGCCTGCACGTCCACATGTAGGCAACTCGCCACGGCGAAAAGGAGTAACCCGGCGGAAAGTCTGCGCCGGTTGCTCCTTTCCTGTTGTCCGGCCGGACCGCCGGCTAGAACTGCCGGCTAGAACGGGTAAGGCGCGATGTCCGGGCGCATGGTGAGCCACTGGAGCTCCGTGAAGGACTCCATGTTGGCGTGATGCCCGCCGACCCTCGAGCCGTTGCCCGAGTTCTTCACCCCACCGAAGGGTGAGTTCGCCTCGTCCGAGACCGTCTGTTCGTTGATGTGGACCTTCCCGGAGTCCAGCCGGTCCGCGACGGTCATGGCCAGGCCGACGTCGCCCAGGATGCCGATGGAGAGGCCGTATTCGTTGTCGTTGGCCAGCGCAACGGCCTCGTCGAGGGTGGAAAACTTCATCACCGGCGCCACCGGTCCGAAGATTTCGTCCTTCCAGGCCCGGCTGTCATGCTGCAGGTCCACCAGCACTGTGGGCTGGTAGAAGCGGCCATCGTGGGTGCCCCCGGCGGCCAGCCGCGCACCGCCCTGCACCGCGTCCTGGACGATCCCGTCCACCCGCTGCAGCTGGCGCTCGTCGATCACCGGACCCAGCGCCACGGTGCCGCTCTTGGGATCTCCCACCGGAAGCTGGCGGGCCTTCTCGGCGAGGGCGGCGACATAGTCCTCGTAGAGGTCCTCGTGCACGATGTGCCGTCCGGCCGCCATGCAGATCTGGCCCTGGTGCATGAACGATCCGAACGCCGCCGCGGAGGCCGCCTTGGCCAGGTCGGCGCCCGGCAGCACGATCAGCGCGCTGTTGCCGCCCAGCTCCAGGTGGGCGCGTTTGAGCAGCCGGCCGGCTGACTCGCCGACCTTTCGGCCGGCGGCCGTCGAACCGGTAAACGCGATCACGCGGACTTCGGGGGCCTCGACGACGGCGGCGCCGACGTCCGCGCCGCCCGGCAGCAGTGCGAGCAGCCCCGGCGGGAGCCCGGCCTCCTCGAAAATCCGCATCACCGTCACACCGCCGCAGACCGCGGTCCGCGGGTCCGGCTTGAGCAGCACCGCGTTGCCGAGAGCCAGGGCGGGCGCGACGGCGCGGATCGAGAGGATCAGCGGGAAGTTGAACGGCGCGATCACGGACACCACGCCCACCGGCCGGCGGCGGGCGAAGGACCAGCGGTTTTCGTTGGAGGTCAGCACGTCGCCCGCCGGCAGCGCGGGCAGCGCCGAGGCGTCGTAGCACTCGTTGGCGGCGATGTGTGTTTCCAGCCCGGCCTTGGGCGGGATGCCGCCGGATTCGCGGACGAGCCAGTCCTGAATTTCCGCCCCGTGTTCCTCCCAGAGCTGCCCCGCGCGGCGCAGTACCGCGGCCCGGTCCTCCGGGTTGCGGGCGGCCCACTCCTTTTGCGCCTTCGCGGCGGCCGCGGCGGCCTCGCGGACATCCGCCACCGAGGCGACGCCGTAGCTGCCCAGCTGCTCGCCGGTAGCCGGTTCGACGCTGGCGCCGGTGCCGCCGCCGCCGGCGCGCCAGCCGTTGACGTAGATCTTGCCGTCCCAAAGGGCGGAATCGAGCAGGGACATGTCGTGTCCTTTCATCGTGGAGCTGCCCGGGGCGTCTAGGGGCCCGCGGAAGGCGTAGGGTCCGGTCCCGTCCATCACATGCTGTGCCGCCGTCGCCGTCAAGACCCCCGTCTGGTGACAGTGAGCCCTCGCCGCCGGCCGCCGGGGACTTGGACCCTACCCGTCCGTGCCCGCACGGGCACAGAGTGGACCATGGCCAACATCTCTATCCTGTTCGGGACCGTCGAGGGCCAGACCGCCAGGATCGCCGAATATCTTGCCTACGTCATTCGCGAGCACGGCCACGAGGCGCGGACGGTCGATCTCCAAACCTCCGGCGACGCCCTCCCGGACGAGTGCGACGGCGTCATCGTCGGCGCCTCGGTCCACATGGGCAAGCACGAGGGTTTCGTCACCGATTTCGTCCGCACGAACAGGGCGGCGCTCGAACGGCTGCCCTCAGCACTGTTCTCGGTCAGCCTCGCCGCGCACGGGGACGAGGCCAACGCGGAGGACTATGTGGAGAACTTCGAACAGGAGACCGGCTGGCGCCCTGCCCACGTCGGTTTGTTCGGCGGGGCGCTGCCCTATACGCAGTACGGCTTCCTCAAACGGCACATGATGAAGAAGATCGTCAGCAGCAAGGGGTCCCCGGACACGGACATGTCCCGCGACTACGTCTACACCGAATGGGACGGCGTCCGGCGCTTCGCCGAGGATTTCCTGGCGGAGCAGTTCCCGGCCCCGCTCTAGGTTAGTACGCCGGACCATCCCCACCGGACCGGGCTGAGTCAAATCCGTCTCACCAATGGGTCACACGCCGTCATTTGGGGTGCCCAAGGACGGGACGATCTTGCTATCGTCGCAAGTAGAATGCCGCCAAGCGGCGAAGCTGTCGAGCCCGTCCGGCTCCTCTATGAAGGACCATCATGAAGCGCACACGACTTTCCGTCATCGGCCTTATCGCAGCGGCAGGACTGGCCCTGACCGGGTGTGGGTCGGCGTCCACGAGCCCGTCCAGCTCCGCACCGGCCGGCGGCCCCGACACCTCGTTGAGCGACGTCAAGAGCGCCGGCGTGCTCAAGATCGGCACGGAGGGCACCTACAAGCCTTTCTCATTCCACGCCAACGGCAGCGGGGAACTGACGGGCTACGACGTGGAAATCATCACCGCCGTCGCCGGCAAGCTTGGCGTCAAGCCGAACTTCCAGGAGACACAGTTCGACGCCATCTTCGCCGGCCTCGAAGCCAAACGGTTCGACGTCGTCGCCAACCAGGTTTCGATCACCGACGAGCGCAAGGCGAAGTACGATTTCTCCACCCCGTACACGGTGAGCACGGGCGTCATCGTCACCAAGTCGGACAACTCCAGCATCACCTCCTTTGACGGACTCAAGGGCAAGACCACGGCGCAATCGCTGACGAGCAACTGGTACAAGCTGGCCCAGCAGAGCGGGGCCAACGTGCAGGCGGTCGAGGGCTGGGCGCAGGCGATCACGCTGCTCAAGCAGGGCCGCGTCGACGCCACCATCAACGACAAACTGACCTACCTGGACCAGCAGAAGACGGCGAAGGACGACAGCATCAAGATCGCCGCGGAGACCACCGACAAGTCGCTGAGCGCCTTCGCGTTCCGCAAGGGCTCCACCACCCTCGCCGACGCTGTCAACAAGGCCTTGACCGAACTGCAGGCCGACGGAACCCTGACGAAAATTTCGCAGAAATACTTTGACGCCGACGTCACCAAGTAGCGGGATGGTTACCGTCGACGAACGCCGCGCCCGGTCATGACGATCAACTGGGAGCTTGTCTGGAGCTCGCTCGGGCCGATCCTGATGGGCGCCGTCACCGGCACCATTCCAGTGGCGCTGGCCTCGTTCGGTCTCGGGCTGCTGCTGGCCCTGGTGGTCGCCCTGATGCGGCTGAGCCGGAATCCGGTCCTCTCCGGAATCGCGCGGATCTACATTTCGGTGATCCGCGGTACGCCCCTGCTGGTTCAGTTGTTTGTCATCTTTTACGGGCTGCCCTCCATCGGCATCACCATCAGTCCCTGGCCGAGTGCAATCATCGCCTTCTCGCTGAACGTGGGCGGCTACGCCGCCGAGGTCATCCGGGCCGCCATCCTGTCGGTTCCCAAGGGCCAGTGGGAGGCCGGACACACCATCGGCATGTCCCGCCGCCAGTCCCTGGTGCGGATCATCCTGCCGCAGGCCGCCCGAGTCTCGGTCCCGCCGCTGTCCAACACCTTCATCAGCCTGGTCAAGGACACGTCCCTGGCCTCGCTGATCCTCGTGACCGAGCTGTTCCGCCAGGCACAGCAGGTGGCGGCCTTCAGCCAGGAGTTCATGCTGCTGTATCTGGAAGCGGCCGTCATCTACTGGATCATCTGCCTGGCCCTCGCCGGCGGACAGTCCGTCCTCGAGAAGAGATTGGACCGCTATGTCGCCCACTGAATCCGATCTCCCGGGCACCGCCCGGCTGCTGACCGTCCGCGGACTGCGCAAGGCCTTCGGCCAGCACGAAGTGTTGAAATCCATTGACATCGACGTCCGCCGCGGCGAAGTGGTCACCTTGATCGGGCCCTCGGGCTCGGGCAAAACGACGGTCCTGCGGTGCCTCAACGGACTCGAAGTTCCCGACGCCGGCATCGTCGAGTTCGGCAGCGAGCTTGCGGTCGACTTTTCCGCCCAGGCGTCGAAGAAACAGCTGTCCGCCTTGCGGGACCGCAGCGCCATGGTGTTTCAGCACTACAATCTCTTCCCGCACAAAACGGCCCTCGAAAACATCATCGAGGGCCCGGTCCAGGTGCAGAAGCGGCCCAAAGCAGAGGCCGTCCAGGAAGCCCGGGAACTGCTCGCCCGCGTCGGACTCGCGGACAAGGAGTACAGCTATCCGTTCGAGCTCTCCGGCGGGCAGCAGCAGCGCGTCGGGATTGTCCGCGCGCTGGCCCTGCGTCCGCAGCTGCTGCTTTTTGACGAGCCGACGTCGGCGTTGGACCCGGAACTGGTTGGCGAGGTCCTGACGGTAATCAAGGAGCTGGCGGACGAAGGCTGGACCATGGTGGTGGTCACCCATGAACTGGCGTTTGCCCGCGAGGTCGCCAACGAAGTCATCTTTATGGACGGCGGGGTCGTCGTGGAACGTGGCCACCCGGACACCGTGCTCCGCGACCCGCGCGAGGAACGCACCCGACAGTTCGTGGACCGGCTGCTGAATCCCTTCTAGGCCGGCCCCGGGCTTAGAGGCTGCCCGCTACGCCACCGCCACCCGGTAGTGCTTCTCGATGATTGCCTTGATGTCGTCGTGGCAGCCGCCGCAGCCGGTCCCGGCGCGGGTGGCGGCCGAGACCTGGGCCACCGTCCCGCACCCGTCGGATGCCGCCGCGGCAATGGCCGTCCCGCTCACCCCGGCGCAGCGGCACACGGTGCGCTCCGGATCGGCCGCAGCCACCCCCGCCTGGTCCGGTCCGTCGAGGCGGAGCAGCAGCGACCGGTCGGCCGGGAGCTCGTCACCTCGCTCAAAGAGCTGCACCAGCTCGGCCGCGGCGCGCGGCATCCCCACGGCTACGAGGCCTTCCAGCACCCCGGCCCGGGTGGTCATCTTGACGTAGCGGCCGTGTCCGGGATCGGCCCACTGGGCAACCTGCAGCGGCGCCCGGCCGTTCACCGCCCCTGCGGTCAGGGCTTCCTCGTCCCACGGATCGGCGGAAACATCGCGGGCCACGGCGACGTTCATACCGCGGGCCTTGAGCACGATCACCCCAGGTTGTTCCGCTGGCAGTGCCGGCAAGGCTTCGGCCTCCGCCCCGGCGCCGGACCCCAACAGGGTCAGGTAGTCGGCGAGCCATTCGGCCTGCCGCCAGCCTGGTCCGACCAGCCCGGACGGCCCGCGCGCGGTCCGGCACTCCATGCACTCCGGGTCCGGGCAGCGGACCTCGACGCAGTCGCCGATCGCAAAAATATGGGGCTCGTGGTGGGCGCGGAGCTTGTGGTCCACCAAGATCCCGGCGCCGATCGAGAGTCCGCAGCCCTCCGCCAGTTCCGTCCGCGGCCGCACGCCGCAGGAAAGCACCAGCAGCTCGCCGTCGATCGCGGAACCGTCGTCCAGCAGCAGCGCCGAGAAACCGCCGTCGGCCGCCGTCTCCACGGCGACAGAGCGTGCGTTGCCGGTTACCCGTACCCCGCAGTTCCGCAGCGAGGCCGCGAGCACGGCGCCGCCGCCGCGGTCGATGTTCCGCCCCAGCGGATGCGGGCCGTTGTGCACCACGGTCACGGTGGCGCCCTCCTCAGCCGCGGCCAGCGCCGTCTCGAGGCCAAGCACGCCGCCGCCGAGGACCACCAGGCGCTTGCCGCCGGCCACCGCGGCCCGGAGCTTTGACGCGTCGCGGAGATCCCGCAGCGCGGTCACCCCCGCGGGCAGCACCGGGGCGGCGGGGTCCGGGTTTAGCCCGGTCAGGTTGGGGATCACCGGCCGGGAGCCGGTGGCGAAGACCAGCCGCTCGTACCCCGGGGAGCTGCCGTCGCTCAGCAGGACCCGCTGCCGGGCGCGGTCCACCCGGCGGACCCGGATGCCGAGGCGGACGTCCACGCCGTCGGCCACCAACGCCGCCGCGTCCGCGAGGGCCAGGGCTGCCTGCGTGGTCCGGCCGACGCCGAGATCGGCCACCAGGACGCGGTTGTAGGCTGCCTCGGACTCTTCACCGATCACCGTCAGATGCACGATGCCGCCGCGCACGGCCGGCAGCAGCGCGTCGATCAGCCTCGCGGCGACCGGCCCGAAGCCCACCACCACAATTCGCTCCGTCATGAGGTCTCCTCCGCTTGAAGTACGAGGCCTGGGACACCGCTGCGATCGCCGGGTTCGCGCTCGAGCACGACCTCGCCGGGAACCGCCGGCCGAATCCAGACCCTGCTGCTCTTGAACTCGGGCATCCCGGAAATGGGGTCCGTGGCCGCCTCGGTGAGCCGGTTGGCGCTCTGGAGCTCCGGGAAATGGAACGGCAGGAACACCGTCTCCGGGCGGATGTCCGGGCTCAGTTCGGCGCGGCACCTCACCACGCCGCGCTCATTGGAAATCGAAACGAAGTCGCCGTCGGCGATGCCCTGGGCGGCTGCCGCGGCGGGGTGCAGTTCCAGCCGCGCCTCCGGCCGGGCTTCGTCGAGCGCGGCCACCCGGCGGGTCTGCGCGCCGGACTGGTAGTGCTCCATGAGCCGACCGGTGATGAGGGTCATCGGCCGTCCGGACTGCTCAGCGCCGGCGCCCTCCGCCGCCGAAGGACCACGGCGGGGCGCCACCGGGGTGAACACCGCCCGGCCATCGGCGTGGGCAAAGGAGTCGAGGAACAGCCGCGGGGTCCCGGTGCTCCCGGTCGGGTACGGCCAATAGGCTTCCTCGCCGCGGTCCAGCATGGCGTAGTCGATCCCGGAGTAGTCGGCCAAGCCGCCGGCGGACGCGAGGCGGAGTTCTTCGAACACGGTTTCCGGATCCTCGCTAAACGCCGAGGGTGCCTCCAGCAATTCGGCCAGCCGGGTGATGATCCATAGTTCACTGCGCACCCCGGGCGGGGGAGCGATCGCCCGCCGGCGGCGGAGCACCCGACCCTCGAGGTTGGTCAGGGTGCCTTCCTCCTCAGCCCACTGGGTCACCGGCAGGATCAGGTCCGCCTCGGCGGCGGTCTCGGAAATGAAGAAGTCGCAAACTACCAGGAAGTCCAGGCTCCGCAGACCGGCGGCCACGGCGTTCGCGTCCGGGGCTGACACTGCCACGTTGGCTCCGTGCACGAACAGGCAGCGGACGCCGTCGGGCTGTCCCAGCGACCTGAGCAGTTCGACGGCGGGGACACCCGGCCCGGGGATGGAGGACTCCGGGACGCCCCAGACCGCCGCGATGTGGGCGCGGGCGACGGGGTCGGCAATCTTGCGATAGCCGGGGAGCTGGTCGGCCTTCTGGCCGTGTTCGCGGCCGCCCTGGCCGTTGCCCTGACCGGTAAGGGTGCCGTAGCCGCTGCGCGCCGAGCCCGGCAGCCCAAGCAGCAGGGCGAGATTGATCGCCGCGGTGGCGGTGTCGGTGCCGTCGACATGCTGTTCGATGCCGCGGCCGGTGAGGATGTAGCTGCCACCCTGCAGGGCGCCGGCGGCCAGCCGCCGTGCGGTGTCACGGATCAGCCCGGCGGGAACCCCGGTGAGGGATTGCACCCGCTCGGGCCAGTAGGGGGCGACGCTCCGGGCCAGGACCGGGTAGTTCGTGGTCCGCGCCGCGATGTAGCCGCTGTCCGCCAGGCCCTCGTGGACCACCACGTGCGCGAGGCCCAGCAGCAGGGCCAGGTCCGTGCCTGGCAGCGGCTGAAGGTGCAGGCCCCCGCCGTCGGCGGTGAAAGCCGCGGTGGCGGAGCGGCGGGGGTCGACGACGATCAGACCGCCGGCGTCGCGCGCCCCCCGCAGGTGCTGGATGAACGGCGGCATGGTCTCGGCGACGTTGGAGCCGAGCAGCAGGATGGTGCTGGCGGCATCGAGGTCCGCCAGCGGGAACGGCAGCCCGCGGTCCAGACCGAAGGCGCGCATCCCGGCCGCGGCGGCCGAGGACATGCAGAACCGGCCGTTGTAGTCGATCCGCGAGGTGCCCAGGGCGAGCCGGGCGAATTTGCCCAGCTGGTAGGCCTTTTCGTTGGTGAGTCCGCCCCCGCCGAAGACGCCGACGGCGTCGGGCCCGTGCTCGGAACGGGCCTTCCTTACCGCCGTGGCGGTGAGTTCCAGCGCTGTCTCCCAGCTGACCGGGCGGTGGACGCCGTCGGCGCCCCTAAGCAGGGGCTCGGTAACGCGCTCCGGGTGGTGCAGCAGCGCCGCCGAGGTCCAGCCCTTGCGGCACAGTCCGCCGCCGTTGGTGGGGAAGTCCCGACCGGCCACCTCCAGCGGGGCAGCCAGCGCTGCCGGAATTGCAGTCGCTGCCGGAAATGCAGCGGCCGGGGGAACGGCAGCCGGCGCGGTCAGTGTCATGGCGCACTGCAGGGCGCAGTAGGGGCAGTGGGTGGCGGCGCCGGCGGTCATCTAGACGTGGCCCTTTCCGTGACGGGTGGCGGGGCGCAGGTAACAGGCCCAGCACACCAGCAGCATCACGACGTAGGCCGCGACGAAGCCGTAAAAGGCCGGGGTGTAGGAGCCGCTGGCTGTGTTGGAGGCGTTGAGGACCTGTGGGATCACGAAGCCGCCGTAGGCGCCGACCGCGGAAATCAGGCCCAGCGCGGAGGAGGCCAGCCGCTGGGTGTCAACCGTGCTGGCCCCGGAGAGCGCCGCCCGGCTGTGCAAGGCGAAGATCACCGGGATCATCCGGTAGGTGGCCCCGTTGCCGAAGCCGCTGGCAGTGAACAAGGCCAGGAAGAGAACCAGGAAGAGCCAGAAGCTCCCCAGCGGCAGGGTCCAGACCATGGCCAGGGTGATGACTGCCATCGCGCCGAACGCGGTCACGGTCATCCGTGCCCCGCCCAGCCGGTCAGCCATCCTCCCGCCGAAGGGCCGGGCCAGGGAGCCGACCAGCGGGCCCAGGAACGCCAGCGACAACGCCACGGTTCCGACGCCGATCGAGGAGAACGCCGGGAAGTAGTCCTTGATGAGCTTGGGGAACACGCCGGCGAAGCCGATGAAGGAGCCGAAGGTGCCGATGTAGAGCAAGGCCATCACCCACAGGTGCGGTTCCCTGACGGCGGCGAGCGAGCCGGCGACATCGCCCCTGGCGCTGGTCAGGTTGTCCATGTACTTCCAGGCACCGAACGCGGCGAGCAGGATCAGCGGGATCCACATCAGCCCGGCGACGGGCAGATTCACGGAGCCTGCGGCCAGCAGAGTGACGGCGACCGGTACGGCGAGCTGCGCAACGGCGGCGCCCAGGTTTCCGCCTGCGGCGTTCAGCCCCAGCGCCCAGCCCTTTTCGCGGGCCGGGTAGAAGAACGTGATGTTGGCCATCGAGCTGGCGAAGTTTCCGCCGCCGAAGCCGGCCAGGGCGGCAACGAGCAGCATCACACCGAACGGAGTGCCCGGGTTGCCGACGCAGAGCGCCAGCCCGGTTGAGGGAACCAGCAGCAGCATGGCCGAGACGATGGTCCAGTTCCGGCCGCCGAAGCGCGGGACCATGAAGGTGTAGGGGATCCGCAACGTCGCGCCAACCAGGCTGGGCATCGAGATCAACCAGAAGATTTCGTTGGTGGAGAAGCGGAAGCCGGCGGCGGGGAGCTGGACCACCACAATCGACCAGAGCTGCCAGACCACAAAACCCAGGAACTCGGCGAAGATGGACCAGTTCAAGTTCCGGCGGGCGATCCCGCGGCCCAGAGACTCCCACTGGGCCTTGTTTTCGGCGTCCCAGTTGGCAATCCACCGGCCCGGCCGGTACTCCAGCGCCGGGCCGCCGACGGCGGTGCGTTCGGCGGTGCGTTCGGCGGATGCTGCGGCGGGCGCGGCGGCCGCTCCAGCAGCGGCGTCGTGGTTCGGGGAAACGCCGGTTGCGGCGTCTGCAATGCCTTCAGCAGTCACGGGGACCTCCATCGTGGTGTCCCTCAAAACTAGGGACGCCGCGTTTCGGGGACGCTCGTGGTTTGTTAACGCGCTGTGACGTTTGCCTAACGTGGCTTGCGCCACAGCGTGAGGCGGAGTCGGGGACCGCTGGCGGGGTGTCCAAGGGGTGGGACCGTGCTCACGTCCAAATACTGGACTATTTGTCCATTGGGTGGACTTCGGCGACTATTATGTCAGATATATCCATTCCTTTGCCGGACGTCCCTCCGCAGGTCGATCCGGTCTTCACGAAAGCGTCACCACATGTCATCCACTGCCACGTCGACGAAGAATGGGGCCAAGCAGGTGAACTCGCGCGGCCGCGTGATCGTCGCCAGCCTGATCGGCACCACCGTTGAGTTCTACGACTTTTATGTCTACGCCACAGCCGCCGTGCTGGTTTTCCCGAAGCTCTTCTTCCCAGGCCAGAACGAGACCACCCAGCTGCTCAGCTCTTTCGCCGTCTTCGGCGTCGCCTTCGTCGCGCGCCCGCTCGGCTCGATCGTCTTCGGCCACTTCGGTGACAAGTTCGGCCGCAAGGGCACCCTCGTCGCCTCCCTGCTGACGATGGGTGTTGCCACCTTCCTGATCGGCTGCCTGCCCACCGCCTTGGTTCCGGGCTGGGAGTTCTGGGCGCCGGCGCTGCTGGTCGTCATGCGCTTTGCCCAGGGCCTGGCCCTCGGCGGTGAATGGAGCGGCGCGGCCCTGCTGGCCACCGAGAACGCCCCGGCCAACAAGCGCGCCATCTACGGCACGTTCCCTCAGCTCGGTGCGCCGATCGGCTTCATCATCGCCA
Source organism: Arthrobacter sp. 05N428_2 (assembly GCF_056397065.1). NCBI lineage: Bacteria > Bacillati > Actinomycetota > Actinomycetes > Micrococcales > Micrococcaceae > Arthrobacter > Arthrobacter sp. 05N428_2. Next base: position 152,744 of record NZ_JBFTMR010000005.1, on the reverse strand, counting down.
ACGTGCTGTTCCTGGTCTTCAGCTACGCCCTCACTCCTGCGGCATTCATGGAGTGGGGCTGGCGGGTGCCGTTCCTGGTCAGCGCGGTCATGGTGATCATCGGCCTCTACGTCCGCCTCAAGCTGATTGAAACCCCGGCCTTCACCAAGGTCCTGCAGTCCAACGAGGTCGCCAAGCTGCCTGTCGGCCGCGTCTTCAAGACCAGCTGGCGTCCGCTGATCCTGGGCACGTTCATCATGCTGGCCACCTACGTGCTCTTCTACCTGATGACCACGTTTACGCTGACCTACGGCACCAAGCCGACCCTGGCAGGGGCGCAGGCTGCTGCCGAGAAGGCCGGCAAGCCGATGACGGACGCGGCAGCCGCCGCCTTCGTCCCAGGGCTCGGCTTCACACGCAACGACTTCCTGTGGATGCTGATTGCCGGCGTCGTATTCTTCGGCATCTTTACCCTCGTGTCCGGCCCGCTGGCCGAAAAGTACGGCCGCCGCAAGATGCTGATGAGCGTGACCGCAGGCATTTTCGTCTTCGGCCTGCTGTTCGTCCCGCTGTTCAGCGGCGGCTTCGTCGGAACCATGGGCCTGCTGATCCTCGGCTTCAGCCTGATGGGCCTGACGTTCGGACCGATGGGCGCGATCCTGCCGGAACTGTTCCCGACCAACGTCCGGTACACGGGCTCGGCCATCAGCTACAACGTCTCCAGCATCCTGGGTGCGGCCGTGGCTCCGTTCATCGCCGTCTGGCTCTGGGAGATGGCCAAGGGCAGCCCGGTGCTGGTGGGTGTCTACCTCAGCGTGATGTCCTTGCTGACCCTGATCGCCCTGTTCGTGAGCAAGGAAACCAAGAACGTCGACTTCGAAAACAACGTGGCCTGACGCTCCAAGCCGTTTCTTGACCAGGAATGCCCGGCGTGTTCGCGGAACACGCCGGGCATTCCGGCGTCACGACGCTCCCGCAGATGTGGCGCCCTCTGGCCCGACGCTCCCTCAGCTCTCGCGCGGTTTGGCACGACGCTCCCGCAGCTCTCGCGCGGTTTGGCACGACGCTCCCTCGTCTGTCCGTTTCTGAAGATACGGGAGCGTCGTGGGTAGGGCGGCAGGATCTACGGGAGCGTCGTGGGTAGGGCGGCAGGATCTGCCGGAGCGTCGTCGGAATGGCGGCAGGATCTGCGGGAGCGTCGCCGGAATGGCGGCAGGATCTGCGGGAGGGTCGCCGGTGTTACCGGGCGTAGCGTTCCGCGAAATTGCGCAAGATGGCCATCGGCTCGGTGGCGTGGTGTTGCCGGGCCTGGACCATCAGTTCCTCGGCCGAGTCGGGCGGGAAGTAGCCCGCGTGCCGGTAGATGTCGATCCGCGTGACGAGGCCGTCGGCGTCGAGTTCGGGGTGGAACTGGGTGGCGTAGAGGTTGGAGCGGATCCGGAACATCTGCACCGGGCAGGTCGCGGAGCTTGCCAGCAGCACCGCGCCGCGGGGCAATACCGTGCAGGCCTCTTTATGGCCCACGAACGCCGTAAAGCTCTCCGGCAACCCCTGCAGCAGCGGATCCAGCAATCCCTCCGGTGTGAGGCTGATGGTCACACCGCCCAGCCCCTCGCCGTAGGTCCGGTCGATCACGGCGCCCTGGTGCAGGCCCAAGGTCCCGACGCCGTAGCAGGCGCCCAGGAACGGGAAGTCTTCGGCCACGATTCGGTCCAGCAGGGCGAACAGTTCGCGCTCCACCCGGTGCTGGGCCTCGCTCTTGTGCTCCGCCGGGTCGCTGGAGGTGAAGGGGCTGCCGCCCACGATCACGCCGGAATAGCGCTCCAAGTCGAGCCGGGGCAGCGGGGCGGCTTCCATCCGGATCCGGTGCAACTGGGCCTCGGCGAGGCCGGTGTAACGCAGGTAGGCGAGGTATTCGTCGTCGGCGGCGGCGTCCTCGGCGCGGGAGGCGAGCAGCAGGAATGGCTTCACGTAACCAAGTCTGCCCCCGCCATCCCGTTGCCGCTATTCGGCCGTCTCGCCGTCCTCGATCGTGGCGATGAGGGCGCCCGCGGCGACGGTCTCGCCGGCCGCGGCGGCGAGAGCGATCACGATTCCGGCGCGGTGCGCCGTGAGCGGCTGCTCCATTTTCATGGCTTCGAGCACGACGACGAGGTCACCCTCGGCCACGCGGTCGCCCTCGGCGACGGCGACCTTCACGATGGTGCCCTGCATGGGGGAGGTCAGCGCGTTGCCGCCGGCCGGAGCCGCCGTGCCGCCGCCGCGGGACCGCTTCTTGGCCTTGGCCGGCTTGCCGCCGCCGGAAACGGTGCCCAGCGATGCCGGCAGCACGACTTCGAGGCGCTTGCCGCCGACCTCGACGACGACGCGCTGGCGTTCGCCGGCGTCGGCCGCCTCAGGGCCGGTCCCGTTCGGAGTCCAGGCGGGGATGTCGTTGACGAAGGCGGTTTCGATCCAGCGGGTGTGGACCTTGAACGGGCCCTCGGCCGGGGCGAAGTCGGGGTTGGTGACGACGGCGAGGTCGAACGGAATAACGGTGGGGATGCCCTCCACCACCATCTCTTCGAGGGCGCGGCGGGAGCGTTGCAGCGCCTGGCTGCGGGTGGCGCCCGTGACGATCAGCTTGGAGAGCATCGAGTCGAAGTTGCCGCTGATGATGTCGCCTTGTTCCACGCCGGAGTCAATCCGCACGCCGGGGCCGGTCGGGTTCTTCAGGCTGGTGATGGTGCCGGGGGCGGGCATGAAGTTCCGGCCCGGGTCTTCGCCGGTGATGCGGAACTCGATTGAGTGGCCGCGGACCTCGGGGTCGCCGTAGCCGAGCTCCTCGCCGCGGGCCAGCCGGAACTGTTCCCGGACCAGGTCAATGCCGGTGACTTCCTCGGAGACGCAGTGCTCGACCTGCAGACGGGTGTTGACCTCCAGGAAGGAGATGGTGCCGTCCTGGCCCACCAGGAACTCGCAGGTGCCGGCGCCCAGGTAGCCGGCCTCCTTCAGGATGGCCTTGGAGGATTCGTAGAGGCGCCGGTTCTGCTCCTCGGTGAGGAAAGGCGCAGGCGCTTCTTCGACGAGCTTCTGGTTGCGGCGCTGCAGCGAGCAATCCCGGGTGGAGACGACGACGACGTTGCCGTGCGCGTCGGCGAGGCACTGGGTCTCGACATGGCGCGGGGCGTCCAGAAAGCGTTCGATGAAGCACTCGCCTCGGCCGAACGCGGCGGTGGCCTCGCGCACGGCGGATTCGAAGAGTTCGGGGATTTCCTCGCGGGTGCGGGCCACCTTGATGCCGCGCCCGCCGCCGCCGAAGGCCGCCTTGATGGCGATCGGCAGGCCGAACTTGTCCACGAATTCGAGGATCTCCTCGGCTGATTCCACCGGGTCGGCGGTGCCGGGGACCTGCGGCGCGCCGACCTTTTCGGCGATGTGGCGGGCCTGGACCTTGTCGCCGAGGGCGGAGATGGCCTCGGGGGAGGGCCCGATCCAGGTGATGCCGGCGGCGATTACCCTGGCCGCAAATTCGGCGTTCTCGGCGAGGAAGCCGTAGCCGGGGTGGATTGCGTCGGCGCCGGAGCGCTGCGCCACTTCGATCAGCTTGTCCATCACCAAGTAGGACTCGGCGGCGGTGTTGCCACCCAGGGCGTACGCCTCGTCGGCAAGCTTGACGTGGAGCGCGTCCCGGTCCGGATCCGCGTAGACGGCCACGGAGGCGAGGCCTTCATCGCGGGCGGCACGGATGATGCGCACCGCAATCTCGCCGCGGTTGGCGATCAGCACCTTGTTCAGGCGGTTGGCGCCCGTGGTGGCGGCGGGCTCTGGCTGGGCGGACTGCTCCGAAATTGCTGACAAGGCGTCTCCTTCTTTCCTTAGGGGAGCCTAGCGCGGTTTTGTGGGGTCCGCCGATATTACTTGCGGATTCCGCGCGTAAACAGGCGATCCTTTGTGGGATTCCTACAAGGCGGTGCGCATCGGCTCACTCGGCGCGGACGTCGGCCGGGTCGGCCGCCCCGCCGGTCCAGAGCTCGGTGACGCCCACCTTGGCCTGACCCAGGAGGCCGCGCAGGGTGGAGATGGAGAGCCCGACGACGGTGTGCGGGTCGCCGTCGACCTTACGGATGAAGGCCCCGCCGTAGCCGTCGATCGTGAAGGAGCCGGCGCACTGGAGCGGCTCGCCGGTGGCGATGTACGTGTCGATCTCGTCTTCGCTCATCTCCATGAAGTGCACCTCCGCGGAGGTGACGGAGCCAAGCGTCGCGCCGGTGCCGGTGCCGGTGCCGGCGCCGTCGTCGGGCGCCTCGGAACCGGTGTCGCGGCAGTCCACCAGCCAGTGGCCGGTGTGCAGCACGCCCATGCTGCCGCTCATCCGCAGCATCCGCTCCTTGGCAACCTCGGCGGTGTAGGGCTTGCCGTGGGCCTCGCCGTCGAACTCGAAGACCGAATCGCAGCCGATCACTAGGGCGCCGTCGGCCTCCGGCAGCGAGGCAACCGCCTCGGCCTTGGCGCGGGCCAGCAGCAGAGCTGTGTCATGCGGGTCGGTCACGCCGTAGCGGGCCTGCACTGCACCCTCATCCACATCGGAGACGAGGACCTCGTGGGCGATGCCGGCGTTGCGGAGCAGTTTGGTGCGGGCTGGGGACTGGGAAGCGAGAATGAGGCGGGTCACGGCTCCAGCCTAGTTCACGGCCTGGAAGCAAGGCCGGGGCGGGGCGAAAGACTCTGGTTTCGGCGATCTGGCGGTGGTGAGCTTGGGCCAGCATCCGACAGAGAATCGAGGATTCCATGGCCGGTTGGCTCTTCGCAGGCGCCACCACGGTGGGCGCCGGAACCTATTTTGGCTGGGACGGTTTTACCATTCAACTGGGCAACCTGGTTGTGATCCTGGTGATGATCGTTCTCTTTGTGCTGGCACTCGTTCTTCCGTTTCCGGGCGGGAAGCGGCGGAAATGACTGCGCAAAGCCAGCCAGCGCACGGCTTGCCGGCAGAGGACAACGACGCGCACACCTGGACCGGCAAAGCCCGCCGGTGGATGCTCGGGAAGCTGCCCCCGGACAAGCTCCTGCCCGAGGACCAGCCAAGCTATGTCATGTCCTGGGCCTATGTCTTCGGCATGGGGGCCGTCGCTTCGCTGCTCTGGATCATCATTTCCGGCGTTGTGCTGGGACTGAACGGGCCCCAGTGGTACCACGTGTCCGCCCTTGGCAGCTTCGTCAACAGCACGCATCTGTGGAGCGTCGAACTGTTTTTCATGTTCATGGTGGTGCACCTCTGGCTCAAATTCTGGATGGCGGCCTGGCGCGGCGGCCGGGTCCTGACCTGGATCACCGGCATGCTCTCCTTCATTGTTTCCATCGTGGCGGCATTCACCGGGTACCTCCTGCAGACCAACTTCGATTCCCAGTGGATAGCCTTCGAGGCCAAGGATGCGCTGAACGCCGTGGGAGTGGGCGCGTGGTTCAACGTGGCCAACCTCGGACAGATCTTCATTTGGCACATCACCTTGCTGCCCTTGGCCGTGGGTGCCGTGGTGGTCCTGCATGTCTTGCTGGTCCGGGTCCACGGTGTGGTGCCGCCGCTGGAGGCCGACGACGGCGACGCCCAGTTGCGAGGCAGCGGCCAGGTCCCGGGCCATCCCCTGGCGCCCGGCGCCTTGCGGGATAACGCCAAGTCCGGGGACGCGGCGTGAAGGCCGGCAAGAGCGGCGGTTCCACCTCGTGGCGCAAGGGGGACGGCGTTGCCGGTAGGCCGTGGACAGGTGCGGTCCGTGAATACGACCTCCTCAAGGAACTCACCATCGGGGTTGTGGTGGTGGGACTCTTGGTGCTCGGTGTGTCCGCACTCTTCGGTGCCCCGGATGAGCCCAGCGTCAGCCTCAAGACGTGGGCCGCCGCCGCCCCGGCAGACTTCGTGGCAACTGCCGCAAAGGAGCTGGGAGGAACCAGCGATACGGCAGGGTACGGGCCGCCCTACAATTCCACGGCGGACGCGTCGCAGAAAATCGGCCCGATCGACCTCCAAAGTTTCTCCGGCGTGCGTCTCCCGGTCGATACCGCCAGGGATTTCGTCATCGGTCCGCTGCAGTCCTTGCCGTCCCCCCCGGCCGCCTTGGCCGACTGGGCGGCCGCCACCGACGAGCAACGGGCCAGCTGGACCGCCGCCTATTCAGACGCCCTGGCCGCTGCCCCCGACGACGACCCGGCCAAGGTGGCCGACGGCGCCTATGGCCCGGTCCCCGCGCTCACCGGGGCGTTGCTGGACATGGCGCGGCAAGGCACCCTGGATGGCGTGCTTCAGGGCGGCGGAAACTTCTACAACATGGACTACACCCGCAGCCTCCTGTTCCTCGGAGACGGCAGCTACTTCCCGGATCTTGCGGCCAGCCAGCACCTCTCCGGAGACCAATGGGGCGTGATGAACGAGACCGGTGACACCCCCGGACAGTCATGGCTGTGGCTCTTCTCGCTCCTCTACCAAGTGGAACCGTTCAAGTCCTCGCCGAGTGTCGACGCACTGGCAGTCCTCACAATGGTCGTGCTGACTGCGCTGCTGACGCTGCTGCCCTTCATTCCGGGCCTGAGGTCGATCCCGCGCAGGCTGCCCGTTCATCGTCTGATCTGGCGGGACTACTACCGAAACCGGTAATACTGGAACAGTCCTTGAGCCGGCATGACCCAGCCAAAAGTTGACGTGCCTGGCGGCACTGTCTTCCCGACGATCTGTCTGCCGGCTCAAGGTCCGTTAAAAGGGGTGTCGAGCCAGGCGGACATGACCTCATAGGAGCCTGATACGACCAGTCCCATTACCGTTTTGTCTGCCCACCTGGCCCGCGCCCGATCAGTATCGAACTCGACTGAGGGGCAATTTCCATCGTGGCAAGCGAACCAACAAAAATCATCGCGGGTATCGACACCCACGCCGACACACACCACGTAGCCGTCACCAACGAACACGGCAAACCCCTCGCGGACAGGGAATTCCTAGCCGTGGGATCCGGATACCGGAAAATCATCGACTTCATCACCTCCTACGGCACAGTCATCGCCGTCGGGGTCGAAGGAACAGGATCCTACGGCGCCGAGCTCGCCAGGACTCTCCGGGGTGAAGGGATCACCGTGCTGGAGGTCAACCGCCCGAACCGGGCCGCCCGCCGACTCGAGGGAAAGTCCGACCCGCTGGATGCCTACCAGGCCGCCAAGTCCGTCCTCGAGGGACGGACGAAGGCGATCCCAAAGGCCAAAGACGGCCCCGCTGAATGCCTGCGGATCCTACGTTCCGGGCGCACATCAGCCATCAAGGCCCGCACCGCGGCCATCAACCAAATCAAGGCCCTCCTCGTATGGGCGCCGGACAAAATCCGGGCGAAATACCGGGCACTGGCCACCTCCGCGCTCATTACTGCCCTGCAGCGAACCAGGCCCTCAGGACACATGGCTGACCCCGAGTACGTGACCCTGCTGACGCTCAAGGCATTGGCAGCCCGCTGCCAGGCGCTGGGAGCAGAAATCGAGGCTGCCGACGCGGCACTCAAGGAAATCCTGGACAGCTACGCCCCGATGCTCTGCGATCTCCCAGGAGTCGGTACCGAAGTAGCCAGCCAGCTGTTGATCACCTTCGGGGACAACCCGGACCGCCTGGGAAACGAAGCCCGATTCGCCTCGCTCGTCGGAGTCGCACCCGTACCAGCCTCATCAGGCAAGACAACCCGCCACCGGCTCAGCCGAGGCGGCGACCGCAACGCCAACAATGCCCTGCATCAGGTAGTCCTGGTCCGCATGGCCTCATGCCAACGAACCAAGGATTACGTGGCCAAACGCACGACCGAGGGCAAGAGCAAACGCGAAATCATGCGCTGCCTCAAACGCTACGCAGCCCGCGAAATCTACCGCCAGATCACCAACCCCCGGCCAGCACCTAACAACTCAGACCTCCGACGCATGCGGACCGAACTCGGGCTCACCATCACGACCGTAGCCGGCGAACTCGGCCAATGGGTGTCAATCATTTCGCGCCTGGAACGCGGACACATCCGAAATGACGGCCTGGCCGCGACCTACCGCCAATGGCTCAGCCAGCAAACGGCAGCCCATCTACAGTCAGGGAAGCTGGCAGTGAAGTCGAAGGAAGCCTGGTGTCTTAGGGACACTTCTGGACAGCAAGCCTTGCGCCGGCCTCACGGTGCCGGCGCTGCGGCATGCCAAAACCTCAAGGCCAGAAAGGTCGTATCGACCAGTGAGCTGTCCCGGCGGTCCGACGCCTATGACATCGGTGCTTGGGATGAGATTTAACAGGAACTCGGCACAAACGAGATGCAATTGGAGGCCGGACTGCAGGTTCAGTCCGGCCTCCAGAAGAGGTGCCCGATGGTTACAAGCGGTTATTCGTTGGCGAGGCTGACGACGAGGCCCGGCGCACAAGCGAGCGAATCACAAGGACCTCGTAGACGAGGAATAACCCGACCAATAGGAAGTCGTACCACTCGGCTTGGAGACGAATCAGCAAGGCGCCCAGACCGACTACTCCCAGGAGTTGGGTAGTCATAATGACGGACCAGGGAGTCGGCTCGATTTTCTTATCCACAGGAGATAACAATGCTACCTCCTGCATACAGAACGCCACTGCCATAAGCAGCCCATCCAATGGCGCCCACGGGCATGGTAAGAGACACAATCACTCCGATCGCAGCATATGCACAGCCGACCGAAACTGGGTAGCCCCGGGGAATCAAGTCGGGGCTATAGTGGGCGACATGCCGTCCGGAAATGTATGAATCCAGCCAGCCGTGGCAGGCGAGAATCTCTTTTCCGTACCACCCCATCGTCACGCCGTTGTACCCGGTGCAGTAGTTGTCGTACTCGCCTGTTGCCATCAGAGTCAGATCTGAACCCTCAGTTGGTCCAGGCACTCTACCCTCTGGAAGTCGCCTCGCGCTTGGAGGCGACGTCTCAACTCCTGCTGAACAGCTGCCGACTGAGGCCCGTTCAACAACGCTTCCAACCTACTGTTTTCCCCTCGAAATGCTTCGTCAACCGCTCGCACGATTGCATCACTTTTCGGATCAGCGTTTGTGCTCCTGGACTCTTGCGAAGTTGCGTTACTAGCGGCGAGTTGTGGGACTGCGTTGGCGCCGCTTCCTCCCAGTAGTAGCGCAGCGCATGTGGCCAGAACAATGCTCGCTCTTCTGATTCGGCTCTGATACATCTTTCTCCCCCATGAGTAATGAATCGAACCTCGACCATATGCCTAATCGATGGATTTCCCTTCGCATTAGAAATTTTGTAATTACTCCGTTACTAGAATTGACAAGCCCATGCCGTCCTGCGGATGCGCCATGGCGACCGTGGCCGATCCTGCACGGCGCCAAACCGGCAGCCGAAGGTCCAGCCCGGAATTTTGTCGGCGTATAGCTAGCGCGTCGCGGAGCATGGTCCAGAGGACTTTGAACAGAACGAATAGGTTTGACAGCTATAGGAGCATCGTTGATGCAACGCGGCGGGGCTACCGGGCCGCGGCCTCCGCGGGCTCCGGCTCGGTCGCGTCGCCACTCGCGGCGGCGTCGGACTTGCGCAGCTTGGCGCCCTCGACGTCGACGTCCGGGAGGATGCGGTCCAGCCAGCGCGGCAGCCACCAGGCCTTGCTGCCGAGCAGGTACATCACGGCCGGGACGATCGTCATCCGCACCACGAAGGCGTCGATCAGCACGCCGAAGGCCATCGCAAAGCCCAGCGGCCGGACCATATTCAGGTGCGAGAAGATGAAACCGGAGAACACGCTGACCATGATGATCGCGGCGGCGGTGACCACCGCCGCCGCATGGCTGAAGCCGGCGCGGACCGCGCGCTTGGCTGTTTCGCCGTGCATGTAGGACTCGCGCATCCCGGAGGCGATAAACACCTGGTAGTCCATCGCCAGGCCGAACAGCACACCGATCAGGATGATCGGCAGGAAGCTGAGCACCGCCCCGGGGTTCTCGACCCCGAACACGGCACCCAGCCAGCCCCACTGGTACACCGCGACGACGGCGCCGAACGCGGCGGCGAGCGAGAGCAGGAACCCGCCGGTCGCCAGCAGCGGCACCCAGATGGAACGGAACACGAGCAGCAGCAGGAGCAGCGAAAGTCCGACCACGATCGTGAGGTACGGCGGCAGGGCGTCCCCGAGTTTGGTGGACACGTCGACGTTGCCGGCGGTCTGTCCGGTTAGGCCGATGCTGACCCCGGTGGAGTCCTTGATCTGGGCCTTTTCGGCGCGGAGTTCGGAGACCACGTGGACGGTGCTGGCGCTGGCCGGACCCTCCTTCGGGAGGATCTGGAAGACCGCGGTGCGGCGGTCCTCGCTCAGGGCCAGCGGCACGGCGGCGGCCACGTTGTCCGTGCCGCGCAGGATGTCCGCGACGTCGAACTGCTTGGCCTGCGCATCGGCGGCGCTCAGGTCCGCCGGCAGGTCGCCAACCACAATGATCGGCCCGGTCATGCCCTCGCCGAAGCTCCGTTTCGTGACGTCGTACGCCTTGAAAGCCTGCGAAGCCACCGGCTCGGAGCTGGCGTCCGGCAGGGCGAGCCGCAGCTGGCTGGCGGGCAGCGCCACCACGCCCAGCAGCAGCACGCCCGCCAGCAGCGACAGCCACGGGTGCCTCGTGACGACGCCGCCCCAGCCGTGGCTGCTGCGGTATTCGTCCTTGGCCAGGTCCTCGGTCTCGTGCCCGGGCGCGGCGTTGTGCTGCTCCGCCTTGGCCCAGGCCCGTTTGGACACCAGCTTGCGCCCGATCAGCGACAGGACCGCCGGCGTGAGGGTCAGTGCGACGACGACGGCGACGGCCACCGTGGCGGCGGCCGAGAGCCCCATGACGGCCAGGAAGGGCAACCCCGGCACCACGAGGGCCGCGAGGGCGATGATGACCGTGAGGCCGGCGAACAGCACCGCGTTGCCGGAGGTGCCGGTGGCCAGCGAAACGGACTCCTCGGGGTCCATCCCGGCGAGCAGTTGGCCGCGGTGCCGGTTGACGATGAACAGGGAGTAGTCGATCCCGACCGCGAGGCCGAGCATGAGGGCCAGCATCGGGGAGATGGAGCTCATGTCCACGGCGCCGCTGAGCGCGAAGGTGCCACCGACGCCGACGCCGACGCCGACTATGGCCATCAGCAGGGGAAGCCCGGCGGCGATCAGCGTGCCGAGCATGACCACCAGGACCAGGGCGGCGACCGCGATGCCGATGACCTCGGCGGTGCCGAAGATCTCCGAGATGTCCTCGCTGATCTCCTTGCTGGGCAGCGCCGTCACGTTGGCGGCGGAGACCTCTTTGACGATGTCCTGGACTTCCTGCCGCACTTCCGGCTTGAGCCCGTTGATCGAGGTCTTGAACTGCACCTGGGCAATGGCGGCCTTGCCGTCCTCGGAGACGAAGCGCAGGCCCCTGGAAGCGTCCAGCTGGCGTTGGCCCAGCGCCAGCTTGGCCTTGCCGGCCGCGAGGTCCTTGGTGCCGGCGTCGAGCTTCGCCTGGCCTTCGGCGAGGGCTGCCTTCTGCTGTCCCAGCCGTGCCTCGATGGCCGCGGTCGGCAGCCCGGCCGCAGTCATCTGCGCTTCTGCGGCATCCAGCTGGGCCCTGCCGGCGGCGAGATCCGCGGCGGACTTGTCCAGCTGGGCCTTGCCCGCGGCGGCCTGTTGTTCGCCGGTGGCAAGATCGGCGCCGGCCTTGTCCAGCTGCGCCTGGGTGGCAAAGGGATCAACGGTTCCCTGCACGTCCGGGATGGTCTTGAGCTTGGCCAGCGCGGCGGAGACAGCGGCCTGGCCGGCCGGGCTGAACCGCGCGTCGTTGGCTTCGAAGACAATGCTCGCGGAGCCGCCGGAGGAGGCGGGGAGGTCCTTCTTGAGCTTGTCCGCCATCTGCTGGGTCTCGGTTCCAGGGATCTGGAAGTTGTTGGACAGCGTGCCGTGGAAGGCCGCTGCGGCCCCGCCCACCGCCACCATGACGGCAAGCCACAGCGAGATGACGAGCCAGCGGCGGCGGTAGGAGAATTTGCCGAGGCGATACAGCAGTAGTGCCATGTCAGAACCGATCTGCGGAAGGGGCGGCGGAGGGAGTGGCTGCCGGAGCGGCTGCCGGGGAGGCGAATCCGGAGCCGAGAAGGCTCATGGAGTCGATCAGTAGCTGGCGCAGGGTGGAGAGCGATTCGGGGGAGAGCGAGCCTTGGCAGCGGGCGAACCAGACGTCCATGGCTGCTTTGCCGCAGGAGATGATGGAGCCGGCGAGGGCGCGGAGGTACAGTTCGTCGATCTCGATTCCGGCCTCCTGACCGAAGCGCACCCGGGCGGCGTCGATGATCTCCGCTGTGCAGTGGTCCCAGGCTTCCAGTTCGGACCGGTTCAGCTGCGGGTTGGACTGGCCCAGGCTGTAGAGCTCGGCCAGCGGTGCCACGGTCATGGGGTCAGCGAGCTCAACCAGGGCGGCGCGCGCGGATTCCAGGATCGGCTCGCCGGCGGGGCGGAGCCGGAACTGCTGGAGTGCCTTGTCCAGGAACCCGTGGGTTGCCGAGGCAAGGGCCGCCTCGGTGCTGCTGAAGTAGTTGAAGAAAGTTCGGCGGGAAATGCCGGCCGCCTCGGCGATGTCCTCCACGGTGAAGTTGCCTGGCCCCTTGCCGCGGAGCAGCCCGACTGCCGCTTCCGTGATGGCCTGGCGGGTGGCTGCCTTGTTCAGCTCCCGCCGCGAGGGCGCCCCGGCGTCGGCGTGGGCTGCCGTGTTGGACGGGGGAGGAGTGGGCATGCGATTACACTACGTGCATGTTTGCACTCAGGGCAACTTTATTTGCCGGCCTCGGTGTGGGCCGGCGCGAGCCGGATCGATTGGCCCGTGGCGCCTGCTTCGCCGTCGCCCAGCGGGACCGCCAGCACGGCCGTCCCGTAGGCGCAGATTTCCGTCCAGTTGTTGGCCATATGCGCCGTGTCGAAGCGCATCGCAACAATTGCGTTGGCACCCCGCTGCGCGGCCTCTGCGACCATCCTGGCCATGACCTCCTGGCGGCTGTCGTAGAGGACTTGGGTCAGTTCGTGGAGCTCACCGCCGGCCAGCGACCGTAGGCCCGCCACCACCTGCGCGCCGATGTCCCTCGAGCGGACGGTGAGCCCCATGACCTCGCCGAACACGGCGTCAATCCGGTGGCCCGGGATGTCGTTCGAAGTGACGATAAGCATGCCCTGAGCCTAGCCACTTTGCCGGCCGAGGCAACGGGAAAGTCCTGCGGAAAATCATTCACAGGAAGCTGAAAGGTTGTGAACAGCTCTGCCTGAGCCCCAGGGGTCAGACTGGGGGCAGGTCTCGCGGAGAGACCGCAGCGAACGGAGCCGTCACCTGGCGGCAGACTGAGGAGACAGTACATGTCACGCACCAAGAGAATCACGCTCGGCATCTCTGCCGCCGCGCTGGCCGTGGGCGCCGGCCTTGGATTGGCCGGGATGGCCTCAGCCACCACGACGCCGACGCCCGCCCCCAGCGCGAGTGCCGGCACCGCCGTGCCCGGTGACGGCAGCGGACGTGGTGGCCACGGCCACGGCGGCGAACGCGCCGGTCTTGGCGGAGCGAACGCCGCCGAACTCGCCACCAAACTCGGCGTCGACAAAGCCAAGGTCACCGCCGCCCTGAAAACCTTCCGAGACGCGCACAAGCCCACCACTCCGCCGGCCGCCGGCACCAAGCCGGACCGCACCGCACTGCAGGCGGAGCTGGCCAAGTCGCTCGCCTCATCGCTGGGCATTGACGAGGCCAAGGTCACGGCCGCCCTCGAGGAGCTCCGCACCGCCGAGCAGGCGGACCACGCCGCGGCGCTGAAGACCAGGCTGGACAAGGCTGTCAGCAACGGCACCCTGACCCAGTCCGAGGCCGACGCAGTCACCAAGGCCGTGCAGAAGGGCGTCATCGGCGGAGGCGGCCGCTAGGACTGCTTGACACCAACGCACCACAGCCGCTGAGGCAACGAAGAAGTCCCCGGGAACTGGGTTCCCGGGGACTTCTTCGTGCCGTTCGGTTTGAGCAGCCAGCCGGAGGGTTAAGCCTTGGCGCCGGCCAGTTCGCGTGCCTCGGACGCGTCGGAGGCGGAGTCGCCGGCGTGGACGTCAGCAGCGGCAGCGGTGGCGACGGCGTCGTCACTGAACGGGTCACCGTGGCGGGGCGCGTTGTAGAGCGACTCGTCCAGGATGCCCTGGCGCTTGGCGACGATCGCGGGGATCAGGGCCTGGCCGGCCACGTTGACCGCGGTGCGGCCCATGTCCAGGATCGGGTCCACGGCCAGCAGGAGCCCGACGCCGGCCAGAGGCAGTCCCAGCGTGGAGAGCGTCAGGGTGAGCATGACGACGGCGCCGGTGGTGCCGGCGGTCGCGGCGGAGCCCAGCACGGCGACGAGGGCGATCAGCAGGTACTGGCTGAAGTCCAGGTGGATGCCGAAGAACTGGGCCACAAAGATGGCCGAGATAGCAGGGTAGATCGCGGCGCAGCCGTCCATCTTGGTGGTGGCGCCGAGCGGCACGGCGAAGGAGGCGTAGGCGCGGGGGACGCCCAGGTTGCGTTCGGCGACCCGCTGGGTAAGCGGCAGGGTGCCGATCGAGGAGCGGGAAACGAAGGCCAGCTGCACGGCCGGCCAGACGCCGGAGAAGTACTGCTTGATGGACAAGCCGTGGCTGCGGACCAGGATCGGGTAGACCACGAACAGCACGAGGGCCAGACCGACATAGATCGCGAACGTGAACTTGCCGAGCGAGCCGATGGTGTCCCAGCCGTAGACGGCAACAGCGTTGCCGATCAGGGCCACGGTACCCAGCGGGGCGATCCGGATGATCCACCAGAGGACCTTCTGGATCACGGCCAGGGCGGAGGCATTGAGGTTCAGGAACGGTTCGGCGGTCTTGCCCACCTTAAGCGCGGCAATGCCGACGGCGATCGCGATCACCAGGATCTGCAGGACATTGAAGCTCACGGACGTGCTGGCGACGCCGTCGGTGACGGTGGTGCTGGCGCCGAGGCCCAGGAAATTCTTCGGGAACAGCCCGATCAGGAAGGCCCACCAGTCGCCGGACTTGCCGGCGTACTTGGCCTCCTGGGTGATGCCGGTGCCGGCGCCGGGCTGCAGCAGCACGCCCAGCCCGATGCCGATCAGGACGGCAATCAGCGACGTGATGGCAAACCACAGCAGCGTGTTCCAGGCCAGCCGGGCCGCGTTGGACACGGCGCGCAGATTGGAGATGGAGCTGACGACAGCAGTGAAGATGAGCGGCACGACGGCGGTCTGCAGCAGCGAGATGTAGCTCGAGCCGATGGTCTGCAGGGTGGCGCCGAGGGCGTTGGGGTTGGTTTTGGTGCTGCCCGTGTACTTCGCGAGCAGGCCGAGGCCCAGGCCCACGATCAGGGCGGCAATGATCTGGAAGCCGAACGAGCTGGCCCATTGGGGCAGCCGGAAACCGGGCTTACCTGCGGTTGCGGAGGTGCTTGTCTGAGTGGTCACCCGGACACGCTAGGGCCCGGCCGCATATCATGACGAACCAACGTTGAGAAATGTTACGCGCCCCGTTGTCTGTCGCGCGCACAAGTTCCCTGGAAAGAAGCCGCAAGGCCACCCGTTTGTGAAGTTATTCCAACCCGAAGTGTGGTGATTGTCTCGCCCAAGGCCCCGGGGAGCAGGCATCCGGCAGCGTGCGTCTAAGCGAGGGCCCACGCCGTCAGGGTTCCCTGGCCGAGCTTGCGAGGCTAGGGAGACGGTGGGGAGAACGAGCGAGCACGCAGAGGATGTCTGTCCCCCGGGACAGCGCGGCCCGGCCTACCCCAGGAGCGCGCGCTTCAGGGTGTCCAGGCCCACCGAACCCATGTTCAGCGCCTTGGTGTGGAACGCCTTGAGGTCGAAGCCGGGCCGGGCTTCGAGCTCGGCCCGGATCTGCTCCCAGAGCCGCTGGCCCACCTTGTACGACGGCGCCTGTCCCGGCCAGCCGAGGTAGCGGGTGAACTCGAACTTAAGCTGGCCCTCACTGATCGCAAGGTTCTTCTTGAGGAACTCGTACCCCGTGTCCGGGGTCCAGGTGCCCGACCCCCAACGATCAGGCACCTGCAACTCGAGGTGCACGCCAATGTCGAACACCACGCGGGCGGCGCGCATCCGCTGCATGTCGAGCATGCCCATGTGGTCGCCCGGGTCCTTCAGGTAGCCCAGCTCCTGCATCAGCTTCTCGGCGTAGAGTGCCCAGCCCTCGCCGTGTCCGGAGGTCCAGCAGACGTTGCGGCGCCATTTGTTGAGCAGTTCGCGGCGGTAGGTGGCGGTGGCGACCTGCAGGTGGTGGCCGGGAACGCCCTCGTGGTAGACCGTGGTGGTCTCGGCCCAGGTGGTGAAAGTGTCCTCGCCCGGCGGCACTGACCACCACATCCGGCCGGGACGGCTGAAGTCATCCGAAGGACCCGTGTAGTAGATGCCGCCTTCCTGGGTGGGGGCGATTTTGCACTCGAGGGTCTTCATGACGTCCGGGATGTCGAAGTGCACGCCAGCGAGGTCGGCCACAGCCTTGTCCGAGAGCTCCTGCATCCAGGCGCGCAGGGCGTCGGTGCCCTTGAGCTGCCGGGACGGATCGTTGTTCAGGATCTCCTTGGCCTCGTCGACCGTCGCGCCGGGGCGGATTTCCCCGGCCACGCGCTCCTGCTCGGCGATCAGGCGGTCCAGCTCCTGTACGCCCCAGGCGTAGGTCTCCTCCAGATCCACGGCGGCGCCGAGGAAGGACCGGGACGCCAGGGCGTAGCGCTCCCGGCCCACGGCGTCCTTCTCCGGGGCGGCCGGGAGAAGTTCGGATTCCAGGAAGCCGGCCAGCCGGGCGTAGGCGGAACGGGCGGCGGCAGCGCCGGCGTCGAGCTTGGACTGCAGGTCCTCGGGCAGCGGACCGTCCGCGGTCTTGGCGTCGGCGGCGAGCTTGGCGAAGAAGCCGTCGTCGGCCGCATGCCTGGTGGCCTGTTCAATCACGATCTTCACCTGGCGGATGGCGGCAACTTTGCCGTCCTCCTTGGCGGCGCGCAGGGACACGATGTAGCCGTCGAGGGCCGCCGGAACGTTGTGCGCGCGTCCGGCGATGTGGTCCCAGTGTTCGGCCGTCTCCGTCGGCATGAGATCGAAAATGGCGCGGATGTCCTGCGAGGCGGAGGCGATGTTGTTCAGGTCGGCCAGGTCCCAGCCGGACTCGTGGATTTCCAGCTGCAGGCCCAAGCGTTCGCGCATCGCGTCAAGGGTGACAGCGTCGACGTCGTCGGCGGGCTCCAGCCCGTCGAGGGCGGCGAGGGTTTCGCGTGCGGCGGCGGCGAAGGCCTCCTGCCCGGCGGGCGAGAAATCCTGGTATTCGGTTTCGTGGCCGGGCAGGCCGAGTTCCGTTGCGAAGCTCGGGTTAAGCCGGATCAGGGTGTCGGTGTAGGCATCGGCCACGGCGTCGATCGCGGTTTTCGCGCGCGCGGGGACGGGGCAGGGAGTGGTGTTCTCAGTGGTTTCGGTAGTCACCCGAATGAGACTAGCCGGGCCGGGGCGGTTATGAAAGGGTTACTGAACTTTTCCTAGCCGCGGCTGCGCTTCCACGAACCTGGCCCGGGTTTCGGCGCCAGCTGCAGCTGCTGCCGCCGGATCCAGTGCCGAGCGCTGGGCTTCGCCGGCGCGGCGGTTCCGCCGTCGCCAAGGGACAGGACGACGGCGGTGAGCGCCGCCAGCTCCTCCGCCGTCGGCTCGCCCTTGACCACGGCGAGCAGCGGCTGCCCTGCCGGCAAGGCACCAGCTTCGATCCCGGATTCCGACGTCGTCACAGCGGGATGTTTCCGTGCTTCTTGGCGGGCAGGCTGGCGCGCTTGTCCCGCAGGGCCCGCAGGCCCTTGATGATCTGGAGACGGGTCTCGGAGGGGGCAATGACCGCGTCCACGTAGCCCAGCTGCGCGGCCTGGTATGGGTTGAGCAGCTCCTCCTCGTACTGCCGGATGACGTCGGCGCGCTTGGCCTCGACGTCGCCGCCGGCCTCCGCGACCGCGGCGAGTTCGCGGCGGTACAGGATGTTGACCGCGCCCTGGGCGCCCATCACGCCGATCTGCGCGGTGGGCCATGCCAGGTTGAGGTCGGCGCCGAGCTTCTTGGAGCCCATCACGATGTACGCCCCGCCGTAGGCCTTGCGGGTGATCACCGTCAGCTTCGGCACCGTGGCCTCGGCGTAGGCGTAGAGCAACTTCGCGCCGCGGCGGATGATGCCCTGGAACTCCTGGTCCTTGCCCGGCAGGAAGCCTGGCACATCCACCAGCGTGATGATGGGGATGTTGAAGGCGTCGCAGTGCCGGACGAAGCGGGCGGCCTTTTCCGAGGCGGCGATGTCCAGGGTGCCGGCGAACTGCATCGGCTGGTTGGCCACAATGCCCACGGTGTGGCCCTCGACGCGGCCGTAGCCGATGATCACGTTCGGCGCGTAGAGCGACTGCATCTCCAGGAAGTGCGCGTCGTCGACGATCTGCTCGATCACCTTGCGCATGTCGTAGGGCTGGTTGGCGGAGTCCGGGATCAGCACGTCGAGGGCGAGATCGTCGTCGTCGAGCTCCAGCTCCTGGGAGTGCTCCAGTACGGGGGCCTCGGCGAGGTTGTTGGAGGGCAGGAAGTCCAGCAGTTCGCGGACAAACTCGACGGCGTCGGCCTCGTCGGCGGCCAGGTAGGTCGAGGTGCCCGTGTTGGCGTTATGCTGGCGCGCGCCGCCCAGGGTTTCCATGTCCACGTCCTCGCCGGTGACGGTCTTAATCACGTCCGGGCCGGTGATGAACATGTGCGAGGTCTTGTCCACCATGACCACGTAGTCAGTCAGGGCGGGGGAGTAGGCCGCGCCGCCGGCGGAGGGGCCCATGATGAGCGAGATCTGCGGGACGACGCCGGAAGCGTGGACGTTGTTGCGGAAGATGTCCGCGAACATCGCCAGCGAGGCGACGCCTTCCTGGATGCGGGCGCCGCCGCCGTCGAGGATGCCCACCACGGGGCAGCCGTTGCGCAGCGCGAACTCCTGGACCTTGACGATCTTCTCGCCGTTGACCTGGCTGAGTGAACCGCCGTAGACGGAGAAGTCCTGGCTGTAAACGGCCACGGGGCGCCCGTCCACGGTGCCGTAACCGGAGACCAGGCCGTCGCCCAGCGGTTTCTTCTTTTCCATGCCGAACGCGGTGGACCGGTGCACGGCGAGGGCGTCGAACTCCACGAAGGAGCCGGCGTCGAGCAGCAGGTCGATGCGCTCGCGGGCGGTGCCCTTACCGCGGGCGTGCTGCTTGGCGATCGCTTCCGGGCCGGAAGGCTGCTCGGCACGGGCCTGGCGGTCGCGGAAATCGGCAATCTTTCCCGCGGTCGTGGTCAGATCGTGGCTCATCAAGTGTCTCCGGCTCTGTTGTTCTTGCGGTTGTTCGTCACGGCCGTCGCTGGCCCGTGCGGGCCGCTTAGGTGGAATCCACACAAAAACAAGGCCGTGCTGGCAAGTCTAGTGACGGTAATCGTCCGCGCCGCTGTAGAAAACCTACAATTTTCGTTCCGACCCCCGCCGGGCCCGCCACGGGTCCGACGCCGCGGCAGGGGATGTTACCGGCCAGTAACATCGGCTAGGATGTGCTTATGACTTCAAGCAACGACGCTTCGGGCACCTCCCCGCAGTCCCACTGGCAGGGCCCCTACCAGGCCTCGGCTTCGCTCCAGGGCCGCACCATCCTGATGTCCGGCGGCAGCCGCGGGATCGGCCTCGCGATCGCCACCCGCGCCGCCCGGGACGGCGCCAATATCGTGCTGCTGGCAAAGACCGGGCAGCCGCACGCCAAACTTGAAGGCACCGTCTACTCCGCTGCCGAGCAGATCGAGGCGGCCGGGGGACAGGCGCTTCCACTGGTGGGCGACGTGCGCAACGACGCCGACGTCGCCGGCGCCGTGGCCGCCGCCGTCGAACGCTTCGGCGGGATCGACATCGTCATCAACAACGCCTCGGCGATTGACCTGTCCAAGACCGACGGACTGGACATGAAGCGCTACGACCTCATGCAGGACATCAACGTCCGCGGCACCTTCCTGCTCAGCAAGCTCGCCCTGCCCGCACTGCGCGAGTCCGACGCCGGGCAGATCCTCACGCTCTCGCCGCCGCTGAACCTGGACCCCAAATGGGCCGGCATGCACCTGGCGTACACGATGGCCAAATACGGCATGAGCCTGACCACTCTGGGGCTAGCCGAGGAACTCAAGGTCGACGGCATCAGCGTGAACTCGCTCTGGCCCTGCACCCTGATCGACACCGCGGCAATCCGCAACATGCCCGGCGGCGAGCAGATCGTCCGCGGCGCGCGCGGCCCGCAGATCATGGCCGACGCCGCCCACGCGGTGCTGACGGCCAGCAACGCGATCCCGGAGTCCGGCAGTTGGAGCGGGAACTTCTACACCGACGAGCAGGTGTTGGCGGCGGCCGGGGTTACGGACTTCGCGCCATACAGCCTGGGCGCGCCCGAAGGCCAACTGGTTCCTGACATTTTCCTCTGAGTCCGGGCGGCTTTCCAGGGTTCAGGGGAGGCCCGTGCCGCCGAAACTCCCCACTTTTGCGGGCCCGACGCCGGAAGGCCGCGGCGTTTCGGCCCGACCCGCCGGTGAGGGTGTCCACAGTTGGGGAAGTTCCGCCGGGCCCGCGTCCGGCCCGGCGCCCGGTGACCGGTTCCTCGGTAGGATTCAAGCATGGAAGCCGCGCAGCAGACACCGGACCGTCCGCCCCTGGACCAAGGCGCCCTTAGCGACGCCGCGTTCCTGACCGCCAGCGGCATACCGCAACTGACCGTGGTGGAGTCCACCGGCTCCACCAACGCGGACCTGCTGCGTGGCGCGACCGTGGACCCGCGGGCCTGGCCGGACCTCTCCGTACTCACGGCCGAGTACCAGAGCGCAGCCCGCGGCAGGCTGGAC
Source organism: Arthrobacter sp. 05N428_2 (assembly GCF_056397065.1). Classification (NCBI taxonomy): domain Bacteria; kingdom Bacillati; phylum Actinomycetota; class Actinomycetes; order Micrococcales; family Micrococcaceae; genus Arthrobacter; species Arthrobacter sp. 05N428_2. Next base: position 131,837 of record NZ_JBFTMR010000005.1, on the reverse strand, counting down.
CGGCTTTGGGAAGCTCCGGCCCGCAGTTCGGTCTCCGTTTCGATCGTGCTCCGGCCGGTCAACGCCGAGGGCCGGCCGCTGCCCACGCAGTGCTATTCCTGGCTCTCGCTGCTGGGCGCCCTGGCGCTGCGGGAAGCGCTGCTGGACACGGCGGGGATTCCGGCCGAGCTCAAATGGCCGAACGACGTGCTGGTCCGCGGAAAGAAAATTGCCGGAATCCTGGCGCAGCTGGGCCCGATGGGCGACGGCGCGGTGCCCCCCGTTGTGCTCGGCACCGGCCTCAACGTCACCCTCACCCGGTCCGAACTGCCCGTCCCCACCGCCACGTCGGTGCTGCTGGAACAGGCCGCCACGGTGGACCGGACCACCCTGCTCAAGAGCTATCTCTCGCGTTTCGCGACCCTTTACCGCAGCTTCTGCAACGCCGACGGCGACCCTACCGCGGGACTCGCAGGCGGCCCCTCCCTGCACCACCGGGTGGAACACGCCCTGACCACCCTCGGGAAACAGGTCCGGGCCCACCTCCCCGGCGACAACGAGATCATCGGGCATGCCACCCGGTTGGACGAGTACGGCTCCCTGTTGGTGGTGGACTCCGGCGGCCACGAACACGTGGTGACCGCCGGCGACGTCGTGCACCTGCGCCCCTGGACCCCGCCGGGCGAGGCCGGCAGCGGCGAAAGCGGCTATGCGTAAAGAGCTTCTCCCGGGCGAGCAAGTGATTGTCGTGACCCGCCCCCAGCCCCGGAAGCTGATTGCTCCGGCCCTGCTGTTCATCCTGGTTGCCGCCCTGGCCGCCTACGCCAGCGCCTGGATTGTAAAAGGCGGCCCGGCCAAACTCGTCCCGCTCATCACGCCGGACTGGACGCCGTGGCTGATCGGCGGCTGCCTGGCGCTGGCGGCCTGGGTCGTGGTTGCCTACTGCCTGCCCAAAGCGGTGACCTGGCAGGCCAGCCGCTACATTCTGACCAGCCGCCGCTTGGTGGCCCGTTACGGCATGTTGCGACGGCGTGACCAGCAAGTTCCGCTGGCCGCCGTCCATAATGTGTTCATCGAACAGACGCTGCTGCAACGGACCCTGCGCTCCGGGACTATATCCTTGGATACCGGGTACCCGTCCAGCACGGTGATTCCGGATGTCCCCGAGGTGATGACGTTCCGGAACTTCATCCTCGACGCGATCGACGAACTTCCGGAGGGCGACCTGCTTGAGGTCGACGACACGGTGCACGGCTCCGGCGAATGGCCATGGGACATGAGGGAAGGTGGAAGTGATGAACGCTGACAACGCGCACCCTGACACCGGACTCCTGGCGGCGGCTCCTTCCGAGCTCCCCGAAGCGGCCTTCGACGAGTCCGCCCTCGAAGCGGCAGTGCCGGACGACGCAGTACCGAATGGCGCAGTGCCGGACGACACAGTGCCGGACAATGCAGAGCCGGGTAACTCAGCGCCTGCCACCGGAACCATGTCCACCGACCGCCTCGCCGCCAGGGCGCTGGAGCAGCGGCTGCTAGGCGGCGAGCGAAAGCTCCGCCGTCGCGAGGTGGCTGCGGGTGCCGGGGTCTCGCTGCTGTCCGCACGGAAACTCTGGCGCGCGCTCGGCTTCCCCAACCTGGGCGACGAGGACGTCGCCTTCACGGAGCGCGACCAGGCCGCGCTGAACACGATCGTGGACCAGGTCCGCACCGGCAAGCTCACGGAGGAAGCGGCCATCTCGGTCACCCGCGCCATCGGCCAGATGACCGACCGCATGGTGGTCTGGCAGATCGAGGCCCTGGTGGAGGACATGGTCCACCAGCAGGGTGTCACCGACGCAGTGGCCCGCAAGCGGCTGGTCGACCTCTTGCCCTCCCTGGTGGACGCGCTCGAGGAAATACTGGTCTACTCCTGGCGGCGCCAGCTGAACGCCGGGGTGCAGCGCCTCGCCGTCCGCGCCGAGGCCGGACTGGCCTCCAGCGAAGAAGGCCGCGAAGGGGACGAGGACGACGCCCCCTTGCCGCTCGCCCGCGGTGTCGGCTTCGCAGACCTGGTCTCCTACACCAGCCTGTCCCGCCGGATGAACGAAAAGACGCTCGCCCAGCTGGTGCAGCGCTTCGAAAACAAGTGCGCCGAGATCATTTCCGTCGGCGGCGGACGCCTCGTCAAGACGGTCGGCGATGAAGTCCTCTACATCGCCGAAACCCCCGCGGCCTGCGCCGAGATATCGCTGGCCCTTTCGCAGGCGTTCAACGAAGACGAGATCCTGCCCCAGGCTCGGGTCGCCATGGTGTGGGGCCGGATCCTTTCCCGGCTTGGTGACATTTACGGGCCCACCGTGAACCTGGCCGCCCGGCTTACATCGCTGGCCGATCCGGGGACCGTGCTGGTGGACTCCATGACGGCCGCCGCCCTGGAAAAGGATGAACGCTTCGTGCTGGTGCCCCGGCCCGCGGAGAATGTGCGCGGTTTCGGCGAAATCCTCCCCTTGGAGTTGCAGCGGGGCCGTGGAAAGGGCCTGGTCCTGGACTAGGGAGCAGCAGCGAAAGCGCAGCCCCACCATGGACTATTCGGCGTGGAACGCCGCCTGTCGGCGCAGGAACCGGTACTATCCGGGTAGCGCATGCGGACACCAGCGGACGGCATCCGCACCGCACTGGCAGCCGGAGGGTAGCAGCGTACCGCCCCGGATCCACGGTGCACCTCGGTGACCGCCCCTTCTATCTAGGACAGGCATGACATCCCAGCCGGCTTCCGTTCCTCCCCCCGGATCTTCCCCGGCCTCGCCCGGAACCTCCTCCAATCAAGCCCCCGGCGGTGCCCCCGGCGGTGCCGGGAGCGGTGCAGGTAGCCTGCGGCTGAATTTCGGCTGCGGCACGGACCGCGGCCTGCGCCGTGAAACGAACGAGGACTCCTTCATCGCCGCCGACCCGGTGTTCGCCATCGCCGACGGCATGGGCGGTCACGAGGCCGGCGAGATCGCGAGCGGCATCTGCGTACGCACCCTGGCCGAACTGCCCCAGGTGGCCACCGGGGGGAGGGACGCCACCGCCGCCGTCGTCCAGCAGTATCTGCTGCAGGCCGACGCCGGCATCCGCGAGGCCACCGGCTCCCGCGCCGGCACCACCCTCTCCGGCGTCATCGTGGTCGAAGAGCAAGGTGTTCCGAACTGGCTCGTGCTGAACATCGGCGACTCGCGCACCTACCGGCTCAACCAGGGCAAGCTCAGCCAGGTCAGCGTGGACCACTCCGAAGTGCAGGAACTCGTGGATGCCGGCGAGATCACCCCCGCCGAGGCAGCAGTCCACCCGCGCCGCCACGTCGTGACCCGCGCACTCGGCACCGGTGACGAGACGGACGCCGACTACCGGTTGCTGCCCATCGAGGACGGCGACCGGATCCTGGTCTGCTCGGACGGGCTGAACGGCGAACTCGACGACCAGCACATCTCCCGGATCCTCGCCGCCGAACCCGACCCGCAGGCGGCGGTGGACGAGCTGATCCAGGCTGCCCTGCGCAGCGGCGGCCGCGACAACGTAACGTGCATCGTGGTGGACGCCCGCCGGGAATCCTGACCGGACAATGTCGGGGATCTGAGGCAGGATAGGTCTGTGAGCACAGCGAAGACCGCAGCAGGTACCGACGTCCACAGCCCTGCCGGGGAACTGGTACCGTCCGAGGCCGTGCGCGAAGAGTACGAAGTCCTGGTCGAAGAGGTCCGCAAGCACCGCTTCGCGTACTACCAGGAGGACACCCCGATCATCTCCGACGCCGAGTTCGACGAGCTCTTCCGGCGGCTGGAAACCATCGAGGCCATGCACCCGGAACTGGTGGCCATCGATTCCCCCACCCAGGAAGTTGGCGGCGAGGTGTCCGCGGCCTTTGCCGCCGTCGAGCACCTGAGCCGGATGTACAGCCTTGAGGATGTGTTCTCGCTCGAGGAGCTCGATGCCTGGATCGCCAAAGCCGAGGCCGGCGTCGCCAAGCTCGGCAACGGCGGCAACCCGCCGTCGTGGCTCACCGAGCTCAAGATCGACGGCCTGGCCGTGAACCTCCTTTACCGCGACGGCGTGCTGGTCCGGGCGGCCACCCGGGGCGACGGCACCACCGGGGAGGACATCACCCACAATGTCCTGACCATCAAGGAAATTCCGCAGCAGCTCAAGGGCGAAAACTTTCCGGCCGAGATGGAAATCCGCGGCGAAGTGTTCATCCCGTCCCAAGCCTTCGCTGACTTCAACGAGGCGCTGATCGCCGCCGGCAAAGCACCGCTGGCCAACCCGCGCAACGCCGCTGCCGGGTCGCTGCGGCAAAAGGACCCGGCGGAGACCGCCAAGCGTCCGCTCAAGATGTACGTCCACGGCATCGGAGCCCGCGAAGGCCTGGCCACGCTCAGCCAGTCGGACACGTACCGCCAGCTCGCCGACTGGGGTCTGCCCACCAGCCCGTACTTCGAGGTGCTGCCCGGCCTGCCGGAGGTACTCGAGTTCATCCGGCGGTACGGGGACAAACGGCACAGCCTCAGCCATGAAATCGACGGCATTGTGGTCAAGGTGGATGACCTGGCCACCCAGCGGGCCCTCGGCTACACCACCCGCGTGCCGCGCTGGGCAGTGGCCTACAAGTACCCGCCCGAAGAGGTCAATACCAAGCTGCTGGACATCGCCGTCAACGTGGGCCGCACCGGCCGGGTAACCCCGTACGGCGTGATGGTGCCGGTCAAGGTGGCCGGCTCCACGGTCGAGATGGCCACCCTGCACAACCAGGAAGTGGTCAAGGCCAAGGGCGTCAAGATCGGCGACATCGTGGTCCTGCGCAAGGCCGGGGACGTCATCCCCGAGATCGTCGGCCCGGTGCTGGCCCTCCGCGACCAGCAGGACCCGCCGGTCCGCGACTTCGTGATGCCCACCGAATGCCCGGCCTGCGGCACGCCGCTCGCCCCGGCCAAAGAAGGCGACGTGGACATCCGCTGCCCCAACGCCCGGTCCTGCCCCGCGCAGTTGCGCGAACGCGTCTTCCATCTGGCCGGCCGCGGCGCCTTCGACATCGAAGCCCTCGGCTGGGAGGCAGCCATCGCCCTGACCCAGCCGGCCGAGCCGGACGTCGCGCCGCTGACCAGCGAGGCAACGCTGTTCCGGCTCACGCCCGAGGACCTCGCCGGGGTCCGGATCCGCCGCGAGAAGCGGACCAAGGGCGTGGCGACCGGCGAGTTTGAACTCGTGCCGTACTTCTACACGAAGGGCACGGCCAAGACCCCGTCCAAGCCGACCGCCACCACTGACAAACTCTTCAGCGAACTGGAAAAAGCCAAGACCCAGCCGCTGTGGCGCGTCCTCGTGGCGCTGTCCATCCGACACGTCGGCCCGCGTGCCTCGCGCGCCCTGGCCACCGCCTTCGGCACCATGGACGCAATCCGGCAGGCCTCCGAAGAGGAACTCGCCAACGTCGACGGCGTGGGGCCGGTGATTGCGGTGGCACTGAAGGAGTGGTTTGCCGAGGACTGGCACCGCGAAATCGTGGACACTTGGGCGGCCGACGGCGTCCGGATGAAGGACGAGCGCGACGAGTCCACCCCGCGGACCCTCGAGGGCCTGACCGTGGTGGTTACCGGCAGCCTGGAAGGTTTCAGCCGGGACGAGGCCAAGGAGGCAATCCTGGTCCGCGGCGGCAAGGCGGCCGGCTCCGTTTCGAAGAACACCAGCTACGTGGTGGCCGGCGAAAATGCGGGCACCAAACTGGACAAGGCCGAACAACTGGGCCTGCGGGTCCTGGACGAGGACGGCTTCCGCGCTCTGCTCGCCAGCGGGCCGGCCGGCGTCGACGGGGCCGCGGTCCCGGGCGGTCCTGCCGCCACGGACGGCGGGACCGAGGTTCCAGCCGAGGGAGCAGCTGAGGCCATGGCCGAGGACGAGGGCGAAGACCACCAGGAGGCCGCCGAGTGACGACCGACTCGGCCGATTTCCCCGAACCGGCAGCGTTCCTTGACCTGGCCCGGCAGGCAGCAGCAGCCGGCGCCGCGGTGCTGGCCGGCCGGAGTGCCGCCGCGCTGGACGTGAGCAACAAAGGCGACTCAGGGGACTGGGTCACCGCCTTCGATCTCGCGGCCGAAGCCGCCGTCCGCGAGGTCATCACCGGGGCGCGGCCCGCGGACACGATCACGGGGGAGGAAGGCGGCACCGTGCTGCCGGACACTGTGAGCGGCTTCCGCTGGTCGGTCGACCCGCTCGACGGCACTACCAACTTCATCCGCAATATCGTCTACTACGGAACCTCGGTGGCGGTGGCCGGCCCCGACGGGGCCTGGCTGGCCGGCGTCGTCCACGCCCCTGCGCTGGGACGGATCTACTACGCCTCCCGCGGCGCAGGCGCATGGCTGGAAGAGAACGGCGAGCGCACGCCGCTCAACGGCCCGGTGCCGGACCGGACCGGCCAACTCCTCGCGACCGGCTTCAGCTACGACCCCGGGGTCCGGGCCGAGCAGGCCGCCGGACTGCGCAGTCTGATGGACGGCTTCGCGGACGTCCGCCGGCTGGGATCCGCCGCGCTGGACCTCTGCCTCGTGGCCGACGGCACCCACGACGCGTACGGCGAACGCGGCCTGAACGAACACGACTTCGCCGCCGGCGCCCTGATCGCGGAGGAGGCCGGCTGCTGGGTCCGTCGTCCCCGGCTCACCAGCGTGCTCGACGGCGGCCCCACGGATGAGGAGCGGCTCGCGGCGTGGACCTGCGCCGGCCCCCTGGAACTCTCCGGCAGATTCCCGCTCTGACCGCAGACGCCCACGGAAGGTGCCCCGCCGCCGGGGGGCCTGATAGCTCCATCACGGAAACCGCCCGTTGGCGGGCAGCCGTGAGCTGCGCCCGTACCATGGATAGGTGCATTCGCAGATCCTCATACGCCCCGCCGTCCCGGCCGACTACGACGCCGTCGCCCGCATCACCCGCGACGCCTACCTGGCCGCAGGCTACTTCGGGGACGCGGACCACCCCTACATGCAGCAGATCCAGAAGGTCGCCCAGCGGCACGAGCAGGCGACCATCTGGGTGGCGGAACGTGATGGCAGGGTCGTCGGCTCGGTAACGCTCGCGGTCGCCGGCGAACCCTATGCGGACATCGCCCAGGCTGACGAGCTCGAATTCCGGATGCTCGTGGTGGACCCCGGCGTGCAGCGCAGCGGCGCCGGCAAGGCGATGGTCCAGGCCATCATCGAACACGCAAGGTCCCTTCCCGGCATCACCGGGGTGGCACTCACCACCGGCCAGACCTGGGAAAGCGCTCACGGCCTGTACCGGAAGACCGGCTTCCGGCGGGTCCCCGAACGCGACTGGTTCGTTCCGGACACGGACATCTTGCTGCTCGTCTACCGCCTGGACCTCTAGCGCCGCCCGGCGGCCCGCGTCTAAAGGCCCGACGGCGGCCGGCGGAGGACCAGGAGAGCGCCTCGATCCCGGTGCCGGCCGGATGGACGCCACGCCGCTCCGGTAGGGTTTCCAACGAGAGCACCATCCCTGACACACGCTGGAAACAGCACGAGTCCAGCTGGAGGTTCCATGGCACCGCACATTCCCCACACCATCGACGAGAAGCTGCTCGGCCTGTATCTGTCGGACCACCTAAGCGGCGCCACCGCCGGCCTCGGCAGGATCCAACGGATGGCCAAGGACTTCACTGACACACCGGTCCACGCCGAACTCGCGGGCCTCGCTGCCGAGATCCGCGGGGAGCGTGAACTGCTGCACAGCCTCATCCACGAGCTGGGCATCCGCCAACGCCCGCACCGGCAGGCCGCCGCCTGGCTGGCAGAGCATGCCGGCCGGCTGAAACTCAACGGCCGGCTGCTGAACCGCTCGCCCATGACCCTGGTCCTGGAGGTGGAACTGATGCGGGCCGCCGTCCTGGCCAAGATCGGCGGCTGGCAGACGCTGGAGGAGCACGCCCTCGAACTAGGGCTGGAGCCGTCCGCGTATGCCCGCCTCACCGCCCAGGGGCGACAGCAGATCGAAACCCTGGACCGCGTCCATGAACACGCCCGCAGTAACGCCTTCCGCAAGCACGTCGACATCACCGGCTGACGGCGCTTGGCCGGCGCCTGCCCGGCCGCGGGCCGGGCGCCGGGAAGTAGCAGCAGGCGAACCCACGTAGACTGGGACGGAAAATAATCCGAACCTTGCAGGGGAGATCCATGGCTGCGATCAACCGCGACGACGTCGCGCATCTCGCGCGTCTCGCGCACATCGAGATGAGTGCTGAAGAGCTGGACAGGATGGCCGGCGAGCTCGCCGTCATCGTGGAATCGGTTAAGTCCGTTAGTGAAGCCGCCGGCGATGACGTCCCGGCCACGTCGCACCCGATCCCGCTGACCAACGTGTTCCGCGAGGACGTCGTGGGCCACACGTTCACGGCCGAACAGGCACTCTCCGGGGCCCCGGACGCATTCGAAGGCCGTTTCAAGGTCCCGGCAATCCTGGATGAGGACTAAGACATGACTGAAACCCACACCGAGCTGTTCCGCCTCTCCGCAGCCACGCTCGCCGAGAAGCTCGCCGCACGCGAGGTCACCGCCGTCGAGGTCACCCAGGCACACCTGGACCGGATCGCGGCCGTCGACGGCCAGGTCCACGCCTTCCTGCACGTGAACGCCGAGGAAGCCCTCGCCGTCGCCGCCGAGGTGGACGCGATCCGCGCCGCCGGCGGCGCCGCGGCCGAGGAACTGCACGTGCTTGCCGGCGTCCCGATCGCCGTCAAGGACCTGATCGTCACGATCGGCCAGCCCACCACGGCCGGCTCCAAGATCCTCGAAGGCTGGCACAGCCCCTACGACGCCACAGTGGTGGAGCGCCTCCGCGCCGCCAAGATGCCGATCCTGGGCAAGACCAACCTGGACGAGTTCGCGATGGGTTCCTCCACCGAGCACTCCGCGTTCGGCCCCACCCGCAACCCCTGGGACCTGGACCGCATCCCGGGCGGCTCGGGCGGCGGCTCGGCTGCCGCCGTCGCGGCCTTCGAAGCTCCGCTGGCCCTCGGTACGGACACCGGCGGCTCCATCCGGCAGCCCGGCGCCGTGACCGGCACCGTCGGCGTCAAGCCCACCTACGGCGGCGTGTCCCGCTACGGCGCCATCGCGATGGCCTCCTCACTGGACCAGATCGGCCCGGTCTCCCGCACGGTGCTGGACTCGGCGCTGCTGCACCAGGTGATCGGCGGCCACGACCCGCGCGACTCCACCTCGCTGCCGGACCCGCTTGAGGACCTTGTGGCCGCGGCCCGGACCGGCAACGTCGAGGGCATGAAGATCGGCATCATCAAGGAACTCCACGGCGAGGGCTACCAGGCCGGAGTCGAAAACCGCTTCAACGAGGCCCTCGAACTGCTCAAGGGCGCCGGCGCCGAGATCGTCGAGGTCTCCTGCCCGAACTTCAAGTACGCCCTCGGCGCGTACTACCTGATCATGCCGTCCGAGGCCTCTTCCAACCTGGCCAAGTTCGACGGCGTCCGGTTCGGCCTGCGCGCGCTGCCCAAGGACGCGCCGCTCACGATCGAACGCGTCATGGCCGCCACCCGCGCCGCCGGCTTCGGCGACGAGGTCAAGCGCCGCATCATCCTCGGCACCTACGCGCTGAGCGCCGGCTACTACGACGCCTACTACGGCTCGGCCCAGAAGGTGCGCACCCTGATCCAGCGCGACTTCGACGCCGCGTTCGCCCAGGCCGACGTGCTGATCTCCCCGACGGCGCCCACCACCGCGTTCAAGCTCGGCGAGAAGCTCAACGACCCGCTGGCGATGTACCTCAACGACGTCGCCACCATCCCGGCCAACATGGCCGGCGTCCCCGGACTGTCGCTGCCCGGCGGCCTCGCCGACGAGGACGGACTGCCGGTCGGCGTCCAGCTGCTGGCCCCGGCCCGCCGGGACGCCCGGCTGTACCGGGTCGGCGCCGTGCTCGAGTCGCTGCTCGAGGCGCAGTGGGGCGGACCGCTGCTGGACCGCGCTCCCTCCCTGACGGACCCATCACTGACGGATGCCGCCAACACCCTTGCGAGCCACGGAGGTTCACACTAATGACTGACGCAACCCTCAGCTTCGAAGAGGCGATGGAGAAGTACGACCCCGTCCTGGGCTTCGAGGTCCACGTGGAGCTCAACACCAAGACGAAGATGTTCTCCTCCGCCCCGAACGTCTTCGGCGACGAGCCGAACACCAACGTCAACGAGGTGGACCTCGGCATGCCCGGTGTGCTGCCGGTGGTGAACAAGACCGCGATCGAGTCCTCGATCAAGATCGGTCTGGCGCTGAACTGCAAGATCGCCGAGACCTGCCGCTTCGCCCGGAAGAACTACTTCTACCCGGACACCCCGAAGAACTTCCAGACCTCCCAGTACGACGAGCCCATCGCGTACGACGGCTACCTGGACATCGAGCTCTCCGACGGCACCGTGTTCCGCGTCGAGATCGAACGCGCGCACATGGAGGAGGACGCCGGCAAGCTCACCCACATGGGTGGCGCCGCCGGCCGCATCCAGGGCGCGGATTACTCCCTGGTGGACTACAACCGCTCCGGTGTCCCGCTGGTCGAGATCGTCACCAAGCCGATCGAGGGCGCCGGCAGCCGCGCCCCCGAGCTGGCCAAGGCCTACGTCGCCGCGGTCCGCGAGATCGTCAAGAACCTGGGTGTCTCGGACGCCAAGATGGAGCGCGGCAACGTCCGCTGCGACGCCAACGTCTCGCTGCGCCCGCACGGCCGCGACCGCTTCGGCATCCGCTCGGAAACCAAGAACGTCAACTCGCTGCGCGCCGTCGAACACGCGGTCCGCTACGAGATCCAGCGGCACGCCGCCGTGCTGGACTCCGGCCAGCCCGTCATCCAGGAAACCCGGCACTGGCACGAGGACACCCGCTCCACCACCTCGGGCCGGCCGAAGTCCGACGCCGACGACTACCGCTACTTCCCGGAACCGGACCTGGTCCCGATCGTTGCCTCGCGCGAATGGGTCGAGGAGCTCCGGGCCACGCTGCCCGAGCCGCCGGCCGCGCGCCGCAAGCGCCTGCAGGCCGACTGGGGCTACTCGGACCTGGAGTTCCGCGACGTCGTCAACGCCGGCGTCCTGGACGAGATCGAGGAGACCATTGCCGCGGGCGCCACCGCCACCGTGGCCCGCAAATGGTGGATGGGCGAGATCGTCGGACGCGCCAAGAACGCCGACGTCGACCCGGGCCAGCTCGGCGTCGAGCCGGCCACCATCGTGGAGCTGAACCGGATGGTCGAGGACGGCAAAATCAACAACAAGATGGCCGCCGAGGTCCTGGACGGCGTGCTCGCCGGCGAGGGCACCCCGGCGGAAATCGTCGAGAAGCGCGGCCTCGCCGTGGTTTCCGACGACGGCCCGCTGCTCGAAGCCATTGATGCGGCCCTCGCCGCGCAGCCCGGCGTCGCGGACAAGATCCGCGGCGGCAAGCTGCAGGCCATCGGCGCGATCGTCGGCGGCGTCATGACCTCAAAACGACAACAACTGCGAGCCAGTTGGGTTAACAGGGGATTAGGTGACCAGCCCCGTCATGATTCTCTGCAGCGCATCGCAGACCATCATGACCGATCTGCGTTTTAGGTTCTCCGGCCGGGCCAAGATGTCGATCCGGCGCTTGGTGCTGATCCCTTCCAGCGGCTTCAGCACGATCTCCGGGTTCAACACAGGCCGAGCGGTATGCCGCGGCAACAGCCCGATCACACCCCCGGCCGCCACCAGCGCCGCCACCGTCGAGTAATCATTGATCCGGTGCACAATGTTCAGTTCTCGGCTGGACACGGCGGCGACGGCGGCGAGCACGTCCGCGGGGGAGTAGCCGGCGTGGCTGGTCACCCAGGGTTCGCCGACGACGTCGTCCGCCGTCACCGCCCGCTGCCCGGCGAGCCGGTGGCCGGCCGGCAGGGCCACGTCCAGCGGCTCGTGCGCGAGCGGAATCACCGCCACGCGTTCCCCGGGCCACCGCGGGCTGTGGTCCATCCGGTGCGCCAGCACCAGGTCATACCGGGCGGTCAAGGCCGGGAAATCCTGCTGGGCGACATCCTCGTCGGAGAGCTGGATCCGCGGCTGGCCGGGTTCGGCCAGCAGCCGGGCGAGCGGCCCGAACAAGGCCTGGCCGGCGCTGTGGAACCCGCTCAGGGTCACCGGCGCCACCGGCGACCCGTGGTATGCGCCGATCGCCATCCGCGCATCTGCCATTGCACTCACGACGGCGGCCCCCGCATCCGCGAGCACCTGCCCGGCCTCGGTCAGGACCAGGTTCCGGCCCTCCTTCCGGGTCAGCGGCACCTCTACGGACTTCTGCAGCGCGGCCAGTTGCTGGGACACCGCCGAGGGTGTCACCAGCAGCGTTTCCGCGACGGCCTTGACGCTGCCCAGGGCCCCGAGTTCGCGGAGCATTTCGAGCTGGTGGATTTCCATGCCCCCATCCTATGCAGAAGTAAAAGCTAAATCGTCGATTGAGAAAATTTTGGTTGTGCTAATGCTTTTGGGCCGGTCTAATGGGGTGAGTTGTCCCACACGCGCCGCATCGAAGACCGCGGCAACCAGCACAGTTAGGCACGCCCATGAAGGCTCTCTACAAGTCCGGCGCCCATGCGGGATTCGAACTGGTCGACCGCCCCGAGCCGCAGGCCGGCGCCGGGGACGTCAAGATCCGGGTTATCAGCACCGGAATCTGCGGCACGGACCTGCACATCCAGTCGTGGGACGCCTGGGCGCAAGGGATCATCAACGCGCCCCTGATCGCCGGCCACGAGTTCTACGGCGAGGTCGTGGAGGTGGGCGAGGACGTCCGGGACGTCCGGGTCGGTGACCGGGTCTCCGGCGAAGGCCACATCGTCTGCGGGATCTGCCGCAACTGCCGCGCCGGCCGCAAGCAGATGTGCATCAACACCGTCAGCGTCGGAGTGCAACGCGACGGCGCCTTCGCCGAGTACGTCGTCATCCCGGAAACCAACGTCTGGGTGCACCACGATCCGTCCGTGACCCCGGAACTCGGAGCGATCTTCGACCCGTTCGGCAACGCCGTGCACACCGCGCTGAGCTTCCCCCTGGTCGGCGAGGACGTGCTGATCACCGGCGCCGGACCCATCGGCCTGATGGCGATCGCCGTCGCCCGCCACGCCGGGGCCCGGAAAATCGCCATCACGGACGTCTCGGCCCCGCGCCTTGAGCTCGCCCGGCAGCTCGGCGTCGACCTCGCGATCGACGTCTCCAAGACGCGGGTCAAGGATGCCCAGCGCGAACTGGGCATGCGCGAAGGCTTCGACATCGGCATGGAAATGTCCGGCCACCCCACCGCGCTGCCTGAGATGATCGAGAACATGAACCACGGCGGCCGGATCGCGATGCTGGGGCTGCCCAGCCGGTCGATCGACATCGACTGGGGCAAGGTGGTCACGCACATGCTGACCCTGAAGGGCATCTACGGCCGGGAAATGTTCGAGACCTGGTACGCGATGAGCGCCATGCTGTCCTCCAACCCGGTGCTGCACGCCAACATCTCGGCCGTCGTCACGGACACGCTGCCCGCCTCGGACTGGGAGAAGGGCTTCGAAATTGCCCGGGCCGGCGTGGGCGGCAAGGTCGTGCTCGACTGGACCGGCTTCTAGGCCGCGCCTGTTATCCGGTACCGTACAAAAATTCACCCCAGCTGAGGAGCGCACCGAAATGTATTCAGCCATCAAAGACCAGTTGCAGCAGGAACTCGACGAGATCCGCGGCGCCGGCCTGTTCAAGACCGAGCGGCACATCGACTCGCCGCAGGCCGGCCACATCCGGGCCGGCCAGATCGGCCACGGTGCGGCGGATGTGCTGAATTTTTGCGCCAACAACTACCTCGGCCTCGCGGACCACCCGCAGATCATCGCAGCGGCCAAGACCGCCATGGACGACCGCGGCTTCGGGATGGCCAGCGTCCGCTTCATCTGCGGCACCCAGGACCTGCACCTGGCCCTCGAGGAGCGGGTCTCGAAGTTCCTCGGCACCGAGGACACCATCCTGTTCTCCAGCTGCTTCGACGCCAACGGCGGGGTCTTCGAGTCCCTGTTCGGCCCGGAGGACGCCGTCATCTCCGACGCGCTGAACCACGCCTCGATCATCGACGGGATCCGGCTCTGCAAGGCCCAGCGCTTCCGCTACGCCAACCAGGACATGGCCGACCTCGAATCCCGGCTGATCGAGGCCACCACGCAGGAAAACCCGGCCCGGCGCAAGATCATCGTCACCGACGGCGTCTTCTCCATGGACGGCTTCCTGGCCCCGATCGAAGCGATCTGCGACCTCGCCGAGAAGTACGACGCTATGGTGATGGTGGACGACTCGCACGCCGTCGGCTTCATGGGCGCCACCGGCGCCGGCACCCCGGAACACGCCGGCGTCTCGGACCGGGTGGACATCTTCACCGGCACCTTCGGCAAGGCGCTCGGCGGCGCCTCCGGCGGCTACGTCTCGGGCCGGCGCGAGGTCATCGCCATGCTCCGCCAGAAGGCGCGCCCGTATCTGTTCTCCAACTCGCTCGCTCCGGCGATCGTCGCGGCCACGCTGACGGCGCTGGACCTTGTGGAAACCTCGGCGGACCTGCGCAGCAAACTCTTCGCCAACGCCGAACTCTTCCGCCGCCGGATGGGCGAGGAAGGCTTCGAACTGCTGCCCGGCGAGCACGCCATTGTCCCGGTCATGTTCGGCGACGCCGTGATGGCGGCCAAGGTCGCCGACGCCATGCTCGCCCACGGCGTCTTCGTCACCGCCTTCAGCTACCCCGTGGTACCCAAGGGCGCCGCCCGGATCCGCGTCCAGCTCTCCGCCGCGCACAGCACGGACGACGTCGAGCGCTGCGTCCAGGCGTTCGTCCGCAGCCGCGACGAGCTGGCCGCCGTCGTTTAGGCTGGCTGCCCCGGTTTAGGCGCGTGGTCGCGGCGTGGCCCGCGACCACCCTGCGGAAACTACTGACGTGACCTGCCGCCGGGTGCAAGGATGGGACCATGTCAGCTAAATACGATGTCGTGATCGTCGGCGGCGGCATTGCCGGCCTGTCCCTTGCCTCCGCTCTCGCCGGCAAATGCAGTGTGGCCCTGGTCGAAGCCGAGCAGACGCTGGGCTACCACACCTCCGCCCGCTCGGCCCGGCAACTGATCCCCAGCTACGGGCCGCCCGTGGTCCAGGAGCTGACCATGCGCACCCTGGAACTCCTCGGCACCCACGAGGGCACCCGGCCCGAGCCCGTGCTCTCGCCGCGCCGGTTCATGCTGATCGGTGACGAGGAAACCGTCCAGCAGCAGGCTAGCGGGTTTATGCAGCGGATCAGTCACGCCGAGGCCCTGGACCTCTGCCCCGCGCTCCAGCCGGGCGCCTTCACTGCCGCCGGCCTGGACTCCGGGTCCTTTGCCTGCAATGCGTCCCTGCTGCTGGATGACCACCGGGAGCGGGCCGCCGCGGGCGGCGTGGACATCATCACCGGCGCCAGGGTCCACTCGGCGCAGCGCCTCGGCACCGGCTGGGAGCTCGGCGCCGGGCAGGAGGGGTTCGAGGCCGCCGTCGTGGTCAACGCCGCCGGCGCGTGGGCCGACGAGCTCGCGGTGCTCAGCGGCGTCGAGAAGCTCGGACTCCAGCCCTACCGCCGCACCGCGGCGATCGTCGACGTCGAAAACCCCCTGCCGGTCGGCTGTCCGATGGTGGCGTCGACCGGCAACTTCTACTTCCGTCCCGACGGGCGGCGGCAGGTTCTGATTTCGCCATCCGAATCCGTGCCGAGCGGCCCCGAGGACGCCAGGCCGTATCCGGGCGACATCGAGGCGCTCATCGCCCGGCTTAATACCATCACCACGATGGGGATCGGCAGCGTCAGCCGGGCCTGGACCGGGCTCCGCACCGAAGCGGCCGACGGCATCCCGGTGGTGGGGTTCGACGCCGAGGCCACGGGCTTCTTCTGGCTTGCCGGCCAGGGCGGCTACGGTTTCCAGACCTCCTCCGGCATCGCCGAGCTCGCCGCGGAGCAGATCCTCGCCGGGCCGGAATCCCGGGAGCCGTTCCCTGCCGGCAGTCCGGCATCCCGGACAGCCGCGGCGCTGGCGGCGACCCGGATGTCGATCCGGGGCTGAAGAATGGACCCATGAGCACCCTGATCACCAATATCGCGGAACTGATGACCCAGGACGCGGACCACCGGGTCCTCAAGGATGCGGCCATCGTGATCGAGGGCGAACGCATCGCCTGGATCGGCGCCGCCGCCGCGGCCCCCGCGGCCGACGACGCCGTCGACGCCGGCGGCCGCTCGCTGCTGCCCGGCTGGGTGGATTCGCATACCCACCTGATCTTCGCCGGGGACCGGACCGCGGAGTTCGAAGCCCGGATGGCGGGCGAGGACTACAGCGCCGGCGGGATCGCTGTCACCACAGGCGCCACCCGGGACACCGGCGACTTCGACCTCACCCGGCTCGCACTTGGGCGCGTGGCGGAGGCTGTCGCCCAGGGCACCACCTACCTTGAGACCAAGACCGGCTACGGCCTGGACGTGGACAACGAGGCCCGCAGCGCCCGGATCGCCTCCACCGTCGCTGACGAGGCGACCTACCTCGGCGCGCATCTGGTTCCCGCCGGCATGGACGCCGAGGAGTACACCGACCTGGTCTGTGGGCCCATGCTCGCCGCGGTCCGCCCCTACGTGCGCTGGGCCGACGTCTTCTGCGAACGGGGCGCCTTCACCGAGGACCAATCCCGCCGCGTGCTCCAGGCCTGCCGGGACGCGGGGCTGGGACTGCGCGTGCACGGCAACCAGCTGGGGGAGGGCCCCGGAGTGCGGCTGGCGGTGGAATTCGGGGCCGCCAGCGTGGACCACGTCAACCACCTCTCCCGGGCGGACGTCCAGGCCCTGGCGGACAGCTGGTCCGGCTGGGAGGCAGCGGCCGGCGCAGGGGAGCGCGGCACCGTCGCGACCTGCCTGCCGGCCTGCGACCTGTCCACCCGGCAGCCGCTGGCGCCGGGCCGGGAACTGCTCGACGCCGGCGTCCAGCTGGCCCTCGCCTCCAACTGCAACCCCGGGACGTCCTACACCAGCTCGATGGCGTTCTGCGTCACGACGGCGGTGCTGCAGATGCGGCTCAGCGTGGACGAAGCCGTCCGCGCCGCGACGTACGGGGGCGCGCTGGCGCTGGGCCGGGAGTCCGGGAACGACGTCGACGGCGAGCGGGCGGTCGGCTCGATTGCCGTCGGCCACCGGGCGGACCTGCACCTACTCAACGCCCCGTCCGCCACCCACCTGGCGTACCGGCCGGGGATGCCCCTGACCCACGCCGTCTGGCGCGCCGGCGTCCGCGCCCGCTAGAACACCATCGGCGGGGCGTCCAGAACGGTCTCGTCCACCCGGCGGTCCTCCCACTGGCTGAACGGCTTGTCCAGTTCGTACTTGCCCAGCGGGGTGCGCAGTAGAGTACGGATCTCCGCATTGTCCGGGTTGTTCAGCGACTCGAAGTACTCCACCGACCAGTGGAACCAGCGCATGCAGTACAGCCGCATGGTCAGCCCGTGCGTCACAAACAACGCATTCGGCGGGTAGTCCGGCCTGGCCCAGTGCCGGTACAGGGTCTCCATGAAGGAGGAGATCCGGTCATAGACGTCGGAGCCGGATTCGCCCTCGCGGAAGCGGTAGAAGAAGTGCCCGTAGGCGTTGCGGAGCTCCTTCTGGTCCTCGATGTCGCCGGCGATCTGGAAGTTCGCCCAGTCCTGTTCGCGCAGCCGCGGCTCCTCGATCACGCGCTCGGTGAGGGAGCCCAGCCGGAGTGCCTCCAGGGTCTGGTAGGCCCGGAGGTAGGGGGAGACATAGACGCACACCTGTTGGCCGTCGAGCTCGCGCCGGAGCTGCTCGCCGGCCGCCGTGGCCTGTTCTACACCGAGCGGGGTTAGCGGGATCCGGTAGTCGGGCACCCGGTTGTAAATCGACGTGTCGGCATTGGCGGCGGACTGGCCATGCCGGATCATGAATATTTTCCCGGGCGCACTCACGCCCCCAGCATAGGCACTTGCAGTCAACTCCCTGAAACGGCAGGCAAGATAGAAGCATGTTGGTTCCCTCCCGCCGTCGGCTGCGGCTAGAAGTCTGGATCGTCCTGGGGCTGTCCCTGGGCCAGTCGGCGGTGTACTCGGTGGTGCAGTTGCTGGACAAGATGACCAGGGCGCCGCTGGCGCAGGGCACGTCGACGCTGAACCGCTCGCAGAGCAGCCGCGAATACTTCGACCTCACCTACCAGCTGCTGGACATCATCTTCGCCCTGGTCCCGGTGGTGCTGGTGATCTACTTCCTGACCGAACACCGGGCCGCCGGCCCCGCCGGCCCCGCCGACCCGGCCGGCGGCACTTTCACAGCCAGGACGGGCACCTCGGCGTTCCGGAAACTGGGCTTCAACTTCGCCCGTCCCGGCAAGGACCTGGTCCAGGGACTGGGCCTCGCCGCGCTGATCGGGATCCCGTCTTTGGGCCTCTACGCGGCCGGCCGGGCGCTGGGAATAACTACGGCGATCATCCCCAGCGCGTTGGACTCCTATTGGTGGACGGTGCCGGTGCTCATCCTCTCCGCGATCCGGCACGGGATCGTGGAGGAGGTGATCGTGGTGGGATACCTGCTGGACCGGCTCGGCAAGTTCGGCTGGGGCATGCCGCTGGCCATCTTCGCCAGCTCCATGCTGCGCGGCAGCTACCACCTGTACCAGGGCTTCGGGCCGTTCATCGGCAACGCCATCATGGGCGTCATTTTTGCCCTGATCTACACGCGCACCCGCCGGGTGATGCCGCTGGTGATCGCGCATGCGGTGTTGGACACCGTCGCCTTCGTCGGCTTCAGCCTTTTCGGCAAGGCGATCGGCCTGGGCTGAGTCGATGGACTGCCGGGCCAACCCGCCGGGTTAAAGGGTTTCGGCCGCCGGCGGCGGGTGGCATCATTGGCACCCGCTGCTGGCGGCCGAAGTTTGGTGGACCGAAGGCGTCAGATGGTGACGGCCCCGGAGGCGGTTTCGAAAGTGACGGACATGATTCCCGGCGTCCCGCGGGGGGCCAGCCAGTTGACAGCGACGTCCTCCAGCGGCTTCTCCACGGGGACGCCCAGCCACTCGGTGACGCGCTCGGCCGAGCCCGCGATGGTGAGTTCAGACATCTTGACGCTGCTCTCATACGCGTGGGAAGGGTGCAACGCGGGGTCGCCCTCCCATTTGAGCATGTAGGGGACCTGCGGATCCGCGATCAGGCCCAGGATGCCGATCTGCTTCCAGACCAGTTCGCGGCCGTCCGGGAACTTGCGGTTGCCATTGACGGCGGCGCGGCCCAGCCGCTCCTCGAAGGGGGCCAGGTCGTCAACCTCGACGCACCAGCCCATCCAGCCGCCGCCGGCGGCCGAGCGGGCGCGTACGGCCTGGCCGAACGGGGCCTTGTCCGAAGCGGGGTGGTCAAGGACCTCCACGACCTCCAGGTACTTGTGTCCGGCGAGCGGAATAATCATGTTGCGGGTCCCGAAACGGGGGTGTACCCCGCCCTTGACGGCTTCGACACCGAGGGCGGTCGCAATACGTTTGGTGGTGGCAGCCAAGCCATCTTGTTCACAGGCGTAAGAGACGTGATCCATGCGCATGCCATCATCTTGGCACTTTGTGATGGGGCTCTCAGCTTAGGGCATCCTAACCGTGATGGGATGTCATTTTCGCGGGCCGAGGGCGACGGGCGTCAGCCCGGTGCGGCACCACTTTCCGGCGCCCGCGGGCGCTTGGCGGGGCTGCACGTGGGGCGCGGCTTCATCTTCGTCATAAAGCTATCCAGACGCCCGGGGGCCTTCCTAGACTGAAGCCAGGTCATGAGCGCCAGCATCGAGCCCCGGCTTGCTGGCCGGCAACCCTCCTGCGCGGTGGGGTGCCCCGGGTGAAGACCTGGCCAACCGGCGTCCGCCGGAAGGCAAGCGCGGCGCCAGAGCCGGCCGGGCCCCAGGGCCACGGACGGCCTGTGCCCAGTCACAAGGAGCTCTCCAATGTCCAACGCCTGGTCCTTTGAAACCCGCCAGATCCACGCCGGCCAGGAGCCGGATTCAGCCACCGGAGCCCGGGCGCTCCCGATCTACCAGACGACGTCGTTCGTCTTCCCCAGTGCGGAAAGCGCGGCCAACCGCTTCGCCCTCGCCGAACTCGCCCCCATCTACACCCGGATCGGCAACCCCACCCAGGATGCGGTGGAGCAGCGGGTCGCGAGCCTTGAAGGCGGCCTCGGCGCACTCCTCCTGAGTTCGGGGCAGGCCGCCGAAACCTTCGCCATCCTCAACATCGCCGAAGCCGGGGACCACGTGGTCGCCAGCCCCAGCCTGTATGGCGGCACCTACAACCTGCTGGCGCACACACTGAAGAAGTTCGGCATCTCGGTGACCTTTGTGGAAGACCCGGACAACCTGGACCAGTGGCGGGACGCGGTGCAGCCGAACACCAAGCTGTTCTTCGGCGAGGTGGTCTCCAACCCGCGGCAGGACGTGCTGGACCTCGAAGGCGTCGCGGACGTGGCCCACCGGGCAGGGGTACCGCTGATCGTGGACAACACGCTCTCCACCCCCTACCTGATCCGGCCGATCGAATGGGGCGCCGACGTCGTGGTCCATTCGGCCACCAAGTACCTTGGCGGCCACGGCACCGCGATCGGCGGCGTGATCGTGGACTCCGGCAACTTCGACTTCGGCAAGGACCCCGAGCGCTTCCCCGGCTTCAACACCCCGGACCCCACGTACAACGGCCTGGTCTACGCCCGCGACCTCGGAGCCGACGGGGCGCTGGGCGCAAACCTCTCCTTCATCCTCAAGGCCCGCGTCCAGCTGCTGCGCGACCTCGGCTCGGCCGTCTCGCCGTTCAACGCCTTCCTCATCGCCCAGGGCATCGAGACACTGAGCCTGAGGGTGGAGCGCCATGTCGCCAACGCCGTCAAGGTGGCCGAATGGCTGGAGGCAAGGGACGACGTCGAATCCGTCGCATACGCCGGACTGCCGTCCAGCCCCTGGTACGAGCGCGGGCGCAAGTACGGCCCGAAGGGTACCGGCGCCGTCGTGGCCTTCAACATCGCCGGCGGAGCGGAGGCCGGCAAACGTTTCGTCGATGCCCTCGAACTCCATTCCCACGTGGCGAACATCGGTGACGTGCGGTCCCTGGTCATCCACCCGGCGTCGACCACGCACAGCCAGCTCTCGCCCGAACAGCAGACGGTTGCCGGGGTGAACCCCGGCCTGGTCCGGCTGTCAGTGGGGCTGGAACACATCGACGACATCGTCGCTGACCTTGACGCCGGCTTCCGGGCGGCCAAAACCGCCTGAGGTCACACAGCCGTCACAATCTTCGCGCTTGCCCGGCCGTGTTTCGTAGACTCGGGGCAGGTCATGAGTGCCAGCGACAGCCCCGGCTTGCTGGCCGGCAACCCTCCTCCTGCGGCGGGGTGCCCCGGGTGAAGACCTGGCCTGTCGGTCAGCTGACGGCGGGCAAGCGCAAAGATAGGTCCGCACATGACGATTGCCGCCGCCCGCACGGGTGCACCCGACAGCACAGCAACCAGCCGCGAAGCGACGGGCCATGACGTGACGGGCCACCAAACGACGAAAGGCACAGGGGCCGCGTCCGTCCCGGACGGGACGGTGCGCCACCACCGGATCGGCTCCCTGGCCCTTGAATCCGGCGCCACCCTGCCGGATGTCACGCTCGCCTACGAGACCTGGGGAACGCTCAATGCTGACGCCTCCAACGCGGTCTTGATCGAGCACGCCCTGACCGGAGACACCCATGTCACCCGGGGTGCCGGCGAGGAACCGGGCTGGTGGGAGCAGCTGGCTGGCCGCGGCGCGCCCGTGGACACGGACCGGTACTTCGTGGTTTCTATCAATATCCTTGGTGGCTGCTACGGCTCCACCGGGCCCTCGACGCCGGCACCGGACGGCAGGCCCTGGGGCTCGCGCTTCCCGCTGGTCACCCTCCGGGACAGCACCGCCGCCGAGGCCCGCCTCGCGGACGCCCTGGGGATCGGCAGCTGGCACGCCGTACTGGGCGGTTCCCTCGGGGGAGCGCGCGCCCTCGAATGGGCGGTCAGTTACCCGGAACGGGTCCGGCGTTGCGCCGTGATCTCGGTGGGTGCCAGCAGCACGGCCGAGCAGATTGCGTTCGCCCAGGCCCAGACCCTGGCCATCCGCCAGGACCCCAACTTCAACGGCGGCGACTACTACGGCGGCCCGGAACCGCATGCCGGTCTGGCCCTGGCCCGCCGGATCGCCCACATCACCTACCGTTCCGCCGCCGAACTGGACGGCCGCTTCGGGCGGAAGCCGCAGCCGGCCGAGGCCCCGCTCGAAGCCGGGTCGCTGGCCGGCCGGGGCCGCTACCAGGTGGAGAGCTACCTGGACCACCAGGGCAACAAACTCGTGCGCCGCTTCGATGCCAACAGCTACATCGCCATCACCGAGGCGCTGATGAGCCACGACATCAGCCGCGGCCGCGGAAGCCTTAAGAAGGCCCTCTCGAGGGCCACCGCTGAGTTCCTCGTGGCCGCCGTGGACTCGGACCGGCTGTACTTCCCGGCCCAGTCCCGTGAACTCGCCGACGCCCTGCCGGGAGACGTTCCGGTGCATGTGATCGAGGCTCCGATCGGCCATGACGGCTTCCTGACCGAGATCGGCCAGCTCAGCGATCAACTGCGGGAGAGCTTCTTCGGCTAGCCGGCGGCGTCGTCGGCTGTGCATTTTTGCAGACGGGCTCTGCGCGAATGGTCGTTGAGCCTGCGGCGATGGCAGTCCATACTCGTTGAGGATAAAAGCTGTGTGTCATAACTCACACAAGCGTCAGGTTCACAGGGGTGTCGACGGAGACATCGAAGGAGTCCCAATGAGTACGGAAAACGCCGCCGCGAGGCGCGCAGCAGAGCCCGAAGTCGAGTTGTCGGGTCTGAAGAAGGTAGTGGCGGCCTCGATGGCCGGCACGGTGGTTGAGTGGTACGAGTTCTTCCTCTACGCCTCCGCCGCCACCCTGGTGTTCGGCAAGATGTTCTTCCCCAACTCCGGCACGGAGCTGGACGGAATCCTTGCCGCCTTCCTGACCTACGCGGTCGGCTTCATCGCCCGCCCCATCGGCGGCATCGTGTTTGGCCACTTCGGTGACAAGTTCGGCCGCAAGCAGCTCCTGCAGCTCAGCATCATCCTGGTCGGCGTCTCGACCTTCCTGATGGGCTGCCTCCCGAGCTTTGCGCAGGTCGGCTACTGGGCACCGGCCCTGCTGGTGTTCCTCCGCTTCGCCCAGGGCTTCGCCGTCGGCGGCGAATGGGGCGGCGCCGTCCTCCTCGTCGCCGAGCACAGCCCCAGCAAGTCCCGCGGTTTCTGGGCCAGCTGGCCGCAGTCTGCCGTCCCGCTGGGCAACTTGCTCGCCACCGCCGTACTGTTCATCCTCTCCGCCGTGCTGTCCTCCGCGGACTTTCTGGGCTGGGGCTGGCGGGTTGCGTTCTGGCTGTCCGCCGTCATCGTGCTGATCGGCTACTACATCCGGACCAAGGTCCAGGATGCCCCGATCTTCCTGGAGGCACGCAAAGAGGTTGAAGAGGGCCAGAAGGGCTATGGCGTCGCCGAGGTCTTCCGCCGCTACCCCCGCGGCGTGTTCACCGCCATGGGCCTGCGCTTTGCAGAAAACATCCTGTACTACCTCGTGGTCACGTTCTCGATTACCTACCTCAAGACCGTCGTCCACACCGACACTTCCCAGATCCTGCTCCTGCTGCTCGTGGCGCACGCCATCCACTTCTCCGTGGTGCCGATGGTCGGCCGCCTCTCGGACCGTCTGGGCCGCAAGCCGGTGTACATGGCCGGCGCCGTTCTGGGTGCAACCTGGGGCTTCTTCGCCTTCCCGATGATGGACACCGGCAACGACTTCGTCATCCTCGCTGCGGTCATCATTGGCTTGCTGTTCCACGCCCTGATGTACGCCGGCCAGCCGGCGATTATGGCGGAAATGTTCCCGACCCGGATGCGCTACTCGGGCGTCTCGCTCGGCTACCAGGTCACCTCGATCGTGGCGGGTTCCCTTGCCCCGATCATCGCCGTGGCGCTGTTGAGCCAGTACAAGTCCTCCGTTCCGGTGGCTGTCTACCTGTTGCTCGCCTGCGTCGTTACGGCCGTCGCGGTGTTCTTCCTGAAGGAAACCCGGGGTGTTTCGCTGCACGACGTCGACGCCGCCGATGCCCAGGGCACAGCGGACCTCATCGCCGCAGGCAAGAAGTAACAGGCAAGAAATAGCAGGTAAGAAATAAGCTCAGCCGGTACCACGCTGCCCGTGTCCGCGTTTCTACGCGGGCGCGGGCAGCTCCTTTTCGGCGTCTTCTGCGGCGGACGGTTGGTCAGAAGCCCGGGCCTTTCAGGGTTTGGCGTAGTCGACGAATCCCTGCCAGTCGATCACGACACAGGGTTCGTCTCCCAGTACCCAGGCGTCGTGCCCGGGGGCCATGGTGGCGAAGTCGCCGGGCCCGTATTCCATTTCCTCGCCGTCGTTCATAACGACCTTCATTCGACCGGATACGAAATACCCCATGTGGGCGGCCTGACAGCTCTCCGTTTTGGCGATCGGTTTTACGTGCTCGGACCAGCGCCATCCGGGCAGGAATGTGGCGCGTCCCACGCCGCCCTGTTCGAGGTTGACGAGTTGAAGTTGGCCCGTGCCACCTTCAAAGGGACGCGTCTCCTCGGGCGAATCGAGGCTCATGCGAACTAAACCTGGCATCATGACCTCCTATGGTCGGTCCTGCTTGTTGTGGGTAGGCTCCGACACTGCGCTCTGGCGGTGTTTACCCCTCGGATGCTGTGAAACTTCACCCGACGGCGCCTCTGCGGAAGGGCCGCCAGCGCGCTGAGCTACCGTCTTGATTTATAGACCCAATCGCGCCTTTTGCCTAGAGCGCACCGGTCCCGCATCAGCTGGGCTTGCGATTCACCGCGATACTTTTCCCTCACTGATGAGACGGCATTCGGAGGCTTCCTATTCGCAGCCGCTAACGCATGGTTTTTCATGTCAAGTGATGGCCCCGCCCCTGAGTATCACGCGTCCTGCAGGACGCGGCGTCTACAACGCCAAATAGCGCCGCAAAAGACCCCCCCCCATTTACCGCCGAAAGTCACAGGCCGGATTTGGCTTAGTGTCGCTCGAACGTCCCGGTCAGGGTTCCCTTTGCGGGCAAGTAGTGGGCCGGGCGGACTCTGAACAGTTCGGGCTGACGACATCGGACATGGACGGCCGCCGGTAAAGCAGGCCGCCGCCGTAAACGCAGCGCGCCCGGCTCAGCCTGCCAGCACGTCCTGGCGTTCGGCGATCTCGGCCCGGACGGCCGCCACCACCGCCTGCACCGGTGCCGACCGCAGCGATTCCGACCGGGCCACCGCCCAGATCGGCAGCTGGCGCTGGAAGTCGTCCGGCAGGACCGGCACGAACCCTGGCTTGCCGACTACGAGGAAGTTGGGCAGCAGCCCGATCCCGGCGGCCCGACTGACCGCCTCGAGCTGGGCGAAAATACTGGTGGCTTGGAAGCTGGAGCGCGGCATCGGTAGCTGGGTGGACCGGTGGCCAAGTTCGGCGACCTGCAGGGCTGACTCGACGTAAGAGACAAAGCCGTGCTGCCGGACGTCGTCGAGCGTCTCGGGAAGCCCGTGCTCGCGCTCGTACTCCGGGCTCGCGTAGAGCCGGAGGAAGTAGTTGGAAAGGAAGATGGTCTGGGCGTTGCTGACGTCCAGGTTGCCGACCACCACCTCAAGGTCAACCCCGGACCGGTTCTGGCTTACCTTCCGGGTGGCGCTGAGCATTTCCACGTTCAGCGAGGGGTGGTCCTGCTGCAGCCGGACCAGGGCCGGGGTGACGAATTCGGCGCCGAAGCCGTCCGGGGTGCTGATCCGGACCAGGCCGGAGAGCACGTCCTCCCGTCGGGTGATCCGGCCGGTCAGCGCACCCAGCGTCCCCTCGATGGCTTCCGCGGCCGCCACCGCCTGGGCTCCAAGCTCGGTAAGCTCCCAGCCGTGCGGGCTGCGCTCTAGCGTCCGGCCCCCAAGTTGTTTGTCCAGGGCGAGGATCCGCCGCGAGATGGTGGTGTGCGTGGTGCCCAGGGTCTCCGCGACCGCGTTGAACCGGCCCAGCCGCGCCACGGTTAGCAGGATCAGCAGGTCGTCCGGACTCGGGAGCCTCTTCATGCCCTCCATCTTTCCGCCATGTGCATCTGCGCACATGGCATCTTCAGTTTTTCTCCTTGATTGCACTGTAACAGGGTGTGATGGTTGACACGTGGGATCCGGCAGCTGCGCCGGCCCCGAGCCTTACCAAGACGCAGCAACAGGACGCAGGATCAAAGCAAAGGAGCTTACGCCATGGCAGTTGTCGCCTGGATCGGACTGGGAAACATGGGCGGGTCCATGTCGGTGAACCTCGCCAAAGCCGGAAACGAGGTCCGCGGCTTCGACCTCAACGCGGACGCCGTGGCCGCCGCCGAGGCCGGGGGAGTCAAACCCGCCAGCAGCATCGCCGAGGCCGTGGAGGGCGCCGACGTCGTCTTCACGATGCTCCCGAAGGGCGAGCACGCCCGCGCCGTATACCTCGGTGCCGAGGGCGTCCTGGCCCACGCCGACAACAAGACACTGCTGGTGGACTCGTCCACAATCGACATTGCCTCGGCCCAGGCCCTGCACGACGCCGCAGCGGAGGCGGGCTTCCGCTTTGTCGACGCCCCCGTCTCCGGCGGGATGAGCGGCGCGAAAGCCGCGACGCTGACCTTCATGATCGGCGGCGAGGCCGGCGCCGTCGCCGAAGCCACCGAATACATTCGGCCGATGGCCGCCAACATCATCCCCACCGGGGGAGCCACCACCGGGCAGGCCGCCAAGATCTGCAACAACCTGATGCTCTTCATCAACCTCGCCTCCACGGCCGAGGGAGCGGTGCTCGCGGACCGCCTGGGCCTGGACAAGCAGGTTTTCTGGGACATCGCCTCGGTCTCCTCCGGCGACAGCTGGGCTCTGCGCACCTGGTACCCGGTGGCCGGCGTCGTGCCCACCGCCGCATCCAACAACGACTTCGCCCCGACCTTCACCGCCGAACTCGCCAACAAGGACATCGGACTGGCCATCAGCGCAGCCAAGGACACCGGAACCCCGCTGGAAATCGGCGAGCACGTCCAGCAGCTCTTCCAGCGCCTGATCGACGGCGGCCAGTCCGGCAAGGACTGCTCCGCGATTGTCAAGCTGGTCGACGGCTCGTTCGAATCCGCCAAGTAGCCTTCAAACCTTTTTAGAAAGAGATCCTCCCATGGAACGCATTCCGCACTTTATCAACGGCGCCCTGGTGTCCGACGCCGAACGCTACGGCCCCGTATTCAACCCCGCCACCGGCGAACAGGAAAAGGAAGTGGCCCTTGCCTCCGCGGACCGCGTCGAGGAGGCCATCGCCGCCGCCCGCGCCGCCCTGCCCGGCTGGCGGGCCACCAGCCTCGCCAAGCGCACCACGATCTTCTTCAGGGTCCGCGAGCTCCTCATGCAGCGCCGGCCCGAACTGGCGGCCCTGCTGACCAGCGAGCACGGCAAGGTCCTCTCCGACGCCGAGGGCGAGATCACCCGCGGCCTGGAAAACATCGAATTCGCCACCGGCCTGTCCCACGCGCTCAAGGGTGAACGCTCGGAACAGGTGTCCGGCGGCGTCGACGTCCACTCGGTGCGCCAGCCGGTCGGCGTCGTCGCCTGCATCACGCCGTTCAACTTCCCGGCGATGGTGCCGCTCTGGATGATCGGCAGCGCGCTGGCGTGCGGGAACACCGTGCTGCTCAAGCCGAGCGAAAAGGACCCGTCCTCCGCGATCTTCATCGCACAGGTCTTCGCCGAGGCCGGACTGCCCGCCGGCGTCCTCAACGTGGTGCACGGCGACAAGGAAGCCGTCGACGTGCTGCTCGAGCACCCGGACGTGAAAGCGGTCAGCTTTGTAGGCTCGACGCCGATCGCCCAGTCCATCTACAAGCGCGCCGCCGACCATGGCAAGCGGGTCCAGGCCCTGGGCGGTGCCAAGAACCACATGGTTGTGCTCCCCGACGCGGACCTCGACATGGCCGCCGACGCCGCCATCTCGGCTGCCTATGGCTCCGCGGGCGAGCGCTGCATGGCCGTCAGCGTCCTGGTCGCCGTCGGGAACATCGCCGACGAACTGGTGGACGCGATCGCCACCCGCATGGCCACGCTCAAGATCGGTCCCGGCACGGATCCGGCGTCGCAGATGGGTCCGCTGATCACCGCGGAACACCGCGACAAGGTGGCCTCCTACGTGGCCGGCGCCGCAGACGAGGGCGCCTCCGTGGTGGTGGACGGCCGGCACCAGGAGTTCGACTCCAACGGCTTCTTCATCGGCGTCAGCCTGATTGATCACGTCAAGCCCGGCATGAAGGTCTACGACGACGAGATCTTCGGCCCCGTCCTCTCGGTGGTCCGGGTGGAGAGCTACGCCGACGCCGTCAAGCTCGTCAACGACAACGAGTTCGGCAACGGCGTGGCGATCTTCACCCGCGACGGCGGCGCCGCCCGGCAGTTCGAGTTCGACGTCGAAGCCGGCATGGTGGGCGTCAACGTCCCGATCCCGGTGCCGGTGGGAACCTTCTCCTTCGGTGGCTGGAAGAACTCGCTCTTCGGCGACACCCACATGTACGGCCCGGAAAGCATCCGCTTCTACACCCGGGGCAAAGTGGTCACGACGCGCTGGCCGGATCCCTCCACCTCGGTGATCGATCTGGGCTTCCCGCAGGTCGACTAGGGCCTAGCCCTTCATGATCTCCGCGCGCTGGGCCATGTAATCCTCCATGGCCAGCTCGCCGTTGCTGTACTTCTGGTCCAGCTCGGCGAGCTTGCGCGCGCGGAAACCCTGCGGCTCCGACGACGACGGCGGGGCAGCCGGCGGCTGCCAAGCAGGTGCCTGCGGGGCGGCGGCCTGCGGCGGGCTGTTCAGGTATTCCGGGCTGTCCTCGTACGGGACCTGGTACTGCTGCTTGGCCGGGGGCTGCGGGGCGCCGAGCTGGCCGAACCCGCCGTAGTAGTCCCGCTGGGTGAAACCGTCGCGCGGCTGGTTGTCCTGCTGGCCGGGGAACCCTCCGGACCCGCCGAACGGCTGCCCGGGAAAGCCGCCGGGGCCGTTGCCGTTCCGCCCGCGGTTGGACGCCCTGTACCGGCGCATCCCGAACATGATGATGGCCGCCGCGACGGCGAGCCCAAAGAAGGAGAACACGGTACCGAACCTTTCAGGAGTGGTCCTTCAGCTTAACGCGCGGGCCGCTCCCGAAGTGCCTGGTCCTGCCCCGGCCGGAACCGGGCAGCCCGTTCAGGGCCGTCGTTCAGGGCCGCAGGGCATCCTCCGCGCCGGGCGGGCCCTCGCCCGACCCGAGCGGGACCCCGGGGCCGAACACCGGACCGGCCAGCGGGCGCTTGGCCGTGATGCCGTCCCCGGAGGAGCGGTGCCGGAGCCGGCGGACCACCCACGGGACGAAGTGCTCGCGGGCCCAGATGAGGTCACCGGTGCGGGCCTGCCGCCAGCTGCGCGGCGGCAGCGGTTTGGGGGAGAGCGGCTCCAAGGTGTGTTGCACGTTGAGCGAGTCCAGCACCATGGCCGCGATGGTGTGGTGGCCCAGCGGCGAGAAATGCAGGCGGTCCGCATCCCACATCTGCGGGTCATTGAGCTGCCGGAGGGACCACATGTCGGCGATGACGGCGTCGTGCCGGGCCGCCACGGTGCGCAGGTTCTCGTTGTAGATCGCCACCTTGCTGCGGATCCGGCCCAGCACCGTGGAGCCGGTGTCCGGCCCGTTGAACAGGACCACCGTGGCGCCGCCCAGGCTCAGGATCTGCACCACCGAGTCCAGCCGCTCGGCCAGGACGTCGGGGTCTCCGCCGGGCCGGATCAGATCGTTTCCGCCCGCGGACAGGGTCACCAGATCCGGCTTCAAGGACAGGCAGTGGGCCAGTTGCTGGTCCACGATCTGCTGCAGGAGACGGCCCCGGACCGCGAGGTTGGCATAAGCGAAATCGTCGTGACCGCGGCTCAGTTCCTCCGCCACCCGGTCCGCCCAGCCGCGGTGGCCGCCCGGGCTGGCCGGCTCCGGATCGCCGATCCCTTCCGTGAAGGAGTCGCCCATGGCAACGTAGCGCGTCCAGGGATGGTTAAGGGTCAGATCCGGAAGATTCGCCATGGCTTCTGTTTCGCTCACCTACTTATCCTGCACTCATGTACCAAAGGTGCGCCAGCGCCACTGGTGACCCACAGGTAACTGTAAGAATAGAACCATGACTGAAGCCGCTCTTTTCCCCGCCGCGTTTCCCGCCCCCGTCGTCCTGTGGTCCCGGCCCGAAGACGCCCGCGCCGGCAAGCCCCTGCTGGTCCTGCTGCACGGTTACGGCGCCAACGAGGAGGACCTGCTGAGCCTGGCCGACGCGCTGCCGGAGGAGTTCGTGGTGGCCTCGCTGCGTGCCCCGCTGGCCGCCGGTCCGGGCTTCACCTGGTTCCCGCTGACCGCATCAATCGATTATTCACTCGAGGCCGTCAAGCACGCGGCGGCCTACGCCCAGGACTGGATCGACTCGGTCCGGGCGAACCATCCCTCGGTGACGCTGCTCGGGTTCTCAATGGGCATGGCCCTGGCCACCACGCTGCTGCGGCAGCGGCCGGACGGGTACGCCGCCGTCGTCGGACTCTCCGGCTTTGCCGTCGACGCCGGCGGCGACCCGAGCTTCCGCGACGACGAGCTGGATGGCACAGTGCCGATGTTCTGGGGCCGGGACCAGCACGACCCCGTGATCACGCCGGACAAAGTCGAGTTCACCATGGGCTGGGTGCGCCGTCACGTGAAGCTGACCAAGGTGCTGTACACCGGCATGTGGCACGGCATCAACCAGCAGGAAATCGGTCACGTGGGCGAGTTCCTCAGCCATGAGGTGCTCGACAAATAGTCCGCGCGGCGGCGCCCCGCGCGGCGGCGCCCCGCACGGCGGCGCCCGGCGCCGCGCTGCCAGGTGCTGCTAGGCTCCGGCGGGTGTCACGATCCGTACGGTCCGGCCGTTCACGGTGACGGTGTCGCCGTGGTGGAGCTGGCGGCCGCGCCGGTCATCGATCTCTCCGTTGACTTTGACAAGCCCGTTCCTGATAAGGTCCGTAGCTTCCACCCCGTCCTCGACCAGGTTGGCCAGTTTCAGCAGCTGGCCCAGCCGGATCATGTCGTCGCGGATGGGGATGTCTTCAATTTCCGGGTTGCTCATACCAGCAATAATGCCTGACCAAAGGTGGCACCAATGACCCACGCACCGCGGCTTCCGCTGCTTCTCGGTCTTCTCCTCGCCGTGGCGGCGGGACTTTTCGTCCCCGTCCAGGGCCGGATCAACGGCGCCCTGGGAACGGTCCTCGCCGACGGCCTCGCCGCCGCGGTGGTCAGCTTCAGCACCGGCCTGGTGCTGATGATCGTCATCTCGCTGCTCCTGCCCAAGGGGCGCGCCGGGCTGGCCGAAGTCCTGCCTTCGCTGCGGGAACGCCGGTTCCCGCGCTACTACGTGCTGGCCGGCGGCATCGGCGCGTTCTTCGTCTTTGCCCAGTCCTTCACCGTCGGACTTCTCGGCGTCGCCCTGTTCACCGTCGCCGCCGTCACCGGGCAGACCCTGAGCGGCCTGCTGGTGGACCGGATGGGGATCGGCCCCGCGGGCCGGAAACCCATCACCGGGATCCGGGTCCTCGGCAGCGTGCTGACCGTCGCAGCCGTGGCCTGGGCCGTGTCGCCGCGATTTGCCGCCGGCGGGGTTTCGGGGGCGGACTCCGGGCCGTTGCAGCTGCTGGTGCCGGTGCTGCTTCCGGTGCTCGCCGGGTTTCTCATGAGTTTCCAGCAGGCCATGAACGGCACGGCCACGGTGCACTACCGCACCCCCATCACCGCCACCCTGGTGAACTTCATCGCCGGCAGCATTGTGCTCTGGCTCGCCTTGCTGATCAAGCTGGCCGTCGCCGGGCCCGGCCACCCTCTCCCAGGCGAGTGGTGGTACTACCTGGGCGGTCCGATGGGCTGCGTCTTCATCGCCGTCGCGGCCTTCCTGGTTCACAGCCTGGGCGTGCTGGTCACCGGCCTCGGCATGATCGCCGGGCAACTGCTGGGATCGCTGGGCCTGGACCTGTTCCTGCCCGCGCCGGGCACCATCGTCGCGCTGCCCACCGTGCTGGGCACGCTGCTGACGCTGGCCGCCATCGTCCTGGCCAGCCTGCCCTGGTCCCGCGGAGCCCTCAAGCGGTAGCGGCCCGGGTAGGCTAGGAGTTTGCATCACACCGTTCGCAACACCCCGCCCGGCAACCAGCCGGTGACCCGGGGCTGACAGCGCGGACCGCACCCAGCGGCCCTGTAGAAATTGGAGTTCCCATGGCAGCAAAATCCGTACTCGACCAGATCATTTCCCTCGCCAAGCGACGGGGATTCGTCTTCCAGGCGGGCGAAATCTACGGTGGCTCCCGCTCTGCCTGGGACTATGGCCCCCTCGGTGCCGAGCTGAAGGAAAACATCAAGCGGCAGTGGTGGCAGTCCGTGGTCCGCGGCCGTGAGGACGTCGTCGGTCTGGATTCCTCGGTGATCCTGCCCCGCCAGGTCTGGGAGGCCTCCGGCCACGTCGACGTGTTCTCCGATCCGCTGGTGGAATGCCTTTCCTGCCACAAGCGCTACCGCGCGGACCACCTCGAGGAAGAGTACGAGGAGAAGAAGGGCCGCCCGGCCGAGAATGGCCTCAAGGACATTGCCTGCGCCAACTGCGGCACCCGCGGCGAATGGACCGAACCGCAGGAATTCTCCGGCCTGCTCAAGACCTACCTGGGCCCCGTCGCCAGCGAAGAGGGCCTGCACTACCTGCGCCCCGAGACTGCCCAGGGCATCTTCGTCAACTTTTCCAATGTGCTCACCACGTCCCGGAAGAAGCCCCCGTTCGGCATCGGCCAGATCGGCAAGTCCTTCCGCAACGAGATCACGCCGGGCAACTTCATCTTCCGCACCCGCGAGTTCGAGCAGATGGAGATGGAATTCTTCGTCGAGCCCGGCACCGACGAGCAGTGGCACCAGTACTGGATGAAGGAACGCATGTCCTGGTACACCGGCCTGGGCATCCGGGAGGAGAACCTGCGCTTCTTCGAGCACCCGCTGGAGAAGCTCAGCCACTACTCCAAGGGCACCACGGACATCGAATACCGCTTCGGCTTCCACGGCTCGGAATGGGGCGAGCTCGAGGGCATCGCCAACCGCACCGACTTTGACCTCTCCACGCACTCGAAAGCCTCCGGCCAGGACCTGAGCTACTTCAACCAGGCCACCAACGAGCGCTACACCCCGTACGTGATCGAGCCGGCCGCCGGCCTTACCCGCTCCTTCATGGCGTTCATGATCGACGCGTACACCGAGGACGAGGCACCGAACGCCAAGGGCGGCGTCGACGTCCGCACCGTGCTCAAGCTCGACCCGCGCCTGGCCCCGGTCAAAGCGGCGGTGCTGCCGCTGAGCCGCAACGAGGACCTGTCCCCGAAGGCCAAGGACCTCGCCGCGCAGCTGCGCAAGAACTGGAACATCGAGTTCGACGACGCCGGTGCCATCGGCCGCCGCTACCGCCGGCAGGACGAGATCGGCACCCCGTTCTGCATCACGGTGGACTTCGACACGCTCGAAGACCAGGCCGTCACGATCCGCGAACGCGACACCATGAGCCAGGAACGCGTCTCCCTGGACAAGGTGGAGGGCTACCTGGCCGCACGGCTGATCGGCGCCTGAGCGTGGCAATCGAATACCGCGAATGGCGCGAGGGCGACGACCTGGCGCTGCTGGAAATGTGGGGCGGTCCGGAGACGGATCAGGCCCGGCAGTTCCGCGGCACCCTGGCGCCCTCGGGCAACGCCCCGTGGCGCCGCTGCATCGTGGCCGAGGACGTCGTCGACGGCGTCGCCATCCCCGTCGCGGCGGGCGTGGTCCACGAGGCCTCGCTGCACCCGGAACGCCTCTGGGTCTACGTCGAGGTGGCCCGCGACCACCGCCGCGCCGGCATCGGCTCCACGCTGCTGGCCATGCTCCGGCACGAGGCGGAACGATCGCCGTCGGGAGTGTCCCGGCTCCGGACCAAGGTGGAGCCGGGCACGCCCGGCGCTGCCTTCGCCGAGGCCGCCGGACTGGCCCCGATCCAGCGCTCCCGCCTCGTCGTCGTGGAGCCCGGAGCCCTGAAACTCCCCGTGTTCGGCGACGGCTCCGAAGCCGCGGCCTCGGACCAGGTGGAGGATCTGGCCACCGGTTCGGTGGAACTGAGCGACGTCGTGGGGCGGTACTACACCGCCGTGCACTACTGGGACAGCCCCGGCGAACTCAGCATCCCCACTGTGCAGCGGCTGTTCCTGGACGATCTGAGCGGCGCGCACGGCGCGATCGTGCTGCGCTCGCCCAAGGCCAGTGCCTTCGGTGCGGGCGTGGCCGCCAAGAAGAAAGGGCGGCTGCAGGCGTTTGCGATCAGCTACGCGCAGGGCGGCCCGGAGATGGGCGGCCCTGAGAACGGCCACTCCGCCACCGCCGGCGAACCGTCCGACGTGTTCCTGGGCCATGACCCGGCGCTCTCCGACGACGACGCCCGGACCGCGGTCAGGGACCTGCTGGCGCTGATCGCGTACCAGTACCCGGTTCTGCTGGAACTGGACGATTCCATGACGGCCTTGCGCGCCGTCGTCGAGCCGCTGCTGGACGACGGCAAGGCCCGGCAGGCCGGCGCAGACACCCTGATCGTCTCCGACCCGGTCTAGCCCGCTTAGCCCAACTGACTCGCAGTTGTTGTCGTTTACAGGAGGGTAAGCGACAACAACTGCGGGTCAGTTTTGGGTTAGACGGCGGCTGAGTGGGGCTTTAGCGATGCCGGCTGCGTGCGCGGCGCGGGCCTTCGGCTTCATCCAGCCGTCGACGTTCCTCCTCGTTGGGCGCGCCGCCGCCGAGGGCAGCCGGCATCCACCAGGCGCCCGGTTCCGGCTTCAGCGGGAAGTCGGCGATGCCGGCGTCGATTCCGTACTGAAGGATTTCGCGCAACCTTTCGGTGGCCGCAGCGACGTCGAGCTCTCGGCCGGGGGTGAACGGCTTACCGACGTGCACGCGCACCGGCGCCCGCCAGGCCCGGAACGGCGAAAAGCCGTGGTGCCGGGTCATGACCCGGTGCGCACCCCAGACCGAGACCGGGATGATGGGGACGCCGGCCTCGGCTGCCATCCGCACGGCACCGGTTTTGCATTCCCGGACCCGGAAGCTGCGGCTCACCCCGGCCTCGGGCAGGATCGCGATGTACTCGCCCTCGCGCAGCTTTTGCACGGCGGCGTCGTAAGCGTGGGAGCCGCCGCCATAGCCGACGACGACGTGCCCGGCGGCGCTGACGGCTGGCCCGGCGAACCAGTGGTCGGCCGCTCCCTGGGTGATCAGGAAGCGCATTTGGGCCCTGTTGTGCCCCCACAGCAACAGCTCGGCGACGGCGAAGTCGAGATAGCCGAAATGTGTGATGGCGACGACGGCGCCCGCCCCGGGGGTGGGGCGCCGGGAGGAGGTGCCCGGGGACGAGCCGGGCGGGACCGCCCCGGGCAGATGTTCTTGCCCGGTGACGATGACCCGGATCCGGAACAGCCAGCGCAGCGCCTGTCCGGTCCGGATGATCACGCGGTAGAAACGGTCGCTGGGCTTGGGCCGCCAGCCGCGTCCGGCCGCCTGCATCTCAGTGTCCGCCGGTGTTGTGGGGGCGGGGCTTTTGATGGCCCTGATGCCGGCTGCGCGTCTTCCGCCGGCGCGGCGGCCTCGGGATGAAGCCCGAGGTCGATTCGACGTATTCCTTGTAGCCAGGCCGGGCGGACATCGCCTTCTCAGTCAGCGGCTTCCCGGTCTTTCCGGCCAGCGTCCAGATCATCAGCGCGGGGGAGAGGACTGTCAGCGCACCCGGCCAGGAGTCCGCGGCGACCAGGAACAGCCCGGCCCAGACGGCGGCGTCGCCGAAGTAGTTCGGGTGCCGGGTGTAGCGCCAGAGGCCCGTGTCCAGGACCGTGCCGCGTCGAGCCGGATCCGCCTTGAACCGGGCCAACTGCCAATCCCCAACCGTCTCGAAGACGAAGCCGACCAGCCACAGCAGGGTCCCCAGCAGTGCCAGCCAGCCCAGGGCCCCCGTGCTGAACATGCCGACCTGGAGGGTGAGTGAGACGAAGAACATCACCACGCCCTGCGGCAGGTACACGCGGCGGAGCGCGTAGCTGTTGCGCGAGCCGGGGGCCGAGGAGAGCATGGCCACGTAGCGCGGATCCTCGTGGCCCCCGCGGGCGCGGACGCCGATGTGCGCGGCCAGCCGGATGCCCCAGACGGCGACTAGGGCCAGCAGCAGCAGGCGGCGGCCGCCGTCGCCGTGGCCCGCGGACAGCAGCCACGAGACCCCGGCCGCCACGACGAAGCCCAGGCCCCAGACCGTGTCGATGACCGAGTGGCGGCTCTGCCGCACGGCGACGGAGAACGTCACGGCCAGCAGTGCCACCAGTCCAAGGGCCACCCAGGGAAGGCTTGCCAGGAAGGCCTCCAGCGGGAATGCCGGCATCACAGCACCACCGGGAGTTTGGCCGCGGCGGGCAGGACCTGGCGGAGGATGCCGGTGCCGCGGAACTCGACGCCGGCGCTGCCGCCGAAGGCGTCAAGGATGAAGCCGTTGGCGAGCGCATTCCAGAGCCGGACCCGGCGGAACATGAAGTGGCCGGCGCCCTGCAGCGAAACGTAGTCCACAGACTCGGCCACGCCCTCGATGCGCCGGGCGTAGGCCAACGAGTGTTTGGGGCTGGTCCAGCGGTCCTCGCTGCCATGCACGATCAGTACCCGGCGTCCCGCGACGCGTTCCGCCGGCGTGGACCCGTCCAGCCACGGGGCCAGGGCGACGACGGCTACGACCTGCGGGTCGTCCGCGACGCAGAGCGCCGTGAGGCCGCCCATCGAATGGCCCAGCAGGTAGACGGGCACGCCGGGATGCTCGCGGCTGATCTGGGCAAGTGCCCAGCGGGCGTCTTGGACCGGGGACATGTCCGGTCCGTTCCAGCCCCGGTACCGGTTCCGGAGGGTCCAGACGGCCAAGCCCTGCGGGCCGCCCTCGTTCCGCAGCGCCTGGGCGAAGGGGAGCATCCGGGCCGGGCTGAGGTGCCGGCCGCGGACGGCCTGAAAACTATCCGCGCGTCCGCCGTGCAGCACCAACGCGACGCCGCGGGTCGGCCCGGCCGGGTCGGCAATGGTTAGCTCCGCCCGGGCGCCAAGGCCGGTCCCGGCCGCAGGGCTTTCCCGGTCATCTGTCTTGCGTCTGGCCACCGTTGTGTCCTCCACATCGTTCGTCAATTCCAACCTTAGGGCCGTCTGGGCGCAGTTCAAGTGGCCCTGCAGGTGCGGGCGCGCACCCCTTTTCGGGGGGGACCTACCCACAGGACATTCGGAGCAAGGCCGGGGAAGGATGGGCTCCGCGCCGGCTTACTACCGGCGGCTGGGCGAGATCAAGGCCAAGTACGATCCGCAAAACCTCTTCCATGTGAACCAAAACACCGCGCCGGCGTAACCGGCGGGTTTCCACGCGCCGCGCCAGCGCACCATGGCCGGGGACGGCCAGGGTGCGCTCACGCCGTAGAGTTTTGGGCATGAGGTTGAACTGCTGATGGGCGCCGGACACTCCCATACCCCGCAAGGGCATCCCGAACCGACGCCCCGGGCGCTCGCCGCCCGGAAGAAGGCCAACCGGATCCTGGCGGCCATCCTTATCCCGCTGACCCTGCTGACCGTCGCCGCGATGGTGCTGCTGTGGCCCTCGGGCAGCAAGGAAGGCATCAAGCTGTCCAGCCCCTACGCGGCCGCACCGGGCGTCAGCTTCGACACAGGCAAGATCCAGCGCGTCGTCGTCGGCAGCTGCATGGACGGCTCGGGGCCCGGCGCGGACGCAGCGGGCGCGCCCGCCGATTCCGCCCAGGGCGCGGCGCCCGGGCAGGGCTCGCAGT
This sequence comes from Arthrobacter sp. 05N428_2, assembly GCF_056397065.1. Taxonomy (NCBI): domain Bacteria; kingdom Bacillati; phylum Actinomycetota; class Actinomycetes; order Micrococcales; family Micrococcaceae; genus Arthrobacter; species Arthrobacter sp. 05N428_2. The sequence continues at coordinate 93,782 of NZ_JBFTMR010000005.1, read as the reverse complement.
GCACCTTCGCCTATACCGAACCGGACAAGGGCGGAAACCCGGTCAAGGTGGTCATCAACCCCGACGTCGCCAAGTCCCACGGCGTCAAAGTCGGCGACAACATCCGCTACCTGAACCTCTCCAAGGCGCAGGGCGCCTCGGCCCAGGGCACGCCTGCCTATGTGTTCGTCGACTTCGTCCGGACGCTCCCCATCGTCCTGCTCGCCATTCTCTATGCCGTCGTCGTGATCGCGGTGGCGCGCTGGCGCGGACTGCGCGCGCTGATCGGCCTGGCCGGCGCCTACACCGTGCTCGTCACCTTCATCCTGCCCGGCCTGGTCGAAGGGAAACCGCCGCTGCTGCTGGCGGTCGTCGGCTCCACAGTGATCATGATCGGCGTGCTGTACTTCGCCCACGGCTTCACCGCCCGGACCTCGACGGCGCTGCTGGGCACCATGTTCGGGCTGGGCATCACCGCCGCCCTGGCGGCCTGGGCCACCGATGCGGCAAACCTGGCCGGCGTCGGCAACCATGACGCCGCCACCCTGGCCAACGTCTCTGACCACATCTCCATCTCGGGGATCATCCTGTGCGGGCTCATTATTTCCGGGCTCGGCGTGCTCAACGACGTCACCATCACCCAGGCTTCCGCGGTGTGGGAACTCTGGGAGCTCGCCCCCGGGACCTCGGCACGGAAGCTCTTCAGCTCTGCCATGCGGATCGGCCGGGACCACATTGCCTCCACCGTCTACACCATCGCGTTCGCCTACGCCGGCGCCGCACTGCCCATCCTGATCATCGTGATGCTCTACGAACGGCCGCTGGGCGACGCACTCACCAGCGCCGAGCTATCCGAGGAAGTGATCCGCACGCTCGTCGGCTCCATCGGCCTGGTCCTCGCCATCCCGGTCACCACCCTGATCGCGGTGCTCGTCGTGAAAGCCACCGGCCTCCGGGGCGCCGCAACCGCCGCGGACGACGGCGGCCGGTCCGCCGTCGTCGTGCCCGCGACCGCCGAGGCCGCAGTGGCTGCCGGTGCGCTCGCCGGCGGTGCGCTGGACGGCGCGAGGCTGCCGGGCGGTGTGCCCGAGGGGAGGGCCGAACCGGCGGCGGAGACCCGCCGCGGACGGCGGGCCGCCCAGCCCGGCTGACCGGCCCGGCTCGGGTGGGGCGGCTGCCCGGGCGGGCCGGCGGCCGCACGCAGCCCAGCGATATCCACATGGCCGGGCGGGCGTGCTGCCGATTTGCCCGGCTTTGAGACAATGGTCGGGTGACTGTAGTAGCAACGCCTCCCGCCCCCAAGCTGGACCTCCCGCCGCTCAAGCTGGGACCCCTCACGGTGGACACCCCCGTGATCCTGGCTCCGATGGCGGGCATCACCAACTCCGCGTTCCGCAGACTGTGCCGTGAATATGGCGGCGGTTTGTATGTCGCGGAGATGGTCACCTCCCGTGCCCTCGTTGAGCGCACGCCCGAGTCACTGCGGATCATTTCGCACGACGAGGACGAGGACGTCCGTTCCGTCCAGCTCTACGGCGTGGACCCGGTGACGGTGGGCCAGGCCGTCCGGATGCTGGTCGAGGAAGACCGTGCGGACCACATCGACCTGAACTTCGGCTGCCCGGTGCCCAAGGTAACTCGGCGCGGCGGCGGCTCGGCGCTGCCGTGGAAGATCGACCTGTTCACCTCGATCGTGCAGACCGCGGTCAAAGAAGCGTCCAGGGGCAACATCCCGCTGACCATCAAGATGCGCAAAGGCATTGACGAGGACCACCTGACCTATCTGGACGCCGGCCGGATCGCGCGTGATTCCGGCGTGGCCGCCGTCGCCCTGCACGGCCGCACCGCCGCGCAGTTCTACTCCGGCCAGGCCGACTGGTCCGCCATCGCCAGGCTGCGCGAAGCCCTCCCGGATATCCCGGTCCTGGGCAACGGAGACATCTGGTCCGCCGAAGATGCGGTGCGCATGGTCCGCGAAACCGGCGTCGACGGCGTCGTGGTGGGCCGCGGCTGCCAGGGCCGGCCCTGGCTGTTCGGCGACCTGATGGCCGCGTTCGAGGGCAGCGACGTCCGGCACAAGCCGGCACTGCGCCAGGTGGCCGAAAGCATCTACCGCCACGCCGAACTCATGGTCGAGACCTTCGGCGACGAGGGCAAAGCGCTGCGGGAAATCCGCAAGCACATGGCCTGGTACCTCAAGGGCTACGTGGTGGGCAGCGAACTGCGGAACCGGCTGGCCCTCGTGACCAGCCTCGAGGTGCTCCGCGGCACCCTCGACGAACTGGACCTCGATTCGCCCTACCCCGGGGCCGACGCCGAGGGCCCCCGCGGCCGGGCCGGTTCGCCCAAGAAGCCCGCACTGCCCAAGGACTGGCTGCTCAACCGCAGCCTCGACGCCGAACAATCCCGCGATATCTCGTTCGCCGAACTGGACGTCTCCGGTGGCTGAAACCAGGACTACCGCCCCGGTGCTGGACGGCTACGTGGACCGGGACTGCGCCCGCTGGGTCGAGGAGCCACCCAAGAGCACCTACCGCTCCGACTTCGAACGGGACCGCGCCCGGGTGCTGCACTCGTCCGCCCTGCGCCGGCTCGGGGCCAAGACCCAGGTGGTCGCCCCGGACACCGATGATTTCGTCCGTACCCGGCTCACCCACAGCCTTGAGGTCGCACAGGTGGGCCGCGAACTGGGCCGCGCCCTTGGCTGCGATCCCGACGTCGTGGACACCGCCTGCCTCAGCCACGACCTCGGCCACCCGCCCTTCGGCCACAACGGCGAGTCGGCCCTGAACGAGGTGGCCCACGCGATCGGCGGCTTCGAAGGCAACGCCCAGACCCTGCGGCTGCTGACCCGCCTCGAGCCCAAAGTCCTCGCCCCCGACGGCCGCCCCGCCGGGCTGAACCTCACCCGCGCCAGCCTCGACGCCGCCGCGAAGTACCCGTGGTCGGCAGCGAACGCCCCCGTGATCCACGGCCAGCGGACCAGCAAGTTCGGCGCCTATGAGGACGACCTGCCCATATTCGACTGGATCCGGGAGGGTGCGCCCGAACGCCGCTCCTGCCTCGAAGCCCAGGTCATGGACCTCGCGGACGACATCTCCTACTCGGTGCACGACGTCGAGGACGCGATCGTCGCCGGGCACTTCCAGCTGCGCTGGATGGACAACCCCGACCACCGGGCCCGGGTAGTCGGCTACGCCAAGCAGTGGTATCTGCCGCACAACGATCCGGCAGCCATCGACGCGGCCCTTGCCCGGCTGGAAGCCACCCCTGTCTGGGTCCGCGAGGCCGACGGCAGCCGCAAATCCATGGCGGCCTTGAAGGACATGACCAGCCAGCTGATCGGCCGCTTCTGCCAGAGCGCGCTGGAGACCACCCGCGCCGTTTACGGTCCGGAAAACCTCACCCGCTACAACGCCGAACTCATCGTCCCGGACGAGACCGTGATGGAGATCGCCGTAATGAAGGGCCTGGCCACCACCTTCGTGATGACCACCGAACACCGGCAGCCGATCTATGAACGCCAGCGGGAGGTCCTGCATGCCCTGGTAACCGCGCTCAACGCCGCCGGCGCCCGTCACCTGGAACCGATGTTCGCCGCCGACTGGCGGGCCGCGGCAGACGACGGCGCCCGGCTGCGGGTCGTCATCGACCAGGTCGCCTCGCTGACCGACGGGTCCGCGCTGGCCATGTACGAACGGCTCGTCGGCAGCCTGCCGTCGCTCTGGTGACAGGCGCCGCCGGCCGGCGTAGTATCCGGCCGGTTGCCCGATCTACACATAATTCAAAGAAATTACACAGGGACGGCGAGGAGTATGGAAGGAGAGGCACACCCTAAAGGACAGGAGTAGGTCATGAGTACTCGGAGCAGGGGCAAGCGCCTCGCCAGCGGGATTACCGCTGCCGTGGGCCTGGGCAGTCTGGCAACAGCCGGTGTTGCCGCCGCCGCCGTGTATGCCTCAACGCCTTCGGTGGTTGCCAGGATGGGTTCCACCTCCAACTTCGGCACGTCCGGAACTTCCACGACGCCCGGCGACTCCGCCAAGTACGGCGGCTCCAATACGTCCGGCGGTTCGGGCAACAGCCAGGACAACAGCACACGGCGTTCGCGCGGCTACGGCAGCACCAGCCCGGTGCAACCGGGCAGCGGCGGGACCATCCATGGCAATTCGTCCGGTTCCTGAGATGACGGGTCCTGCGGCGCAAAACCCTGGAACTGTGGGTCAATCCACCTGGACCGTTTGGGGACTCGAGGCCTCGCTCACCGTCACAGAGCAGGCGTTGCTGCCCGCAGCGGAACACATCGTCCGGGGTGTTGTAGCCGCCGTCGACCTTGCCTGCAGCCGTTTCCGCGCCGACTCGGAACTGATGCGGCTCCAACCCTCGCTGGCGGCCGGAGCCGCCGTCAGCCCGACACTGAGGCTCCTCATGGAACGTGCCCTCGATGCAGCCCGGCTGACGGCGGGCGACGTCGATCCGACCCTAGGCGCCGACCTTGATGCACTGGGGTACGGCCACGGACTGGTCAGCGTGCCGTTGCCGCTTGATCATTCGGCTGGTGACGGGGCAGCGGCGCCTTCGCCGGCGAGCCCCAGAGCTCCCGGCTGGTCACGGATCAGCCTTGACGCCCAGAGACTAACGGTGCCGCCGGATCTTCGCCTCGACCTGGGCGCCACGGCCAAAGCCGTGGCGGCGGATCTTGCCGCCGCCGAGGTGCACGCGAAATTAGGCTGCGGAGCCCTCGTTGGCCTGGGCGGAGACCTGGCCACCGCCGGGCCCGGACCGCAAGGTGCCGGACAGCCGGGATCCTGGCAGATCCTTGTCCAGGACCTTGTTTCGGACCCGAGCCAGCGGATCGCCCTCGCGCCTGGCTTTGCCCTCGCCACCTCCAGCACGCAAAAGCGGCGCTGGAAGCATGCAGGGATCGAAGTCCATCACATCCTGGATCCCCGCTTCGGACTGCCAGCGGAGCCTGTCTGGCGGTCGGTGACGGTGGCAGCTCACACGTGCCTGGAGGCCAACGCCTTCAGCACCGCGGCCATAGTCCGTGGCTTCGGAGCCCTGGAGTGGTTCCGGTCTGAAAACATCGCGGCACGCCTTGTCGGCAGCAACGGCCGGGTCGCCGCCACCGGCGGCTGGCCCGCGGCTGACCGTAGCGTGCGCGCCGGAGGTGTCTCCCGTGGATGAGGCAATGTGGGCCTTCGGCCGGGTCAGCGGGTTCATCGCCCTCGCGCTGTTTACCGCGTCCGTCCTGTTGGGCATCCTCAACAGGTCAGGCCGGCCGCTGCTGGAGCTGCCGAGGTTTTCCATCAGCATCCTGCACCGCAATATTGTCCTGCTTGCCACGGTATTCCTTGGCCTGCACATCGGATCCCTGCTGCTGGATTCCTTCGCGAAACTGCGCCCCGTGGACGTCGTCGTGCCGTTCCTGGGCTCCTTCCAGCCGTTCTGGCAGGGGCTGGGCACGGTGGCACTGGACCTAGTGGCGGCCGTCGTCGTGACAGCCCTGCTGCGGCGCCGGATCGGCCAGCGCGCATTCAAGGCCGTCCACTGGCTCAGCTACGCCATCTGGCCCCTCGCCATGGCCCACGCCCTCGGAAACGGCACGGATGCGGGCAGCAAGTGGTTCCTCGCGCTGGCGGCAGGGTCAGCAGTGGCCGTCGCGTCAGCCCTGGTGTGGCGGCTCTCGCCGTCGTTCCCGGAAACCGCCAAAGCCCGGGAAGGACGCCTCCTGTGAACCCGTTTCCCGACGTGCTCCCGCCTTCGCCCGGGGCCGCCGCCGTCCGGCTGGAGCCCCGCCTCCTGGCAGCGGATCCGGGTGCAGGGCTGGCCGGTCACCTGGAAACCTTCGGGCCTTTGGATCCCGACGTCGCTGCCCCGGGCCTGCTGGCGGTGCTGGAGGCCTCGGGCCTCACCGGCCGCGGCGGCGCCGCCTTCGAGACCTGGCGGAAAGCCACCGCCACCGCCCGCTCCGTACGGAAGGGGTTGCTTGCAGCACGGCCCGTGGTGATCGCCAACGGCGCGGAAGGGGAGCCGCTGAGCTTCAAGGACAAGACGCTGCTGGCCGACGCACCCCATCTGGTGATTGACGGCCTCCTGGCTGTTACCAAGGCGTTGGCGGGCTCGCGGATGTATCTGTACGTGCCGGCGGTCAGCATTCCCGGGGTGCAGCGTGCCTTGCTGGAGCATCCCGGTGCGCGGCGGATTGAAGTGGTGGAAGCGCCGGAGACCTTCATCTCGGGGGAGTCGAGCGCCGTCGTAAACATGATCGCCACCGGCTCTGCGCTTCCGCTGGACCAAAGCCGTCGACTCAGCGTGTCCGGGCTCAACGGCCGTCCCACCCTGGTAGTCAATGTCGAAACCCTGGCGCAGGTGGCCTTGATCGCCCGCTTCGGTGCGGCGTGGTTCCGTGAAGCCGGGACCGCCGCGGATCCCGGCACCCGGCTGGTGTCTGTCTCCGGTCCCACCCCGGCACGCGGTCTAGTGCTGGAGGTGCCCGGCGGGGCAAAGCTCGCCGACGTCCTCGGGGCCGCCGGCATGGATCCCGCCTCCGTGTCCGCAGTGCTGGTGGGCGGCTACCACGGCCGCTGGGTGCGGACCGGTTCCCAGCTGCTGTCGCCCGCGGGACCGGCCAGCCGGATGGTGCGTCCCGGCGCCGGAGTCATCCACGCGCTGGGCCGGGACACGTGCGGGGTCGAGGCCACGGCCCGCATCCTTACCTATCTCGCCGGGGAGTCAGCCCGGCAGTGCGGACCGTGCATGTTCGGATTACCGGCAATGGCCGCGGTCCTCAACCGCATCGCCGCAAGGGACCGGGATCCCCGGCTCCTCGCCGAACTGGACCGCCTCGGCAAGCTGGTCACCGGACGCGGCGCGTGCCGGCACCCGGACGGAACAACGGGCCTGGTAAGCAGCGCGCTGGAGGTTTTTGCCGACGACGTGCGGGCGCACCTCACCGGCCGGTGCATCGGGCCCGGAGGCATGGCGGCATGAGCACCTCCCTTCATATCGACTGGACCAAGTGTGATGGCCGCGGCCTGTGCACCGAGCTGCTCGCCGGCGTGCTGGACAGGGACGATTGGGGATACCCGGTGGCCCGCGGGAAGGTAGGCCGGCAGCGGACGGATGTTCCGCTGCGCGCCGCTGACCGGGAAGCGGCGCAAGAGGCCGTGGCGTTGTGCCCCATGCTGGCCCTTAGCCTGAGGGAGACGGCCCCCGCTGAATCCCGGCGCCGCCGTTAGTCCGCGGTCAAGGCGCGGTTAAGTCGCGGTAAGCCGCTGCGCGGCTGCCGGGCCGCGGGCAGCCCCSCCGGGCTGCCCGCGGGCGGGGGCTAGGATAGCTATGTGGCTGGCCTGATCAAACGTGACGATATCGACGAGGTACGCCAGCGCACCGACATCAAGGAAGTCATCGACGGCTACGTGACCCTCAAGGGGGCGGGCCTGGGATCCTTCAAGGGCCTGTGCCCCTTCCACGACGAGCGCTCGCCGTCCTTTACCGTGCGCCCCCAGGTGGGCCGCTACCACTGCTTCGGCTGCGGCGAGGACGGCGACGTCATCTCCTTCGTGCAGAAGCTCGACCACACCACCTTCCACGAGGCCGTAGAGAAGCTCGCGGCGCGGATCGGCTACGAACTGCGCTACGAGGACGGCGGTTCCGGCCCCAATCGCGAGGAAATCGGCCGTCGCCAGCGGCTGCTGGACGCACACAAGATCGCTGACGAATTCTTCCGTGCCCAGCTCCTGACCCCCGGTGCCACAGAAGGCCGAAACTTCCTTTACGACCGCGGTTTCGACCGTGCCGCATCGGAACTGTTCGGCGTCGGCTACGCCCCGCAAGGCTGGGACTCGCTGCTCAAGCACCTCCGCGGCCGCGGCTACACCGACGCCGAGCTCAAACTCACCGGGATGTTCTCGGAAGGCTCCCGGGGGATCTACGACCGCTTCCGCGGCCGGCTGATCTGGCCCATCCGTGACATCGCCGGCGACACCATCGGCTTCGGTGCGCGGAAGCTCTACGAGGACGACCAGGGCCCGAAATACCTCAACACCCCCGAAACCGCTCTCTACAAGAAGTCTCAGGTCCTGTACGGGATCGACCTCGCCAAGCGGAACATCGCCAAAGAGCGCCAGCTGGTGGTGGTGGAGGGCTACACCGATGTGATGGCGTGCCACCTGGCCGGGGTTACGACGGCGGTCGCGACCTGCGGCACGGCGTTCGGCACCGAGCACATCAAGGTCGCCCGCCGGCTTCTCTCCGACGACGGCAGCGGGGGAGAAGTGATCTTCACGTTCGACGGCGACGCCGCAGGCCAGAAAGCGGCCCTGCGTGCCTTCGAAGAAGACCAGCGCTTCGTGGCCCAGACCTATGTCGCAGTCGAACCGGGCGGCGCCGATCCCTGCGAGCTGCGCCAGGCCAAGGGCGACTCCGCCGTCCGCGACCTGATTGGCACCCGCCGTCCGCTGTTCGAGTTTGCGATCCGCGCCACGCTGAGGCGGCACAATTTGGACACCGTGGAGGGCCGGATCGCGGCCCTGCGCGAGTCGGCTCCCGTGGTCGCGCAGATCCGCGACGCCGGCATCCGGCCCGGCTACGCCCGGGAACTGGCGGGCTGGCTGGGAATGCCGGTCGAGGAGGTCAGCCGCGCCGTCGGCGTCGCCATGAAGCGAGGCAGCACGGGTGGGCCGACGGTTTCCGGGACATCGCGGCCCGGCGGGCGGCCGGCCGGTGGCGACGCTGCCCTGCCCGGGGGACCCGGGGTGGCCGCCGGACCGGCGTCGGGTGCTGTCCCTTCCTACCAGCGTCCGGACCCCCGCGATCCGGTGGCCTCAATGGAGCGGCAGGCGCTCGAAGTGGCGCTGCAGGAGCCGGCCCTCCTGGCCGGGGGCATTTGGGAGCGCTTCTCCGGGGCCCGGTTCCTCACGCCTGCTTTTCAGGCCGTCCACGACGCCATGCGCGCCTCGGGTCCTGGCCTGCTGGGGGAACCCGCTCGCTGGGTGGGTCAGGTCATGGAGGAGATCCCCGAACCACTCCGGCCGTTGGTCTCCGAGCTGTCGGTGGTGCCATTGCCTGCCAGTACAGCCGAGGGGGTCCAGAAGTACGGCAAGGGGATCCTCAAGGCGCTCTTTGAACTTCAGATCACCCGGGTGAAGGCGGACAAGATGGGCCAGCTGCAGCGGCTCGATCCCAGTTCCGAGAAGGAACGGATCCAGCAGGTCCAGCGGGAACTGATGATGCTCGAAATGGAGCGTCGGGCGTTGCGTTCCGACGCCTAGACCCACGATTTCGTTCCACGATTTCACTCCCGTCAGGGATTTTGCTAGGCTTGAACCCGCCTCATTCCTCCTTAGCTCAATTGGCAGAGCATTCGACTGTTAATCGAAGGGTTGCTGGTTCAAGTCCAGCAGGAGGAGCGCGCAGTCCCCGTTCCGGGTCACCGGGACGGGGACTTTTTTATACCCGCTGGGGGTATGGAGTCCGGCGGGGAGGCGGCCCGGCCCCCGACTGCGCCGCCGATTTCCTTAGCGCTGAAACCTTTGCTAATGTCATACCTGCTTCATTCCTCCTTAGCTCAATTGGCAGAGCATTCGACTGTTAATCGAAGGGTTGCTGGTTCAAGTCCAGCAGGAGGAGCGGACAGGTCCCGCGGCCGGTGAATTACCGGCCGCGGGACCTTTTTTCTTGCCCGCCGTGCGGACGGATCGGGCGCCTATTTGCCTTTCGGGCGCCTTTTCGGGCCCCTAGACGAAGAACATCTCGACCTGCAGGAAACGCTCGGCCTCGGCCACGGCCGCCTGAAAGGCCTCATCCTCCGTGGGGGACTGCCTCGGCTCCCGGGGGTGCCACTCGTGGGCGGAGGAGTGCACGCGGGTGAAGCCGCCGCGCGGGGGTGCGTAGAAGATGCCAAAGCGCTGCACGGGCCACTCGGGGGAAGTTTCGGGGGCTACCAGGAGCGCTGCATCGAAGGCGGGGTTGTACCACTGAGCGATGGGACGCCGCCGGTCCTCGGTGAATAGCCCGGCCGCATACAGCGCGGCCGACTGAGGGCTGGTCTGGGAGCACAGCCGCTCCCACCACAGAGGCAGAATCCCGTCGTCGCTTCGCTGCCACGTGGCCGGTAGGGGATGAGGGCTCTGCCAGTCAGGCACACAACAACTTTATCGCCCGCCGTGGGCCGCGAACAGGGCCGCGTGGTCGCACCCCTCCCGCCCCTCGGGACATGCGCCACGCTCGGGTTGGCGGGGGACATGCGCCGCGCTCGGGCCGGCGCATGGGCATGTTGCCAGTATGTCCATTCGTGGCGGCGGGGACTGGGCATGTCCTGGAGGGGGTCTGCCCTCTTCTCGGGCCGGCCGGGGACATGCGCCGCGCTCGGGCCGGCGTGTGGGCATGCTGCCAGTATGTTCATTCGTGGCGGCGGGGACTGGGCATGTCCCGTACTTGCCCAGCCCGGTTCCGGTGAGCGGAAGGCGGCCCTTGCCCGCGCCGACTTTAGGGCCGATGTTGGATGCATGACGAAGATGAGGGCCGCCGCCAATCACCACGGGCGGGACGTCGCCGCGAGTATTGAGGCGGACCCGGATGGGGTCATGGCGCTATCTCCTCAGCTTGCCGCGATCTGGGACCGCGCGGCCCCCTATCTGCGGGTGCGGGACAACGATGCCCACACGCTCTACGCCCTGGGACTGGCCCAAGCCCTGTTGGATGCGCACCCCGAGGCGGATCCTGCCGTCGTTCTTCCGGCCATCATGCTGCATGACGTGGGCTGGTCGCAGGTTCCGCCGGACGAGGTGCTGCAGGCCATTGCCCCGGGCGGCGGGAGACCCGACCTGGTGCTGCTGCACGAAAAAGAGGGGGCCAAGCTGGCGGCCCAAATCCTCGCGGACGGCCGCTACGATCCCGGGAAGGTCCAGGCCATTCTGGACATCATTGACGGGCACGACAGCCGGCGCGAAGCCCTCTCCATCGAAGACGCGATCGTCAAGGATGCCGACAAGACCTGGCGGCTCAGCCCGCACGGCATCGACACGGTGATGGACTGGTTCGGGCTCGACCGCGGGCAGGCCCTGCGGCTGTGCAGCCAGCGCGTCCACGGGCATCTGTTCACCGCCGAGGCACGCGCCATGGCGAGGGCACTGTCCGCCCTGGAATCGGTAACCCTGTGGCCGCAGCGGCAACGCCTGCTCGAGGAGCCAACAGGTGCGGCCGCACCGGTCTAGACTCGATTCCGGACGCCGCTGGGCGCCAAGGAATGCAGGAGGTCAGCATGGCCGGCGGCAGCCGCGAACCCGGACGCACCGTGACGTCCAAGGTCCTGGCCATCCTGGAGGCATTTGAGAAGTCCCGCGGCGCGTTGAGCCTAACGGACATTGCCGAGAAATCCGGGCTCCCGTTGAGCACCGCGCACCGGCTGGTGAACGAGCTGACGGACTGGGGCTTCCTCTCGCGGGAACCCAACGGGCGGTACCAGCTGGGCATCCGGCTGTGGGAGCTCGCCCAGAACACCGGACGGCAGCTGCGCGACGCGGCCCGTCCCTATGTTCAGGACCTGTTCTCATTGACCGGCGAGACCGCGCACCTGGCCGTCCGCGTCGGCCATGAAGTGCTCTACATCGACAGGGTCTACGGTTCCAAACGGGTGCCCAGGGCCTCCCGCGTGGGAGGCCGGCTTCCGATGCATGCCACCGCCGTCGGGAAGGTCATCCTGGCGTTCGAGGAGGGCTGGGTCCGGGACGCTTACCTGCATCGGGAGCTGGAACGGCCCACAGCCCACACCCACGTTGACCCGCGGCGGTTTGCTGCGGAACTGGACCAGATCCGCGAGCAGGGCTATGCCACCACGCTGGAGGAAGTGCGCCTGGGCTCGTGTTCGATCGCCGTCCCGGTCTTCCACACGGGCAGGATCGGGGCGGCGATCGGCCTGGTGCTGCCCACCTCCCAGGCGTCCACCATGACCAGGCACCTTCCGGTCCTGAAGGGAATTTCGGCGCAGATCGAACGCGCCACGGCACGGATCCCGCTGGAAACGCTTATCGGCGTCCACCGGGGAACCCTTCCGACGGGGTAGGCCGACGCCGCTCTTCCGGAGACTGATATTGGTTTCCGCTGAGCGGAAGTAACGACTGGGCTTGGCTGGTGATGTGGACCACACTGGAGACCACGAACCCCCGGCGCCTGACGGCAGCCGGCGGAGCCAATTTTCCTAGGAGTTCCCATGTCATCGTCGACTGAAACGGCCGGCCGCTGTCCCCTCGGCCACGGCGCCGAAGCCCCCGCCGGGCACCACGGCTATGAGCCGTTCCAGATGAAGGACCCCTTCGGCGCGTACGCCGAGCTCCGGGCCGAGCAGCCGGTCATGTTTGACGAGCGGACGGGCCTCTACGTTGTCTCGCGCTATGAGGACATCAAGGCAGTGTTCGAAGACTGGGAGACCTTCTCGAGCGAAAACGCCCAGGCGCCGGTCCGCGAACGCGGCGCCGCGGCCAAGAAAATCATGGACGACGGCGGGTTCACCGCCTACTCGGGTCTTTCCGCGCGCATCCCTCCGGAGCACACCCGAATCCGCGCGATCGTCCAGAAAGCCTTCACCCCCCGCCGCTACAAGGCGCTTGAGCCGTTCATCCGGCAGAACGTCGTCGGGCTGGTCGAGAAGATGCTGKCACGCCCGGAACACCGCGGCGACATGGTCAAGGACCTCGCCTATGACGTCCCCACCATCACCATCCTCACGCTCATCGGAGCCGACGTCGCAAAGGTCGATACCTTCAAACGCTGGAGCGACTCCCGCGCGGCCATGACCTGGGGCGACCTCAGCGACGAGGAGCAGATTCCGCACGCCCGCAACCTCGTGGAGTACTGGCAGGAGTGCTTGCGCCTGGTGAAGGAGGCCCACGGCAACTGCGGCGACAACCTCACCGCGGACCTGGTGAAGGCGCAGCAGGAAGGCGCCGAGATCTCGGACCACGAGATCGCCTCCGTTCTCTACAGCCTGCTCTTCGCCGGCCACGAGACCACCACCACGCTGATCTCCAACGCGCTGCGCGAGCTCCTCGCCCGGCCCGAGCAGTGGAAGCGGCTCGTGCAGGACCCCAAGAAGATCCCCGCGGCCATCGACGAGGTTCTGCGCTACGCCGGCTCGATCGTGGGCTGGCGGCGCAAGGCGCTGAAGGACACGGAAGTGGGTGGTGTCGCGATCGAAAAGGGTGCCCAATTGCTGCTCCTGATGGGCTCCGCCAACCGCGACGAGGACAAGTTCGACGCCGGCGAAAACTTCGATATCACCCGCCCCAACGCCCGCGAGCACCTCTCCTTCGGGTTCGGCATCCACTACTGCCTGGGCAACATGCTCGCAAAACTCCAGGCAAAAATCGCGCTCGAGGAAGTCGCCCGGCTCGCCCCGGAGCTACAGCTGGAGAACCCGGAGGGCATCACCTTCCGGGAAAACCTGTCCTTCCGCGTCCCCGAGACCGTTCCCGTCAGCTGGAAGGCCTGAAAATCATGCACAGCAACGAATACATCCAGTTCTTCGACGGCGGTGTCACGCCAAAGCTCGAAAACCTCGGCGGAAAGGGGGCTTCGCTGGTCACCATGACCTCCGCCGGCATGCCCGTTCCGCCCGGCTTCGTGGTGACCACCGCCCAGTTCGACACCTTCATGGAGGAAGCCGGGATCACCAAGCACATCCATCAGCTCTTGGCCGATCTGGATTCCGAGGACATGGCGCAGGTGGACAAGGTCTCCGCCGCCATCCGCGAAGACATTTGCTCCCGGCCCGTTCCGCAGGCAATGCGTGAACTTACGATCAGCGCCTACGACTCCCTCATGAACCGCTTCGACGCGCCGGTCCCCGTGGCCGTGCGGTCCAGCGCCACCGCCGAGGACCTGCCGGACGCCTCTTTCGCCGGCCAGCAGGACACCTACCTCTGGCTCGACGGCGTCAAGGCCGTCACCGACCACATCCGGCAATGCTGGGCCTCGCTCTTCACCTCCCGGGCCATCGTCTACCGGCTCAAGAACAACATCCCCAACGAGGGCCTCTCGATGGCCGTCGTGGTGCAGAAGATGGTCAATGCGCGCGTCTCCGGCGTCGCGATCACCATGGACCCCACCAACGGCGACCGCTCCAAGATCACCATCGACTCCTCCTACGGGGTCGGGGAGATGGTGGTTTCGGGCCAGGTCACCCCGGACAACGTCATGCTGGACAAGGTGACCCTGGCCGTGGTCAACGAGCACCTCGGCGACAAGCACGCCGAACTCGTCCCGGACGCCGCCGCCGGCCGCCTCGTCGAACGCGAGGTCGACGCCGAACGCCGCGGCCGCCGCAGCCTGTCCGACGCCGAACTCACCGCCGTCGCGCAGATGGCCAAGCGGGCCGAAAAGCACTACAAATGCCCGCAGGACATCGAATGGGCCCTCGACGCGGACCTGCCCGACGGCGAGAACCTGCTCCTGCTGCAGTCCCGCCCGGAAACGGTGCACTCCTCCAAGGCAGCGTCGCAAACGCCGCCCCAGCCGGCCGCCGCCGGCGGCTACTTCAGCGGACTGCGCCACCCGACCCCGCCGGTGACCCCGCCTGTAGGCACGGCGCCGTCGTCAGCGCCGCCGGCGAGCGGGAGCTTCAGCCTCGGCGGCATCACCGCGTCACTGCTGAAGCCCTCCTTCTGAATAAGTTTTGCCCCGCTAGTCCGCTCCGACACCCAGGCTCAACGCCGAGCCCGTATTGAAAGGACCGCCATGTCCCTGAAGTCCTTCCCCAAGCCCTCCGAGCTTCCGGTTCCCGCCGGCGCCGAGGGCTGGGAAAAGATCTACCCGTACTATCTGGTCTTCCAGGACAAGCTCAAGGAGCAGGAGGACGCCAAATTCTGGTTCTGCGACAGCCAGCACTGGCCTACCGTGTTCAAGCCCTTCGAGACGATCGGCGGCGAGTTCGCGGTCAAGTGCCTGGGCCAATACAACGCCCGGCACCTGATGATCCCCAACGCCAACGGCATCGAGTTCCGGGTCCACCTGGGCTACCTGTACATGTCGCCCATCCCGGTCCCCGAGGACCAGATCGGCGCCCGCGTCCCCCTCTTCGAACAGCGGGTGGGGCACTACTTCCAGAACTGGGACCAGTTGCTCAAAGACTGGCACGTGAAGGTCAAGGGCACCATCGATGAGATGGAAACCATTTCCTTTCCGAAGCTCCCGGACATGGTTCCGATGGAGGACATCCTGTCCGGCAAGGGCAAGGACGGCTCCGAGAAGCTCTTGGAGAGCTACGACCGGCTGATCCAGCTGGCCTACCAGAACTGGCAGTACCACTTCGAGTTCCTGAACCTGGGCTACATCGCCTACCTGGACTTCTTCAACTTCTGCAAGCAGGTCTTTCCCAACATCCCGGACCAGTCCATCGCCACGATGGTCCAGGGCGTGGATATGGAGCTCTTCCGCCCGGACGACGAACTCAAACAGCTCGCCAAGCTCGCCGTCGAATTGAAGCTGCAGCGGTACTTTGGTAACACCGACGACGTCGAGGCCACCTTGGGTGCCATCGCGGCCGCCCCGGGCGGGGACCGCTGGATAGCCCAGTACGAGGGCGCCAAGGACCCGTGGTTCAACTTCACCGTGGGCAACGGCTTCTACGGCCATGACAAGTACTGGAACGAGCACCAGGAAATCCCGCTGGGCTACATCGCGGACTACGTCCGGCGCGTGGACGAAGGCCAGGAAATCATGCGCCCGGTCGAGGCCCTGATCGCCGAGCGCGACCGCATCATCGAGGAATACCGGGACCTGCTGGAAGGCGAAAACCAGGCGCTCTTCGACGCCAAGCGGGGCCTCGCCGCCACCGCCTACCCGTACGTGGAAAACCACAACTTCTACATCGAGCACTGGACCATGGGCGTTTTCTGGCGCAAGATCCGTGAACTGTCCCGCATGATGCAGGCCGAGGGCTTCTGGACCGAACCGGATGACCTGCTTTACCTGGGCCGCAACGAGGTCCGCGACGCACTCTTCGACCTCGTCACCGGCTGGGGCGTCGGCGCCAAGCCGATCGGCCCGGACTACTGGCCGGAGGAGATTGAGCGCCGCCGCGGGATCGTGGACGCGCTCAAGACTGCCCGGCCCGCGCCGGCGCTGAACACCCCGCCGGAAATCATCACCGAACCCTTCACCCGGATGCTCTGGGGCATCACCACCGAGCAGGTCCAGCAGTGGCTGGGCGCCGGCGAGGAGGTTGAGGGCGGCGGCCTGCGCGGCATGGCGGCATCGCCCGGCGTCGTTGAAGGCCTGGCCCGCGTCGTTACGGACGCGGACCAGCTCTCCGAGGTCCAGCAGGGCGAGATCCTCGTCGCCACCGTCACCGCTCCCTCCTGGGGCCCAATCTTCGGCAAGATCAAAGCCACCGTCACGGACATCGGCGGCATGATGAGCCACGCGGCCATCGTCTGCCGCGAATACGGCCTGCCGGCCGTGACCGGAACCGGTTCGGGGTCCACCACGATCAAAACCGGCCAGCGGCTGCGGGTCGACGGCACCAAGGGCACTGTCCAGATCCTGGACGATGAGCCCGAACTGCAGGTCGCGGGGCCGGGGGCCCACAGTCACAGTGAGCACAGCCACAGCCATGTCTGATCCCACTACGCCTGATCCACAGAGTGACGGTGCGGGCCCTGACGGCCGCACTGTCCTGATCACCGGTGCCGCCGGCGGGCTGGGCCGGGCGTTCGCGCTCGGCTTCGCCCGCCGCGGCTACCGCGTGGCTGTGGCGGATGTGAATCTCGAGGGCGCGGAGGAAACCGCCAAACTGGTCGCGGATGCCGGGGCCGAGGCGGCAGCGTTCCACGTCGACGTCACCAGCGTCGACTCCACCGAGGCCCTCGCGAAAAGCTGCGCGGACTTCGGCAGCGGGGGGATCGACGTCGTCCTCAACAACGCCGCCGTGTACGCGGCGGTGACCCGGAGCCCGTTCGAAGACATCGATCCGGCCGAGTGGGACCTGGTCATGAACGTCAACCTCAAGGGCCCCTGGCTCGTGAGCCGGGCCGCGAGTCCGTACCTGCGCGAGGGCGGCCGCGTCATCAACCTCTCCAGCGCGACCATCTTCAGCGGTTCGGAGCAGTGGATGCACTACGTCGCCTCGAAGGGCGGCGTGGTGGCCCTGACCCGGGTCATGGCCAAGGAGCTGGGCAGGCGGGGGATCACGGTCAACGCGATCGCCCCCGGCTTTACCCTCACCGAGGCCAGCTACGGGCTGATGGCCAATGCCGAGAACTACGGCGTGGACCGCGGCGCGATCAAACGGGCGAGCCAGCCGGAGGACATCGTCGGCGCCGCGCTCTTCCTGGCCGGCCCGGACAGCTCCTATTACACCGGCCAGACCATGGTGGTCGACGGCGGCCGCCAGTTCATCTGACCCCGTCCGCCACCGCCCAACTCAACGATTCATCCCAAGCTCACCCTCTAAGGAGGACCTATGCCAACCGTTCATTTCACTGACGCCGAAGGCGCTGTTCGCGATGTCCAGGGCAACGCCGGCGACTCCGTCATGGAAACCGCGGTCCGCAATGGCGTGCCCGGTATCGTCGCCGAATGCGGCGGCTCGCTGTCCTGCGCCACCTGCCACGTGTTCGTCCGCGAGGACTGCCTTTCACAGCTCCCGAAGATGGAGGACATGGAGGACGAGATGCTCTACGGCACCGCAGTGGACCGCGAGGACAACTCGCGGCTGTCCTGCCAGCTCCGCCTCACGGACGAGCTCGACCTGTTCGTCACCACCCCGGAAACGCAGGTGTAGTGATGGGCACCCGCGCATTGGAGCAGGCAGCCGCCGCCGAGCAGACCGCGGCCGGCGCAGCCGTGCAGCCGGACAGCACCACCCGGACCGGCCTGCTGATCATCGGCGCGAGCCAGTCCGGCGTCCAGCTCGCGGTGTCGCTGCGGGCGCTCGGCTTCGAGGAACACATCACCCTCCTCGGTGACGAGGACCACCGCCCCTACCAGCGGCCGGCGCTATCCAAGGAATTCCTGCAGGGCACGGTGGAGAGTGAATCGCTGATTTTCCGCTCCAACGACTACTGGACCGAACACAACGTGGACCTGGTGAAGGGCCAATTCATCGTCCGGATCGACAAGGACGCGGACGGCTCCGGCGTCGCGCACTCCGCCTCCGGCAAGCAGTTCCCCTTCAAGCGGCTCGCCCTCACAGTGGGCGCCCGCGCCCGCAAGCTGGAGATCGACGGCGCGGACCTCGACGGCGTGCTGTATCTGCGCAACGCCGACGACGCCCTGGCGCTCAAGGCCCGGGTGGGGGACGCCACGGACGTGGTGGTGATCGGCGGCGGATTCATCGGACTGGAAGCCGCGTCGAGCCTGCGGAAGATGGGCAAGAACGTCACGGTGCTGGAGTTCGGGCCTCGCCTCGTGGGCCGGGCCGTCGGCGAAGAAACCGCCGACTACTTCCTGCGGGCGCACCGGGACCGCGGACTGGACATCCGGCTCAGCACGAGCGCCCGGCGGTTCATTGCGGAGCACGGCTCGGGCGAGGGCAGCGGGGCGGTGGCCGGCGTGGAACTCCAGGACGGCACCGTGCTGCCCGCTCAGATCGTGCTGGTAGGCATCGGCGTCATCCCCAACACCCAGTTGGCGGAGGACCTGGGCCTCACGGTAGACAACGGGATCGTAGTGGACCGCTTCGCCCTGGCCTCGGACGGCGCCACGGTGGCAATCGGTGACTGCGCCAACATGCCCAACCCGGTGCCCGGGTCCACGCCCGGCGAACGGATCAGGCTGGAAAGCGTCAACAACGCCATCGAACACGCCAAGGTCGCGGCTTACTCGCTGACCGGACGGCGGGAGGAATACGCCGGCATCCCGTGGTTCTGGTCCAACCAGGCGGACCTCAAGCTGCAAATCGCCGGCCTCTGCAACGGTTACGACCAGACTGTTCTCCGGCGGGACGAGGAGCGCGGAAAGTTCAGTGTCCTCTACTACCGGCAGGGCCGGATCATCGCCGCGGACTGCGTCAACGCGCCGCTGGACTTCATGGCCGTCAGGAACGCCCTGGCCAAGGGCCAGAACATCCCGGCGGACGCCGCCGCTGACCCGGCCACCCCCCTCAAGACGATTACGACGGACAGCTAACTGTATTCAGACAGTAGGTTGGCCGCACCCGAAGGAGCATCATGACCACCCCCGAGACTCCGGTCGCCCATGCCGACGCCGGCCCGGCTGCCCGAAGCGCGGAACCCATGTCCGCCGCCGCGGATTTTGCCGCAGCCTATCCAGCCCGCCCGGTTCCGCCCACGGGCCCGGTCGACACTGCCCCGATCGCCACCACTCCGGCCGCGCTCGAGGACCTCGACGTGCTCTGGCGTGCCGTGGTGCACGAGACACGCACCCGCGGCAACGACATCCACCTGCCGATCTCGCTCGCATTCGCCGAGCGGCTGTGCCGTGCGCACCCCGACGCCGACGCCGAACTGGTGCGCGTGGCGACCTTGCTGCATGACACCGGGTGGGCCCACGTGGACGAATCGCGCATCATCTCCGAGGGCTTCGCCGGCGACTGGCGCAAGGCAGCCATCAGGTACGAACACGAAAAGCAGGGCTGCGACGTTGCCCGCCGGGTGCTCCCGCCCCTGGGCTACTCCTCGGAGTTTATCGAGCGGGTCTGCGACATCATCGACGGCCACGACACCCGCCCGGAGGCGCACTCCCTGGAAGACGCGCTGATGCGCGACGCGGACCGGCTGTGGCGGTTCGACCAGGCGGGGATTGCGCTCGCCTCCTCCTGGTTCGGGATGGATCCTGCCACTTACACCGACCGGCTGGCCACGGAAATCGTGCCCGAACTCATCACCCAGGCCGCCCACGACATGGCCGTCGCGGACCTGGACCGTTCCAACGCTCTACTCAAGACGGCGGTGATCCGGTGACCGCCGCGACGCACGACGCGCCGGCCCTCGCAGCGCGGGCCGCGCTCGAATTGCCGTACACCCACGTCGAGGACATCTTCATCGACGGCGCCTGGATCCCCGCGCGCGGCACCGGCCGCAACCCGGTCACGGACCCCGCCACCGGCGAAGTGTGGGGCTCGGTGCCGGACGGAACGCCCGACGACGTCGACGCCGCCGTCGCCTCCGCCCGCAGGGCTTTCGACGCGGGCGAGTGGCCGCGGTTGGCGCCGTCCGAGCGGGCAGCCTATCTGCTGCGCATCGCCGAGGAAGTGGAGAAACGGGCGGGGGAGCTGTCGCTGACCAACACCCGGGAGAACGGCTCGCCGGTGTCCGAATCCGCCGGAGCCGCGGCGAACGCCGCGGGCATCTTCCGCTACTTCGCCACGTTGGCTGGCTACCTTGAGCGCGCGGATGTGCGCGCGTTCCCCAAGGGCGGCGGCGAATCCGTGGTCCGGCGCGAACCGATCGGCGTGTGTGCGCTGATCGCGCCGTGGAATTTTCCGATCAACCTCGTGGTCATCAAACTTGCCCCGGCGCTGCTGGCCGGCTGCACTGTGGTAATCAAGCCGGCGTCGCCCACGCCGCTGTCGCTCCGGGTGATTATCGACGCCGTGGCCGCGGCCGGGGTCCCGGCCGGCGTCGTCAACCTGGTCACCGGGTCCGGCCGGCTCGGGGACGCGCTGGTGAAGCACCCGGGCGTGGACAAGGTGGCGTTCACCGGTTCTACCCCGGTGGGCCGGAAAATAGCCGCGGCCTGCGGCGAGCTGCTGCGTCCCGTCACCTTGGAGCTTGGCGGAAAATCCAGTGCGATTGTGCTGCCGGATGCTGACTTGGACGCGATGTCGCGGGTGCTGATCCGCTCCTCCATGCGCAACACCGGCCAGACCTGCTACATCTCCACCCGGATCCTGGCCCCCGCCAGCCGGTACGAGGAAGTGGTGGACATGGTCACCGCAACCATCGCGGCCGGTAAGCAGGGCGACCCGCTGGACCCGGACACGGTCTTCGGGCCTTGCGCCACCGAATCCCAATACCGGACGGTGCTGGAATACGTTGAGTCAGGACTGGCTGAAGGGGCCCGCGCCACCACCGGCGGCCGGGCGGCTAGCCTGGGCGGCGGGCTCGAAGGCGGCTACTTCGTGGAACCCACCGTGTTCGCCGATGTCACCCCGGAGATGCGGATTTCCCGGGAGGAGATCTTCGGCCCGGTGATCTGCATCCTGAAGTACGACGACGCCGGGGGCGCCGTTGATGAGGCGGTTGAGCTGGCGAACAACACCGAGTTTGGCCTCGGCGGCCTGGTGTTCGGGCAGGACCGGCAGGCGGCGCTGGCTGTCGCGGACCGGATGGACACCGGGTCCGTGGGCATCAACTTCTTCGCGTCCAACCACGCAGCACCCTTCGGCGGCCGGCACGATTCAGGACTTGGCACGGAATACGGAATCGAAGGCCTGAACGCGTACCTGAGCTACAAGTCCATCCACCGCCAGGTTTAGCCTGCTCCGCGTCGCCGGAGTCCGCCCACCCGCCGGCCTGCGCCGCCCCTGTACCGCCCCCGTCCCGGGGGACATGCGCCACGTGCGTGCCGGCGGGTGGGCATGTGCCCGTTATGTCCATTCGTGGCCGCGGGGTACGGGCATGTCCTCCCCGGAGGGTGTGGCCCGGACCGGGCCGGCCCTCACGCCACGCTCAATCCTGCCAGTCGGCGGGACGCTGTCCGGACCCTGAATGATAGTTTTGAGACCTGGGCGTGCGTTTAAGCACGTGCACCCGGCAATTCAGCGTAGGCGGATCACAGATGGAACCAGTTAGGCGGAACCGATGAGCGGACGTCACACCGGCAGGACAAGCGGAGGGCTGCGCCTTTCCGCGCTGCCCAAGACCCTGAAACTGATCTTCAAGCTCGCACCCCGGCAGCTCAACGACGAGATTGCGTTCGCCAAGGCCGAGCTCAAACGCAAGGGCATCCAGCTTGGCGTCGCGGCGGCCTTCCTCGCTGTCGCGCTGATCTTTGTCGCTTTCCTGGTGATCGGGCTCATCGTTGCCGCCATCATGGGCCTGGCCACGGTGATGCCCGCCTGGCTCGCGGCCCTCCTGGTCTGCGCCGCCTTCCTGATCGTCGCGCTGATTGTGGGCTTGATCGGCTACAGCCGGTTCAAGAAGGCGATGCCGCTGCTGCCGGAGGAGACGATCCGCGGCCTCAAACACGACCTCGGCATCGCGAAGGAAGGCTCGTCCTTCGACGCCGCCGTCCTGGATCCGAAGTCCCCGCAGGCCCAGGCCGCCAAGGCCGCCAAGGAAGAGGCCGCCGCGAAAGCGAAGGCCGCGAAGGAAGCCAAGAAGGCAGCCGAGCAGCCCGACCTCGGCCCGGCCCCGACCGAATCCCAGCTGCGCAGCCGCCTCGACCAGCGACGCCGGCACCTCACCGGGGTCCGTGACGAACTCGGCGAGGAACTCGACGTCAAGACGCAGGCGCAGGGCCTCCTCGCCGCCGGCCAGCACCGGCTGGCTGAAGGCAAGGAGCTCGTTGACGACAGGGTCGCCGCGTTCCGCAGCCAGGCAAAAACACCCGGCGCACCCAAAGCCTTCGCCGCGACGGGGGTCAAGGGCGAGTCCGGCGCCGCAGCCGAGCTCGGCAAGCGCTGGAAGCCGCTGGCCGCCCTGGCCGCCTCGACGGCCACCCTCATCTTCCTGTTGCGCAGACTGCTCAAGGGTTAGGCGCCACCCTGAACTCCGACACTGACTCGTTGCCGGCCGTGGAAAGGGGGACCGGATGAAGTTCATCGGCGCTGGCACGCGGCCCGGGCAGCCGCAGATCCATCACGACCTGGTCTTCACCGTCCCCAACCTGCTGACCGTGGTCCGCTTCCTGGGGGTCCCGCTCTTCATCTGGCTCGTCCTGGCTAAGCAGGAATACGGCTCGGCCGCGCTAGTGCTGGCGGTCATGGGCAGTACCGACTGGGTGGACGGCTACATCGCCCGCCGCTTCAACCAGATGTCAGAACTGGGCCGCATCATGGACCCCATCGCGGACCGGTTGGCGTTGATCGCCGTCGTCGTCACGCTGGTGATCGCCGGCGTCATTGAGTGGTGGTATTTGGCCGCGCTCCTGGTCCCCGACCTGGTACTGCTGTCCCTCTCGCTGTTCTACTTCCACAGCCACCCCGACCTGCCCGGCAGCCGGATCGGGAAGATCCGGACCGCCCTGCTGCTGGTCGGCACGCCGTTGCTGGTGCTGTCCAAGCTGCCCATCCCGGGAACCGGCGCCTACTTCGTGGCCGCCTGGATCTGCCTTGGGCTGGGCCTGGTGGGGCACTGGATCGCGGCCTACAACTACTTCTGGGCCATCATCCGCAAGGGCCGGGGGCTCAAAGCCGGTGCCGGAGCGGCCGTGGACCAGGGGCAGAACACCGGCGACGGCGGACGCCGCTGATGGTCTGGTTCGCAGTACTGCTGGCGGTGCTTGGCGCCTTCTTTCTTGCCTTCGGTGCCCAACGGCAGGGGAGCGCGGTCAAAGCGGACACCGGAGGCCTGGCACTCAGCTCGCACGGCATGCTCCGCCTGATCCGCAACCCGCGCTGGGTCCTCGGACTGCTGCTGCTCGGCGTCGGCACGGCAATGAACGCCGTCGCCCTCGTCTCGGCGCCCCTCACCGTGGTGCAGCCAATCGGCGCGATCGCGCTCGTGATCACCACCATCATCAATGCCAAAGACCAGGGCCTCAGCATGAACCGGGCCACCGTGGTGGCCATCAGTACCTGCGTCACCGGCTCGGCCCTGTTCGTGGTGCTCGCCGTGAACGTCACGCAGGAAAACCACCACGTCAGCGGCTCGGACGAACTGACCATTGTGCTGCTGCTTGCCTTGGCCGTGGGCCTCTTCGGAACGCTGGCGGTGCTTTTCAGACACCGGATGAGCGCTTTCGTGTACATCATCGGCGCCGGCGTACTCTTCGGTTTCGTGGCGGTCCTGACCCGGATCATCGGCAAACACCTGCTCGATCCGAACGGACTGTTCCTGCTCAACGTCCAGTGGTACACGCTGGTCGCCATGGCGGCGGCCGGCGGGCTGGGATCGTGGTTCGTGCAGAGCGCCTACTCCGGTGGGCCGCCGGACCTCGTGATCGCCGGGCTGACCGTGATCGACCCGATCGTCGGCATCGCTATCGGCATCGTGATTTTGGGGGAACTGCGCCCCGACGTCCACGCTGTGACGGCGATTGCCATGGGGGTCGCCGCTTCCCTTGCTATCGTGGGAGTGATCGCCCTTTCCCGGCACCATCCCGAGGTCACGAAGCGCAAGAAGGACGCGCGGAAGGCCGCGGGGCGGGTGTCCTAGGGCGGCGCCAGAGACTTCAGGCGCAGGCCCGCCGCCTGCCGCCGACGGCCAGCCGGCCGCCACAGCCCAGCTGACCGCACCGTGACGACCAGGAGCTATCCCCGTGACCAGGCCCGAGAATGACCAACCCGACAACCAGAAACCGCTGACCATCCTGATTGCCGCGGAGACGTACCCGCCCAACATCAACGGCGCGGCCATGTTCGGTTACCGCCTCGCCAAGGGCATGACGGCCCGCGGACACAACGTGCACGTCCTGGCCTGCCGGCCCGGCAAGGGCAAAAGTTACAGCGAAGCCTGCGACGAGGGCACGGTCCACCGAATCAGGTCGCATTCAGTTCCCACCCACGAATACTTCCGGATCACCTTCCCCTGGGAGATCAAGAAGGAAATCAGCCTTCTCTTCGACAAGGTCCAGCCCGACGTAGTGCACATCCAGAGCCACTACATGATCGGCGAGCACGTCCTGTACGAGGCGGTGAAGCGCGGCGTCAGGGTCGTCGCCACCAACCACTTCATGCCCGAGAACCTGAACCCCTTCCTGCCCTTCCCGCAGTGGTTCAAGGACGTCGTGGGCCGCATTTCCTGGAAGGACATGGGCAAGGTGATGGGCCAGGCCGACGTCGTGACCACCCCCACGCCACTGGCCGCCAAGGCCATGCACGAGCACGCCTTCCTGCGCAAGGTCCTTCCGCTCTCCAACGGCATCGACGCGGCAGCGTACGAGTTGAAGCCCGGCGAGGAAGAGGTCCGGCATGCCAGCCCCACGGTCCTGTTCGTTGGCCGACTGGCGGAGGAGAAGCACATCGACGTGCTGATCGATGCCGTGTCCAAGACCCCCAAGGAGCTGGACATCCACCTCGAGATTGTCGGCGGCGGGGAGGTCCGCGCCGCCCTCGAGGCACAGGTCGCCCGGCTCGGACTGCGCGACCGGGTGAAATTCCTGGGACTCACCAGCGATGCCGAGCTCCGCAAGGCCTACCTTGCCGCAGACCTGTTCTGCATGCCGGGCACGGCCGAGCTCCAGTCCCTCGTTACCCTCGAGGCAATGTCCGCGTCGACGCCGGTGCTGCTGGCGGACGCCATGGCCCTGCCGCACCTGGTGCGCGACGGCGAGAACGGTTACCTGTTCACGCCAAATGACAGCGACGACCTGGCCGCCAAGATGGTCCGCGTCCTGACGCTTCCCGCCGGCGAACTCGCGGCCATGGGCAAGGCAAGCCGGGGCATCGTGGAGAACCACAGCATCGAACGCACCCTCCAGACGTTCGAGGACATCTACCGCGGCGCCAGCTACGACGATCTCGTCGTCTAGTCCCGGCGCCGTGTACGACCGCGTTTGCGGGACGGAGTTGCCCGGCGGTCGGTACGGCGCGGGCGACTACTATTGCTAGAGTGTTTTTGCCCGGAACAGTCCGGTCCGCCCGGGCCAGGCCGTTCCCGGCGCACGGGGCTATAGCTCAGCTGGTTAGAGCGCGGGACTCATAATCCTAAGGTCCTCGGTTCAAGTCCGAGTAGCCCTACCTGAAAAGAGCTCCTGACCTGCGGAAACGCGGATCAGGGGCTCTTTCGTATTGGAGTTTTCAGGTAGGCCTCCGCCGGAAACCCACCGATATGCTGTCAGACCGAGTCCACGAAACCATCCCAGCGGCGCTGGGCCGCTGTCGCCACGGCGGGAGCAACGAGGCCAGTGGTGCCGATCAAATTTCCCGCTTCGGGCAATGAGATCGACACCCCAAGGACGGCCAGGACCCAGACCGTGAATACAAACGCGTAGATCCCCTGGCTGATGAGTTCCAGAGCATTGGTGGCGTATCCCGAAAGGGATGCCACGTAGGCCT
Source organism: Arthrobacter sp. 05N428_2 (assembly GCF_056397065.1). Taxonomy (NCBI): domain Bacteria; kingdom Bacillati; phylum Actinomycetota; class Actinomycetes; order Micrococcales; family Micrococcaceae; genus Arthrobacter; species Arthrobacter sp. 05N428_2. The sequence goes on along the minus strand of NZ_JBFTMR010000005.1, from coordinate 67,681 downwards.
CGATCGCTGGCTCAGCGCCATCCAGCGCATTCACTGCTTCGCGTGCAGTTTCAAGAAACTCCGGATCTGTTGCATGGGACGCCGCGACGGCCGTGCCCAGCCTCAGTAGTTCGTCAGCGGAGGGAAGCCGGGGCGCAGCGGTCCCGGCTTCACCCGGAGCCACTATCGCCGGGCCCAAGCCGGTCACCGGTGGGAAGGCCGCCAGAATCGACTTCTGCAACGTTTGGATGCTTGGGGCGAACGACTTCGCCAGTTCCCCGGAAAAATTAACTCCCAGGACTTGACTGACGTTCGGCACCAGCTTGGACCAGTCCGGCGCGACGGCCTTATATGAATCGAGGATCGTTTGGCGGACGTCCGGAAGGTGTGATGCAAAGTTGAGGGCGATGGAATCAGTCATCGGCTTGGTCAAACCTGAAAAGTAGTCAGTCGGAAACAGCTGGGGCATTTTGATGGGCGGGAACACTGCGGCCATGTCGAAGTGATAAGGCGGCAGTAGCTGGTTAGACAAGGCGATCTCCGAAGGCTTCGAGTAAGGACGTGTTGTCGGGTGCTTGGTGAATTTTTTGGACGTGGTGCTTCCGGGTGACGTACTCGATGGAGTGGCCCAGCTGGGCCGATGCGCTGGCCATCCCTGAGGAGGCTTCCAGCAGGGTCCCTGCTGTCTTTCGGAACGTGTGCGGCGTGACCCACTGGAGGCTGAGTTCGACCATGAGCCATCCCCTATCCCGTCATGACGCGTGAGCGTCAGCCTAGTTCAAACTCGCTGCCCCGGAGGATCTTCCGGAAACGAAAGGAATCGGTGGGCCTCGTGACGGCTAGCCGACGCTAGCGCTTCCGTTCCATTGATGATCGGAGGGACTATAGGTGAGCGAACACGTGTAGCTAGAGCGGATCTGCGCCCCGAAGCTGTTTTGCGAGTCCACGGAACCAGTCACAGTCCAACTGTTCCCAGACCCCGAGGCGCCTTCCCCGCTGAAGTTCGCCGTTGATGGTGCCTTCAATTTGTCCTGAACCATTCCACGGCAGGCGACCTTTGCGTGTGCCCCGTCGCCCAAAGTTGCCGGGTCCACCTTGCCGGCATTAGCCACGCAACTAGACATTATGCCGCCAATGACCAACGAGAGGACCAAGAACACTCCGCACCCAATGGCCGTTTGCTTCGGGGTGGCCTTCGGCTTTTCGACGACGGTGGCCGCCGGCTTAGAGCCTGCCGAGTTCGGCGCAGGGAACGGCCGCACCTCTTCCCTCCACGTCGTTCCGTCCCAAAACCGCTGCTGCGGCTGGCCTGCCGGATCTGGATACCAGCCTGCTGGATTGCTCAATATTCCCCCTTGAAATCGCCCCGTATCGGGGCCCTTGGTGATCCTAAGGCTGGATTGCGACGCGTACGTGCCAACTCCGCTTACGGCGCGCCGCGGCCGGTCACATGGACGGTCGTCACGTCCTCCGGCGGATCGGCGACTGCTGCACCGGCGCAACCTCCGATGTGGTGAGGATGGTTGCGAGGTGGTGTTCGGTGAAGCGGATGGTTCTGGGGCCGAACTCAAGGTAGGGCCACGCCCCGCCGCGAGCTTTGTTGCGGACCGTGGGGGGCGCGATCTGCAGGAGCTTGGCGACCTGGCCGACGGTGTAGGTTAGCGGGACTGAGGGTGAGTCTTCGTTCAAGGTCAATCCAGTCAAAATCGGTAAATATCGAGCTGTACCGATCGAAGATAGCCCAGAGTGACACCTAAATCCATCAAATGCTTGCCAGTTCGGCACGATAGTGGTATTCCCACGAATTCCGCACGTTTCAAACATGCAACTCGGACGTCTGCCAACGGCCGGCCCGCGGGGCGTTGCGCAAACTTGAGGTTGCCGGCTTGGCCTGGATGAACGGGGGCCTTCCGCAGCCGGAGACTAACGCACGCAAATTGGCTAGGAGTAGCGGGGGATCGAGGCGCCTGTCCATGATGCCACCGGAGCCCGGCGCCCAACGGCATGCCGCCGCCGTCACTCCTGGATGGTCGGGAAGACCGTGTCCGCCCACCACTTACCCACCGGAAACCCCGACGGGGAACGCAAGACGATGAACATGGCATGCGGCGTATAGGCCAGTTCCGTCCCGGAATCTGGGCAGTAACGCCATCCACCGAATACTGACGAAAAGCAGCAACTCATTCTCCTAAGGTCCTCGGTTCAAGTCCGAGTAGCCCTACGAACTGGCGGAATTTCCTAGACGATCCGCGTCCCACCGGGGCCACAGTCGACGTTTCCGCGTCGGCTGCGGCTTCTTTTGCGTCACGGCGAACCGCCGCATCCGGTCCAGCTTCCACCCCTTTCTCACACCCGGCTCCCGGACGCGCCCGGGCCCGGGACCCACCCGCCGTGCCCCCGGTCACTTGCCGCCCGGCCGCCGCTTGCGATATGTTACTCGTGAGTAACATATCCGCGGCGCGCCGCCCGCGCCCTTTTGATCGCTGCTGATCACGAGTGAAGGAACGACATGTCCAAAGCTGCAATCGACTTCAACAACCTCCCCTACGCCGACGGCGATTTCTTCGCGTTCGAGCAGCTGCTCAGTGGCAAGGAGCAGGACCGACTCGCGGAGGTGCGCGAGTTCATGGCCCGCGAGGTCAAGCCGATCGCCGTGGACTGCTGGAACCGTGGCGAGTTCCCGATGGAGCTCATCCCCAAGCTCGCCGAGATTGACCTGGTCAGCCCGGTGAAGCGCCAGGGCTACTCGAACCTCTTCGCGGGGATCCTGCACGCGGAGGCAACCCGTGCGGACACCTCGATCGCCACTTTCATGGGCGTGCACGACGGGCTCTTCACCGGATCCATCGAGGCACTCGCATCGCAGGAGCAGCAGGAGGCCTGGCTGCCGGACATCTACTCGCTGAAGAAGATCGGCGCCTTCGGCTTGACCGAGCCGCTGGGCGGCTCCGACGTCGCCGGCGGGACGCGCACCACAGCCCGGCGCGAGGGCGACAGCTGGATCCTCAACGGCGCCAAGCGCTGGATCGGCAACGCGACCTTCTCCGACTGGGTGGTCATCTACGCGCGCGACGTGGCCGACAACCAGGTCAAGGGCTTCCTCGTGGACACCAAAACCGCGGGGTACAAGGCCACCAAGATCGAGAACAAAATTTCGCTGCGCACCGTGCAGAACGCCGACATCACCCTGGAGAACGTCGTGGTCCCGGAGTTCTTCAAGCTGGCCAACGCCAACAGCTTCCGGGACACCAACAAGGTCCTGAAGGTCACGCGCCTCTCCGTCGCCTGGCAGGCCGTCGGTCAGCAGCTGGCCGCGTTCGACGTCGCCCGCCGCTACGCCGTCGAGCGCAGCCAGTTCGGCCGGCCGATCGCGTCCTTCCAGCTTGTCCAGCACCAGCTGGTGCAGATCCTCGGCAACGCTGTCAGCTCCATGGGCATGATGGTCCGCCTGTCCCAGCTCGAGGATGCCGGGGAGGCCAAGGACGAGCAGTCGGCCCTGGCCAAGGCCTTCACGACGGCACGGATGCGCGAAAGCGTGGCCATCGGCCGCAGCCTACTCGGCGGCAACGGCATCGTCACCGACTATGAGATGGCCAAGATCTTTTCCGACGCCGAAGCCATTTATTCCTACGAGGGAACCCACGAAATCAATACCCTGGTCACCGGACGGGCCATCACCGGGATCTCTGCCATCGTCTAGGCACCCGGGGCTCCGGCTTTGGCACCGCCTGCCGGGGGACCCCGATGCACGCCCGCGGCCCTTCATCCGGAACCGCCCAGTCCCGAACCGGGATTTGCGGGTGGAAGCAGGATGGAGGGCCGCAGGTCCATAACGAAAGCCAGCGGGTTGAGATACTCATCGCCGCGCCGCACGCCCCAGTGGACGCACGGTGTTCCGCCGCAGTGGCCGGGCAGCGCGTGTCCCAGCACCGACCCTTCGCCCACCTCGTCGCCGGGCTGCAACGCGCTTTCGACCGGCTCGAAACTGCTGCGCAGGCCGTTGCCGTGGTCGACGGTAATTACCGGTCGATCCACCACGAAGCCCGCGAAGCTGACGCGGCCCGGCGCCGGCGAGGTGACCGGGGCGCCGTCGTACGCCGCGCGGAGGTCCACCCCGCGGTGGCCGCTGAGCCACGGCCGGTCCGGAGGATCGAAGCCGCGCAACACGGGGGGTCTGGGGGAGAGCGGCCAGCTCCAGCCGCCGGCCGGGGACGCCGGCCCGGGAGCGCCGCGCGCCGGAGCCGACGCCGGAACGAGCACCAGCAACAACGCAGCGAGAAGAATTGAAACCTTCATGCCGCCAGCCTGCGGTGACCGGACGCGGCCCCGGAAGGCCCCGACGCGGCTATGTGGATTCGGGCCCGGTTCCGGACGCGATTCCTGCCCGCTTCCAGCCCCGAACGCCACCGAAGCAGGGCCTTCGAGCGGCCCGGAAGCCGTCCGTCCGGGCAGGTCCGCTGTAGTACACTTGGTGGAGCAGTTTGCTGTGCCCTCATGCCTGATTCCGCATATGTGTCCCTCCTTCTGGGGCCGATATGCCGGACAGGCAGCACGTCTCATTCAGGAGTGCGGGAGCAGTGGCTGACTACGCGTATCCAGCCCTCCCTGTCCGAAGCCCGGCTTCCGGGTGCGGAGGACTGCGCCTCTTACGGTCCGGCCCCTCGGGGTTGGATGAGGGGTGCGGTGGATGCCAGGAGGAACACCCGCCCGGGTGTTGCTAAATAACCGTCAACTATTGGCAGGGTAAGAGAGCCCAGGGCTTTCTCATGAATGACCTGCCGGAAGGAGCGTCGGCATGCCCGTCGTAACTATGCGCCAGCTGCTTGACAGCGGCGTCCACTTTGGACACCAGACCCGTCGTTGGAACCCGAAGATGAAGCGTTTCATCTTCACGGAGCGCAACGGCATCTACATCATTGACCTTCAGCAGTCGCTGTCCTACATCGACCGCGCCTACGAGTTCGTGAAGGCCACCGTTGCACACGGCGGCACCGTCCTCTTCGTCGGCACCAAGAAGCAGGCCCAGGAAGCGATCGCCGAACAGGCAACCCGCGTCGGCCAGCCGTACGTCAACCAGCGTTGGCTCGGCGGCATGCTCACCAACTTCCAGACGGTTTCCAAGCGCATCCAGCGCATGAAGGAACTCGAAGAGATCGATTTCGACGACGTCGCCGGCTCCGCGTACACGAAGAAGGAACTGCTGCTCCTTCGCCGCGAACTGACCAAGCTGGAGACCAACCTCGGCGGTATCCGCAACCTGACCAAGGCGCCTTCGCTCCTCTGGGTTGTCGACACCAAGAAGGAACACCTCGCCGTCGACGAAGCCAAGAAGCTGAGCATCCCGGTTGTGGCCATCCTGGACACCAACTGCGATCCCGATGAAGTCGACTTCCCGATCCCGGGCAACGATGACGCCATCCGCTCCGTCAACCTGCTGACCCGCGTTGTTGCCGACGCCGTTGCGGAGGGCCTGATCGCTCGCCACAACCGCGCCACCGGCACCACGGAAGCTCCCGAAGAGCCGCTGGCCGAGTGGGAGCGCGAGCTCCTCGAAGGCAACAAGGCCGCTGAAGCTGCTGCTCCGGCCGCCGCCGAGGCTGCTGCTCCGGCAGCCGCTGAAGCCGAAGCTCCCGCCGCTGAAGCTGTTGCTCCGGCCGCCGCCGAGGCCGCTCCGGCTGCCGACGAAGCCAAGTAGTCAGACAAATAAATCTGGATCTCCCTGCACGCCGCCCGCGGCGTGCAGGGTACTGACAGGATGGTTGCTCACTGGGTGAGCAGCCGTCCTGTCGGTCCGTACACCACACAAATTTCTAGACAGAGGGGTTCACATGGCGAACTACACTGCCGCTGATATCAAGGCTCTGCGCGAGCGTACCGGCGCCGGCATGATGGATGTCAAGAAGGCTCTTGACGAAGCCAACGGTGACGCCGAGAAGGCCATCGAGATCATCCGGATCAAGGGCCTCAAGGGCGCCACCAAGCGCGAAGGCCGTTCCACCGCGGAAGGCCTGGTTGCGGCCAAGGTCGACGGCGGCGTCGGCGTGATGATCGAAGTCAACTGCGAGACGGACTTCGTCGCCAAGTCGGACAAGTTCATCCAGCTTGCCGACAAGGTGCTCGCCGTTGCTGTTGAGTCCGGCGCTGCCGACCTCGACACCCTGCTGGCCACCGATCTCGACGGCAAGCCGCTCTCCGAGGTCGTCATCGAAGAAGGTGCGATCCTGGGTGAGAAGGTTGTCGTCCGCCGCATCTCCCGCGTCGAGGGCGCCACAGTCGACGCGTACCTGCACAAGACCTCCAAGGACCTTCCGGCCCAGGTCGGCGTGCTGTTCGCCGTAGACGGCAAGGGTGAAGAAGCTTCCACCGCTGCCCACGACGTCGCCGTGCACATCGCCGCGATGTCCCCGAACTACCTGACCCGCGAGGACGTCCCGTCCGACCTGGTCGAGTCCGAGCGCCGCATTGCTGAGGAAACCGCCAAGGCCGAGGGTAAGCCCGAAGCCGCGATGACCAAAATTGTCGAAGGCCGCGTTACCGGCTTCTACAAGGGCGAGGTCCTCGTTGACCAAGCATTCGCCAAGGATGCCAAGAAGTCAGTCGCCAAGGTCCTCGAAGAGGCCGGCGTCAAGGCAACCGCGTTCACGCGTTTCCGCGTCGGTTCCTAAGTAAGATCCGCTGAGGGGGTGGTCACTGCGGTGGCCACCCCTTTCGCGTGCGCCGGGAACGCGGGCCCGGGAATGCAGCCTTTGGTCCCCGGCACGATACCCTTTTTCAGAGCTCACCAACGGGAAGGCACCATGGAGACCGTCAACAATTCAGCCCAGCCAAAGAAGAGCAGGCGCCGCGTGCTCCTGAAGCTGTCCGGAGAGGTCTTCGGCGGCGGCAAGCTGGGCGTTGACCCGGACACCGTGCGTGGCGTCGCGAAGCAGATCGCGGCCGCCGTTCCCGACGTCGAGGTCGCAATCGTCGTCGGCGGCGGGAACTTCTTCCGCGGCGCCGAACTTTCACAGAGCGGCATGGACCGTTCCCGCGCCGACTACATGGGGATGCTCGGCACCGTGATGAACTGTCTGGCCCTCCAGGACTTCCTGGAACAGGCCGGCGTGGAGACGCGCGTGCAGAGCGCCATCACCATGGGCCAGGTGGCCGAGGCCTACATTCCGCGCCGCGCCATCCGCCACATGGAAAAGGGCCGCGTCGTCATCTTCGGCGCCGGTGCCGGACTCCCGTACTTCTCCACCGACACGGTCGCAGCGCAGCGCGCTATGGAGGTGCACGCCGACGTCGTCCTGATGGCCAAGAGCGGGGTCGACGGCGTCTACACCGCCGACCCGAAGAAGGACCCCACCGCGGAGAAACTGCACCACCTCAGCTATGACGAGGCCCTGCGCCGCGATATCCGCGTGATGGACCAGACGGCCATGACGATGTGCAAGGACAACAACCTGACCATGGTTGTGTTCGGCATGGAAGGCGAAGGCAATGTCACCCGGGCCATCCGCGGCGAGGACCTCGGCACCGTGGTCACCCCCTAGCTCCGGCTAGGATGTTTTTAGGACAGTTCAGCTCCCCGGGCACTGGGGTGCGCACCAATTTCTGAGGAGAGAACGTGATCGAAGAAACCTTGCTCGAAGCCGGGGACAAGATGGACAAGGCGGTTGAGGTAGCCAAGGACGACTTCGCCTCGATCCGGACCGGCCGTGCCACCCCGGGCCTGTACAACAAGGTCCTGGTGGACTACTACGGCTCGCCGACCCCGTTGCAGCAGCTGGCCTCCTTCGCCGTCCCGGACGCGCGCACGATCCTCATCACCCCGTTCGACAAGACCGCCCTGCGGGACATCGAACGTGCCCTGAGCGACTCCGAGGTGGGCGCCAACCCCTCCAACGACGGCAACGTCATCCGGATCACCATCCCGGAACTGACCAAGGAACGCCGCAAGGAATACGTCAAGATCGTCAAGTCCAAGGGCGAGGACGCCAAGGTGTCCATCCGCAACATCCGCCGCAAGGCCAAGGAAACCCTGGACAAGCTGGTCAAGGACGGCGACGCCGGCGAGGACGAAGGCACCCGCGGCGAGAAGGAACTCGACGCCCTGACCAAGGCGCACGTCGACGGCATCGACGAGTTGCTCAAGCGCAAGGAAGCCGAGCTGCTCGAGGTCTGATGGCGGAGGAACAGCAGGCGCCCGGACCGCAGGTACGGGCGCGGGGGAAAGAGCGGAAGAACCCGACGCCGAAAGCCGGCCGGAACCTTCCTGCCGCCACGGCGGTGGGCCTTGCCATGCTCTTCGCCGTGCTGGGCGGTCTGCTGTTCCTGCCACTGGCCTTCGTGCTGCTGGTCACCGCGTTCGCCGTCTTCGGCGTCTGGGAAGTGTACCGGGCGCTGGAAGCCTCCGGCACCCGGCTGCCGATCATCCCCGCGATGACCGGCACCGTGGCGATGCCTCTCGCGGCCTATTTCGGCGGCCCCGAGAGCCTGCTGTTCGCACTGCTGCTCAGCAGCGTCGCGGTGCTCCTGTGGCGTTCGCTGGAGGGGGCCGCGGGGTCGGCGCGGAGCATCTTCGCCGGCGTCTTTACGATGGCCTGGGTACCTTTTCTGATCAGCTTCGCGGTGCTGCCGCTGCATGCCGCCGGCAGCTCCCCGATCGGGCCTTGGCCCGGGGGCGTGGTGCCGACAGGGGCCTGGCAGATCGGCACCCTGCTGTTGCTGGTGGTCTCCAACGACACCTTCGGCTACCTCGTGGGCGCCTCGCTGGGCAAGCACCCGATGGCCCCGAAGATCAGCCCGAAGAAGTCCTGGGAGGGCTTTGGCGGGTCGATCGCGGGGGCGGTGGTGGTGGGCGTCCTCGCCTGCATTTTCGTGCTGGGCGAACCCTGGTGGTTCGGCGCGGCCCTCGCCGTGGGCATGGTCGCCGCCGCGACCGCCGGCGACCTGGCCGAATCCATGGTCAAACGCGAACTCGGCATCAAGGACATGGGCAACAGCCTCCCCGGGCACGGCGGAGTGATGGACCGGCTCGACTCAATCGTCTTCGCGTCCCCGGTGGCGTTTATGATTTTCTCCGCCAGCGCCGGCCGCTAGCGCAACGCGTTTACCACCCGGCGCCTACAATGGTGCCGAGCAAACACCGCTCGATATTCGGGCAACCAGAGCCGAACGGCATCGAAGGAAACATAGTTACAGTGGACATCCAACGGCAGATTCCTGGCTCCTTTGACCGCGTGCAGCGGAACCAGTACGGCTATAACGCCAAGCAGGTGGACCAGTTCCTGCAGCGCGCGCGGGTGTCGTTTGAAACGCCCCACGCAGCAGCACGATCGGTCAAGAGCGCCGACGTCCGCGCCGTCTCCTTCGACCCGGTCAAGGGCGGCTACGCCGCCGCCGGCGTCGACGCGGCCCTGGACCGGCTGGAGGACGCCCTGGCCCGCCGGGAACGCGACGAACTGATTGGGGAACGCGGCGAGGAAGCCTGGTTGCGCGAGATCGGCCGGCTTGCCGGGCTGCTCCGCGGCCGGCTGCACCGCCCCGACGGCCAGCGCTTCCGGCGCCCGGCCAAAGGCAAGGTGCGCAGCTACAACACCACCGACGTCGACGACCTCTGCCACGAACTGATCGGCTACCTCGAGGAGGACCAGCCGCTGAGCGTTGACAACGTCCGCCGCGCCACCTTCCGGCCCGCCGTCGGGCGCGAGGGCTACGAGGAAAGCCAGGTCGACGCGTTCCTGGAGCGCGTCGTCGAACTCATGGCCGCCATCGACTAAGGCGCCACCGGCTGCCCCGCTAGCGCTCGGTGGCGAGCGGCCGTTCCGGGGTGTGCAGCCGGGTCATCAGCCGGGTAATGGTCCGCGGAACCCGTCCCCGGGTGGCCCGGGACACCAACACCATCACCGCGAAGGCGGCCGGGACCGTCCACGCGGCCGGCTGGGCGAGCCACGGCGCTGTCCCGGCGGCACCCAGCACCGCGCCGGCCAGCATGGCGCCGCCGCAGAGCACCGCGCCGGTCAGCATTCCGGCGATCGCGCCGGCGTCGGTCAATCCGCGCCACCAGATGCCCAACAACAGCACGGGGCAGATGGTGGACGCCGTGAAGGCAAAGACCAGGCCCACACTCCCGGCCAGCGCCGTGGAGTCCGTCATGGCCGCGATCGCCAGCGGCACCACCGCCGAGATCAGTGCCGCGAGCCGGAACCCGCGCACGCTTCCGCCCAGGACATCCTGGCTGATGACACCCGCCAGCGACACCACGAGGCCCGAAGTGGTCGACAGGAAGGCCGCGAACGCCCCGGCCACCACGAGTGCGGACAGCAGGTCCCCGGCCGGGCCGCCGACCATTCGCCCCGGCAGCAGCAGCACCAGGGCGTCCGCCTGCACGCTGTGCGCCAGTTCGGGGGCGTACATCCGCCCCAGCACCCCGTACGCCGTCGGAAACAGGTAGAACACCGAGAGCAGGCCCAGCACAATCAGCGTGGTCCGGCGCGCCGACTGGCCGTCCGGGTTGGTATAGAAGCGCACCAGCACGTGCGGCAGACCCAGCGTCCCGAACAGCAGCGCCACCAGCAGCGAGAGAGTCTGGTACGGGCCCGCCGCGGCAACGGCCGTCGGGTTCACGGACGCCTCGGCGACCGCGGGGGAGCCGCTGCCGGCCAGGACAAACAGGATGAACAACACCGGCACGGCCAGCGCAGTGAGTTTCAGCCAGTACTGGAACGCCTGGACGAAGGTGATGGACCGCATCCCGCCGGACACCACAGTCACGCAGACGACAGCGACCACGGCCACTTGCCCCACCCAGGCCGGCAGCCCGGTGGTGATGCGGATGGCCAGCGCCGCGCCATGCAGTTGCGGGACGATGTACAGCCAGCCGACCACCACCACGACGAAGCTGGTGACCCGGCGGACCGCACGGGAATCCAGCCGGGCCTCGGTGAAGTCGGGGATCGTGTAGGCGCCGGAACGCCGCAGCGGGGCGGCAACGAACAGCAGAAGCATCAGGTACCCGGCCGTGTAGCCCACCGGGAACCACAGCGCGTCCGTGCCTGAGAGCAGGATGAGCCCGGCGACGCCGAGGAAACTGGCGGCGGATAGGTACTCGCCGCCGATCGCCGAGGCGTTCCACCAGGGCCGCACCGTACGCGAGGCGACGTAGAAGTCACCGGTGGTGCGGGAAATCCGCAGGCCGTAGAAACCGATCACTGCGGTGGCCAGCGAGACGGCGGCGAAGGCCGCAACGCCGACGACCGGGTTCATCCGGGCCTCACTTGTGCCCGGCGAGGTCGCGGTAGCGGGACTCGTTCCGCGCCGCTGTCCGGACATACAGCCACGCGCTCAGGCCGATCACCGGATAGACCCCGACGCCCAGCAGGACCCAGCCGAAGGGCAGTCCCGCGACCCGCAATTCCGCCATACCCGGCACCAGTCCCAGCAGCAGCGCGAAAGCCAGCAGGATCAGCATGAACCCGGCCGCCACCACGATGCCGAGCCGCAACTGGGAGCGGATCAGCGAGCGGACGAACAGTTGCCCGGCGTCGGACTCCTCGGCCGCCTCACGCGTGTCCGCGGATGGGCGGACCGCGGCAGCACTGCCTGCGTTGAAACTGCGCGGGGCGGTGACGCGGACCCGGGTCATGCCTGCGGCCGGATCCGGGTCGCTTCGAGCTTCTCCCGGACCGACGGCAGGTGCCGGCGGCTGATCGGCAGTTCGGCCCCGGCAACGGTCACGCTGGGACGGGCCGCGGCCAGCTTCATGTGGCTGACGTGGTTCAGGGCGATCAGGTAGGAGCGGTGGATCCGGAGGACACCGGCGTCGGCCCACTGCTGCTCAAGGTCAGCCAGCGGCACCCGGATCAGGTAGCTCGCGTCCGGGGTGTGCAGCCGGGCGTAGTCGCCCTGCGCCTGGACGTAGGTGACGTCCTCCCGCCGGATCATCTTGGTGGTGCCGCCGAGATCCACCGTGATCATCTCCGCGGCCGGGGCGCCGTCGCGGATCAAATCACAGATCCGGCCGATCGACCTGGCCAGCCGCTCGGCGCGGACGGGCTTGAGCAGGTAGTCCACGGCGGCGAGCTCGAACGCCTCGAGCGCGCAGTCCTCGTCGGCGGTGACAAAGACGACGGCGGGCGGCTTGGCGCCGCGGGAAATGACCCGGGCGATGTCCAGCCCGGAGACGGCCGGCATATGGATGTCCAGGAACACGGCGTCGACGTCGCCGGCCTCGAGGGCGCGCAGCGCCTCGGCGCCGGAGGAGGCGCGATGGATGGTCCCGATCCGGTCGTCCCGGCCGAGCAGGTAGGCCAACTCCTCGACGGCGGGCAGCTCGTCGTCGGCGACGAGGACGTTAATCATGGTCCTAGGGTACCGCCGCAGCCGGGGGAGCCGTGGAAGCCGAGGCGCTGGGGCTCAGGCGTCGTGGCGGGGCTGCGACTTGGGGACCCGCATGGTGATCAGGGTGCCTTCGTTCGGCGCCGTCTCGATCACCAGGCCGTTGTCCTCGCCGTAGACCTGCCGCAGCCGGGCATCGACGTTTCGCAGGCCCACGTGGTCGCCGTCGGAATGCCCGGCAAGAACGCCGCGCAGTTTCTCCGGATCCATGCCGACGCCGTCGTCCTCGATGGTCACCTCGGCGAAGGCGCCGGAATCGTTGGCGGTGATGGTGATGTGGCCCGGGCCCTCCTTGGCCTCGAGGCCGTGCCGGACGGAGTTCTCGACCAGCGGCTGCAGGCTCAGGAATGGAATGACGGTGCTCAGCACCTCGGGTGCGATCCGCAGGCTGACCTGGACCCGTTCGCCGAAGCGCGCCCGCTCCAGCAGGAGGTACCTGTCGATGCAGCGCAACTCCTCGGCCAGCGTGGTGAAGTCGCCGTGCCGGCGGAAGGAGTAGCGGGTGAAGTCGGCGAACTCCACCACCAGCTCCCGGGCCCGGACCGGGTCGGTGTTAATGAAGGAGGCGATCGCGTTGAGCGAGTTGTAGATGAAGTGCGGGCTGATCTGGGCCCGCAACGCCCGGACCTCGGCCTCCATCAACAGGGTCCGCGACGCGTCGAGCTCGGCCAGTTCCACCTGTGTCGCCACCCAGTCGGCCACTTCGCCGGTGGCCCGGACCAGCCCGGCGTTCGCTGCCGGGGCGAAGGCCGCCACCACCCCCACCACCCGAGTGCCTGCCTTGATCGGGGCGATGATGACGGCGCGTTCCGCCCCCGGGGCCGCCGGTGCGGGGCCCTGGGTGCCGGCGAGCATCTGCAGTTCGCCGGCCGGAATCATGGCCGTGTGGCCGCCGGCCAGTACCTTGGCGGCGAGGCCCATCAGCGCGGGTTTGAGTTCCTCCGCGACGCCGTCCCACGCCAGCACCCCCGTGGTGTCGGTGATCGCCAGACCGTCGCAGCCCAGCAGGCCGCGGAGCTGCCGGCTGGCCTTCGCGGCGCCGGCCGGATTCAGCCCGGTGCGCAGGTACTGGCCGGCCCGGGAAGCGGCATGCAGGGTCTTGTACGTGGCGCGTTCGGCGTCCGTGCCCAACTCGCGGAAGGAGCGCAGGACCTTGAGTCCAACGGCGACGACGACGGCGACGGCCGCGGCTATCATGGCGATTGCCGCCGCGGCGACAAGGGGAGAGTCCGGCATGCTGCCAGCGTAGCGCGCGCCGTTGGGCGCAGCATCGCAACCGTTGAGCGACGTTAAGCGCGCGGATGCTGGAACGTGGCGTGCCTCACGATGCACAGTGATTGCAGTCACACAGCACCGGAGGTCTCTTTCCGGAGCCCGGGGGTACCCGTCGGTGGCTCGCCAGTCTCAACGAGGAGGAACGATGGGTCACGACGCCCAACATACGGACGCAGCGGCGGCCGTGGACTTCAAGGAGGTCCAATCGACGGAGCGGTTCCAAGAACTGCGCAAACGTCACCGCAGCTTCGTTTTTCCGATGGCCATCGCATTCCTGCTGTGGTACTTCGCCTACGTCCTGCTGGCCGACTACGCGGTGGGCTTCATGTCCACCAAGGTCTGGGGCAACGTCAACATCGGCTTGATCCTGGGCCTGCTGCAGTTCGTGTCCACGTTCGCCATCACCGGCTGGTACGTCAGCTACTCGAACCGGAAACTTGACCCGATCGCCTCCGAGATCCGCCATGAGATCGAAGGCCACGAGTTCGACAAGCACGGCAACAGAGTGAGCGGAGAAGCGAAATGACTCTTATGGTTCCCGCCGTCAATGTTGCGGATCTCAAAGACACCACCGCGCTCAACATGGGCATCTTCGCCCTGTTCGTCGCGATCACCATGGTCATCGTCATCAGGGCCAGCCGGAACAATAAAACCGCTGCGGACTACTACGCCGCCGGCCGCTCCTTCACCGGCCCGCAAAACGGTACTGCCATCGCCGGCGACTACCTCTCCGCCGCGTCGTTCCTGGGCATCACCGGCGCCATCGCCGTGAACGGCTACGACGGCTTCATGTACTCGATCGGATTCCTCGTCGCCTGGCTCGTCGCGCTGCTGCTGGTGGCCGAACTGCTCCGCAACACGGGCAAATTCACCATGGCCGATGTCCTTTCGTTCCGGCTCAAGCAGCGACCCGTGCGCATCGCCGCTGCCATCTCCACCCTGGCCGTGTGCTTCTTCTACCTGCTGGCCCAAATGGCCGGCGCAGGCAGCCTGATCTCCCTGCTGCTGGGCATCAGCGACTGGGGCGGACAGGCACTCGTGATTATCGTCGTCGGCGCCCTGATGATTATGTACGTGCTGATCGGCGGCATGAAGGGCACCACCTGGGTCCAGATCATCAAGGCCATGCTGCTCATTGCCGGCGCCGCCGTCATGACCTTCTGGGTCCTGGCCATCTACGGCTTCAACCTTTCCGATCTGCTCGGCGGCGCGGTAGAAACCTCGAAGAACCCGGCAGTGCTCAACCCGGGCCTGCAGTACGGCAAGTCGGACACCTCCAAGCTCGACTTCATGTCCCTCGGCCTCGCGCTGGTGCTCGGCACCGCCGCCCTGCCGCACGTGCTGATGCGCTTCTACACTGTTCCGACCGCCAAGGAAGCCCGAAAGTCCGTGGTGTGGTCCATCTGGCTGATCGGCATCTTCTACCTGTTCACCCTGGTCCTGGGCTACGGCGCTGCGGCTCTGGTCGGTGCCGACACGATCAAGGGAGCCCCGGGCGGGGTCAACTCCGCGGCACCCCTGCTGGCCTTCCACCTGGGCGGTCCGCTGCTGCTCGGCTTCATTTCGGCGGTGGCCTTCGCCACCATCCTTGCCGTGGTCGCCGGCCTCACCATCACGGCGGCGGCGTCCTTTGCGCATGACATTTACGCCAACGTCATCGCCAAGGGCAAGGCGGACCCGGGGACCGAGGTCAAGGTGGCCCGCCGGACCGTCGTTGTGATCGGCATCCTGGCCATCATCGGCGGCATCTTTGCGAACGGCCAGAACGTCGCGTTCCTGGTGGCACTCGCGTTCGCCGTGGCGGCGTCCGCCAACCTGCCGACGATCGTCTACTCACTGTTCTGGCGGAAATTCACCACCCAGGGGGCAATCTGGAGCATGTACGGCGGCCTCGGGTCCGCGATCATCCTGATCGCGCTCTCACCGGTGGTCTCCGGCGCCAAGACGTCGATGATCCCCGGGGCCAACTTCGCGGTCTTCCCGCTGAGCAACCCGGGCATCGTTTCCATCCCGCTCGCGTTCCTCCTGGGCTGGCTGGGCACGGTACTGGACAAGAGGCTTGAAGACACCACCAAGCAGGCCGAAATGGAGGTCCGCTCCCTGACCGGGGTGGGCGCCGAAAAGGCCACCAACCACTAGCCGCCCAGCGGGAAGGGGAGCCCCCGTGCATCAACTGCACGGGGGCTCCTCTTTGCCTTGGGGCCGTGCTGGGGGACCGGGGCGGGGGAGTGGGCTGCCGGTTAGGCCTCGGCGGAGCCGCGTTCCAGCAGCGGCTGGACCCGGAACGGGATCATCTCACTCATGGCCAGGGCGGTGTCGGTGCGGTCTACGCCGYCGCAGGACAGGATCTTGCCGTTGATCCGGAACAGGTCCTCGGCGTCGAGCGCCACCACGCGGAGCAGCAGATCGGCGGACCCCGTAAGGCCGTAACCCTCCAGGATTTCCGGGACCCCGGCAAGCTCCACCGCCAGTTTGCCCAGCTTTTGTTGCTGGACATGAACGGAAATGAACGCCATCAGGGGATAGCCCAGGGCGGCCGGGTTGATCCGCCGCTCGAAGGAGAGGAACACGTGCTTCTTCTCCAGCTGGGCCATCCGGGCCTGCACCGTATTTCTCGACAGCCCCAGCTTCTGCGCCAGGGCCACCACGGTGCGGCGGGGATCCCGGGCCATCGCCGAAAGCAGGCGGGTGTCGGTGCCATCCAAAGCTTGCATAATGCGCAAGGTTAGCACGGTCCAGCGGACCCAGATAGGGCAAAATGCTCAATATTTCCGAAGGTGGTTGTACCCTCTGGCAGTTGTGAGTAGGGTCACAATTATCCGGGGCAACGGCGCCCGGGCGGCCGTCGCGCGTAGGGATCACAAGTCCCGCGGGCCAGGGTCAGACGACGTCAGAAGGTTGCGGACAAGCTGTGTTTACCGACGACGCGGGGAAGGGCGGCATGACCGCCGACAACCCCGGGAACAGTGCAGAATCAAACAGGCGCACGGGCGGAGACCTCGTCCAGCTGATCACCCCGGGGGGTGAACGCGTAAGCCATCCGGAGTTTGACTCCTGGGTCCAAGATGTCGGCGATGAGCAGCTCGCCGCGCTCTACGAGGACATGGTGGCGATCCGCCGGATCGACGCCGAGGCCACCGCCCTGCAGCGCCAGGGCGAGCTCGCCCTGTGGCCCCCGCTGCTGGGCCAGGAGGCGTCCCAGATCGGTTCGGCCCGGGCGCTGCGCGAGGACGACTTCGTCTTCCCCAGCTACCGCGACAACGGTGTGGCCTACTGCCGCGGCGTGCAGCCGGCAGACATCGTCAAGGCCTGGCGCGGCAACGCCCTGGCCGGCTGGGATCCCTACACCGTCAACGTGGCCACGCAGCAAATCATCATCGGCGCCCAGAGCCTGCACGCCACCGGTTACGCCATGGGGATCCAGAACGACGGCGCCGACTCGGTCGCCGTGGCCTACTTCGGCGACGGGGCCACCAGCGAAGGCGACGTCAACGAGGCCATGGTCTTCGCGGCAAGCTTCCAGGCGCCGGTGGTGTTCTTCTGCCAGAACAACCACTGGGCCATCTCCGAGCCGGTCATGCTGCAGTCCCACATCCAGATCGCGGACCGCGCCTCCGGCTTCGGCATTCCCAGCATGCGGGTGGACGGCAACGATGTGCTGGCCGTCATGGCTGCCACCCGGATCGCTATCGACCGGGCCCGCCACGGCGGCGGACCCACCTTCATCGAGGCCGTCACGTACCGGATGGGCCCGCATACGACGGCGGATGACCCCACCCGCTACCGTGACGCCAACGAGCTCGAGGACTGGGCCGCCAAGGACCCCATCGCCCGGCTCAAGGCACTCCTCGAGCGCAAGGGCCTGCTGACAGACGACCTCGAGGCCGCCGTCGCCGCCACGGCCGACGCCGTCGCCCGGGAACTGCGCTCCGGCACCATCAACATGCCCGAGCCGCAGCCGCTGGACATCTTCAAGCACGTGTACAGCACACCCAACTCCTCGCTGGACCGCCAGCAGGACCACTACACCCGTTACCTGGCTTCCTTCGGCGATCCCGCGGCAGCCGCTTCCGAAGAAGGTGCACGCTGATGACAAAGATGACCTTTGCCCGAGCCATCAATTCGGGCCTGCGCAAGTCCCTCGAAAACGATCCCAAGGTGATCCTCATGGGCGAGGACATCGGCACCCTCGGCGGCGTCTTCCGTGTCACCGACGGCCTGCAGAAGGACTTCGGGAAGCACCGCGTGGTGGACACGCCGCTGGCGGAATCCGGCATCCTCGGCACCGCCGTCGGCCTCGCCTACCGCGGCTACCGTCCGGTGGTGGAGATCCAGTTTGACGGCTTTATCTACCCGGCGTTCGACCAGATCGTCAGCCAGGTGGCCAAGATGCACTACCGCACCCAGGGCGCCGTCAAGATGCCCATCACCATCCGGGTCCCCTTCGGCGGCGGCATCGGCTCACCGGAACACCACTCCGAATCACCCGAGGCCTACTTCACCCACACCTCGGGGCTGCGCGTGATCAGCGTGTCCAACCCGCAGGACGCCTACACCATGATCCAGCAGGCCATCGCCTCGGACGACCCGGTGCTCTACTTCGAGCCGAAGCGCCGCTACCACGACAAGGGGGAGGTGGACGAGTCGCTCGACCTCTCTTCCGCACTGTCCATGGAGAACGCGCGCGTTGTCACCGAAGGCACCGACGTGACGCTGGTTGCCTACGGCCCGCTCGTGAAGACCGCCCGCGACGCCGCCCTCGCGGCTGCCGATGAAGGCGTCTCCGTCGAGGTGATAGACCTGCGCTCGCTGGCTCCGCTGGACTTCGCAACCCTGGAGGCCTCGGTCCGGAAGACCGGACGGCTCGTCATCACGCACGAGGCCAGCCAGTCCGGCGGACTCGGCGCGGAAGTGGCCGCCAGCATTACCGAACGCTGCTTCTACCACCTCGAGGCGGCCCCCGTCCGGGTGACCGGTTTCGACGTCCCCTACCCGTACTCGAAGCTTGAAATGCACCACCTGCCGGGCCTGGACAGGATCCTCGACGGCGTAGACCGGGCCCTGGGCCGCCCCAACTCCCTCAGTGGGCTGGAAGGATGACCGCCACCATGATCAAGGAATTCCGGCTCCCGGACCTCGGCGAAGGCCTGACGGAATCAGAAATCGTCGCCTGGAAGGTCGGCGTCGGTGACACGGTCACGCTCAACCAGATAATCGCCGAGGTGGAAACAGCCAAGGCCGTCGTTGAGCTGCCCTCCCCGTTTGCCGGCATCGTGACGGCGCTGCATGAGCAGCCGGGCACCGTGGTCGAGGTGGGCAAGCCCATCGTCTCCTTTGAGATTGAGGGCGACGACGGCGGCTCCGATTCCGGCGAAGCCCCCGCCAAACGGGAACCGAACCTGGTCGGCTACGGCGCCGTGCTGGAAGGCTCCGGCCGTCCGGCCCGCCGTGCCCGCAGCTTCGCTGCCGCCGCAACTCCCGCCGCCCCGGCCGCTCCAATGGCGGCCCCGGCCGCGGCACCTGCCGCTCTCGTCGCCGCCCCAGCAGCCGAGCCCCAGGCAGCGGTGTCCGCCGACGGGGGTGCCGGCGGCGGCGAGCGTCCGCGCTCCACCCCGCCGGTGCGCAAACTGGCCAAGGATCTCGGCGTCGAGCTCACCGCCATCACCGGCACGGGGGAACGCGGGCTCATCACCCGCGATGACGTGCGGAACTTTGTCGGCGGCGGGGACCTTCCGGTGGCACCCCAGGAGTTGGCCGGCGGCCAGGTGGGCGCCCCGGCGCCCGCTCAAGGCGAGCGGGAAACCCGGACCCCCATCAAGGGCGTCCGGAAGTTCACCGCCGCAGCCATGGTGTCGAGTGCCTTCACCGCTCCGCACGTCACGGAATTCCTGACCCTGGACGTCACGCCCACCATGGAACTGCTGGGCCGGCTCAAGGCCAGCCGGGCGTTCGCGGGCTACAAGCTGACGCCGCTGACGCTGGTGTCCAAGGCGGTACTGATCGCACTGCGCAACCACCCGACGCTGAACGCCCGCTGGGACGAGGCCAACCAGGAGATCGTCCAGTTCAACTACGTGAACCTTGGCATCGCGGCCGCGACACCGAGGGGGCTGACCGTTCCGAACATCAAGGACGCGGACCGGATGTCCCTGCTGCAGTTGTCCACGGCGCTGACGGAGCTGACTGAGACCGCGCGGGCCGGCAAGACCGCCCCCACAGATCTGGCCGGCGGCACGATCTCCATCACGAACATCGGCGTCTTCGGCATCGACGCCGGCACGCCCATCCTCAACCCCGGCGAGGCGGCCATCCTGGCGCTCGGCGCGGTGCGGAAGATGCCGTGGGAGTACCAGGACGAGGTGGCACTGCGCCAGGTCATGACGCTGAGCCTGTCCTTCGACCACCGGCGGGTGGACGGTGAACAGGGTTCCCGCTTCCTGCAGGACCTGGGCGCCATTCTCGCCGATCCGGGCATGGCCTTGGCGATGGTCTAGGCGCCGCAAGCTCACGGCTGCCGGCTTCCCCTCGACGGGGAGGCCGGCAGCCTTGTGTTTCGGCGCGGTATGTGTGTCCCCGTTCGGAGCTTGGATGCTCCGACGAAAGGTCCGGTACCGGTTGTCGAGCCGCGGCCTTTCGCGGGTCCTATACCGGCGCATCCGGCCTCCGCAGTTGCCGGATTCGACATGACTGTGTTTCCGCAGTCGGCCGATCCCCGAATGACCGCCCGCGAAAGCCCGGTGACGGGGGGCTTGACGGTACATTCACGTCCGTTACCGGGTTCCCCATCGACAGGTGGGTCCGGGCATCCCGCGGGCGGTTGCGGCCGTCGGGGGTAACTTTCAACGGGGGATTCGGCCTTTCGCCCGGAATTTGCGGTGTGTCCGAGCCGAAGTGCCCCCACAGTGGACCTCGGCGGTAAGGCAGCGAGCCCCGGCCGGAAAGCGCCCGGCGCTCAGGGGCCGAGGGGTGCCGGCCGCCACAGGGGTGGATTCGTTCCCGGCGAGGCTGTTTTGCCGGCCGCCACGGGGGCCACCGTGGCGGGCAACTTTGGCGGCAGAAATTGTCCGTGGAGCCATTGTCCATGGCGTGTCCGCGCCAAAGTGCCCGCCGGAGCGCGGGCGGAGCTTGCCGGCACGGGGCAAGCGCCGGTCCGGCGTCAGCCGAGCGGGCGGGGCGTGGCCGGTGCCGTCAGGGCGGCCAAGGCCATGCTTTCGAGCAGTGGACGAGCCCGCTTGAGCGCCATCCGGCGCCCGTGGTTCCGCACCGAGTGCGGCGTGGAGTTGATCAGGCCGAAGGTGGCATGCGCCCGCATCCGCAGCTCGGCCGGGTCCGTCTCCGGATGCAGCCCGGCCAGCACGTCCACCCAGAGCTCCACGTAATTGCGCTGCAGGGTCCGGACCTCCGCCTCGTCATCGTCGTCGAGGTTGCTGAAGTCCTGGTCCTGGACCCGGATGACGTCCGGGTTGCTGAGGGCGAAGTCGACTTGGAATTCGACCAGGCCGGCGAGCGCCGCCGCGGCGCCGTTGGAGTCCTCCACCACGCTGCGGCCGCCCTCCAGCAGGTCCTGGCTGACGCTGAGCAGGAGTGCCCCGAGGACTGCCTGCTTGCCGGCGAAGTGGCGGTACACGGCGGGTCCGCTGACTCCCGCGGCGGCGCCGAGGTCCTCCAGTGAGACCCGGTTGAAACCGTCGGCGGCGAAGAGCGCGGCCGCCGCGGTCAGGAGGGCTTTCCGGCGGTTTTCCTTGGCCTGGCTCCGCTGGGTGGTCTGGCTGGGCTCGGTCACCGGCGCATCCCTCGTCTCGACTGTCCCGTGGTGGACATCACAGTTAATAGAGACTAACCTAAAACTCAGTTATGCGGTACTAACCGAAATTGCCGGTGGCCGCCGGGACCACGCGCCGGCGCCACGGCCCAGGACGGAAGCAGTCAATGGAGACAATCGCCAGCCAGGTGGACACGGGTACGGCCGCCTTCGCCGCGAACCGCGAGGCGCAGCTCGGCTTGGCCCGGGAGCTGAAGGAGCGTCTCGCCACCGCCGCACTGGGCGGGCCGGAAAAGTCCCGGGAACGGCACGTTGCCCGTGGCAAGTTGTTGCCGCGGGAACGGGTCGACCGGCTGCTGGATGACGGCAGCCCGTTCCTGGAGATCGCCCCGCTGGCCGCGGACGGGATGTACGACGGCGATTCGCCGGGCGCCGGAGTGATCGCCGGGATCGGTCTGGTCCACGGCCGCCAGGTCCTGGTGATCTCCAACGACGCCACGGTCAAGGGCGGCACCTACTATCCGATGACGGTGAAGAAGCATCTCCGCGCACAGGAAATCGCGCTGGAGAACCGGCTGCCCTGCATCTACCTCGTGGACTCGGGCGGGGCCTTCCTGCCCAAACAGGACGAGGTGTTCCCGGACAAGGAGCATTTCGGCCGGATCTTCTTCAACCAGGCGCAGATGTCCGCGGCGAAGATCCCGCAGATCGCCTCGGTGATGGGGTCCTGCACCGCCGGCGGCGCCTACGTCCCCGCGATGAGCGACGAGACCGTCATCGTCCGCAACCAGGGCACGATCTTCCTGGGCGGCCCGCCGCTGGTGAAGGCCGCGATCGGCGAGATCGTCACGGCCGAGGAACTCGGCGGCGGCGACGTGCACTCGAAGATCTCCGGCGTGACCGACCACCTGGCCGAGAACGACGAGCATGCCCTGCAGATCGTCCGCGACATCGTCTCCACGCTGCCGAAGCCGGCCGCGCCCGCCTGGGACGTGGACACCGTCGTCGAACCCCTGGCCGATCCGGAAGAGCTGTACGGCGCGGTCCCCACCGACGTCAACGCCCAGTACGACGCCCGCGAAGTCATCGCCCGGCTGGTGGACGGCAGCCGCTTCCACGAATTCAAGAAGAACTACGGCACCACCCTGGTCACCGGCTTCGCCAAACTCCACGGCCACCCGGTCGGCATCGTGGCCAACAACGGCGTGCTGTTCAGTGAGTCAGCACTCAAGGGCGCGCACTTCATTGAACTCTGCGACCAGCGCGGTATCCCGCTGATCTTCCTGCAGAACCTCTCCGGCTTCATGGTCGGGAAGGACTATGAGCAGGGTGGGATCGCGAAGAACGGCGCCAAGATGGTCACCGCCGTCGCCACCGCCCGCGTGCCCAAGCTGACCGTGGTGATCGGCGGGTCCTTCGGCGCCGGCAACTACTCCATGTGCGGCCGGGCCTACTCGCCGCGGTTCCTTTGGATGTGGCCCGCGTCCCGGATCTCCGTGATGGGCGGCAACCAGGCCTCCAGCGTGCTGGCCACCGTGAAGCGGGACCAGTACGAGGCCCGCGGCGAGGAATGGTCCGCCGCGGACGAGGAAGCGTTCAAGGCCCCGATCAAGGCCCAGTACGAGGACCAGGGCAGCCCCTACTACTCGACCGCCCGCCTCTGGGACGACGGCATCATCGACCCCGCGGACACCCGCACCGTCCTGGGGCTGGCGCTCGACGTCGTCTCCCGCACCCCGCTGCCGGAGACCTCCTTCGGCCTGTTCCGGATGTGAGCCAGCAGTGACTATCTCTTCGTCAACATTTTCCCCCGCCGCAAAGCCCCTTTTCGGCACCGTCCTGGTGGCCAACCGGGGCGAGATCGCCTGCCGCGTGATCCGCACCCTGCGGGCCCTGGGCATTCGTTCGGTGGCTGTCTACTCCGACGCCGACGCCGGCGCCCGCCACGTGCGGGACGCCGACCTCGCCGTCCGGATCGGACCAGCCGCGGCCACCGAAAGCTACCTCAAGATCGAAGCCATCATCCAGGCCTGCCGCGACACCGGAGCCGAGGCCGTGCACCCCGGCTACGGCTTCCTCAGCGAGAACGTCGACTTCGCCCGCGCCCTGGAAAAGGCAGGCATCACCTTCATCGGCCCCGGCGTTGAATCACTCAACGTCATGGGCGACAAGATCCGCTCCAAGAACCACGTCACCGGCTACGGCGTGCCAGTGGTTCCCGGCATCGCCGAACCCGGCATGAGCGACGCGCAGCTGATCGAGGCTGCGGCCGGCGTCGGCTTCCCGCTGCTGATCAAGCCCTCCGCCGGCGGCGGCGGGAAGGGCATGCACATCGTCGAACGGGCCGAGGACCTGGAAGCCACCCTGGCCACCGCCCGGCGGGTCGCGGCCAGCGCCTTCGGTGACGACACCCTGTTCCTGGAACGGCTCGTCACCACACCGCGGCACATCGAGGTGCAGGTCCTGGCGGACAACCACGGCAACGTCATCCATCTGGGGGAGCGCGAGTGCTCGTTGCAGCGCCGCCACCAGAAGGTCATCGAGGAAGCACCGTCCCCGCTGCTGGAGTCCCTTCCCGACGGCGCCGAAATCCGGGCCCGCCTCGGCGAGGCCGCCTGCCAGGCCGCCCGCAGCGTCAACTACTCCGGCGCCGGCACCGTGGAGTTCCTGGTCTCCGACAACGCCCCGGACGAGTTCTTCTTCATGGAGATGAACACCCGGCTGCAGGTCGAACACCCGGTCACCGAAATGGTCACCGGCATGGACCTGGTCGAATGGCAGGTCCGCATCGCCGCCGGCGAGGAACTCACCGTGGGCCAGGACGACGTCGTCCTCACCGGCCACTCGGTGGAGGCCCGCGTGTACGCCGAGGTGCCGGAGAAGAACTTCCTGCCCTCCGGCGGCGAGATCCTGGTCCTGGATGAACGGGGCGGGATCTTCACCGCACTGGACGACCTGGATTCCTTGAGGCCCGCCGCCGCGGACCCGGACATCCGCATCGATTCCGCGCTGATACGGGGACTCGAGATCTCCAGCGACTACGACCCGATGGTGTCCAAGGTCATCGCCTGGGGCAAAGACCGCGCCGCTGCGCTGGACAAGCTCGACACCGCGCTCAGCCGATACACCGCCCTGGGGATCGACACCAACGTCGAGTACCTGCGGCTCCTGATCAACGACGCCGACGTCCGCGCCGGACGCCTCGACACCGGTCTGATCGAACGCAAGATGCCGGGCTTCACGTTCCGCCGCGCCGGGGACGCCGAGCTCATCGCGGCGGCCCTGCCGTTCTGGGTTCTTGCCGAAGGGCCGGCGACGGTGGGATCCCCCTGGGACACCGTCCAGGGCTGGCGCCTGGGCGCCCCCGCACCGTGGACCATGAGCTTCGGCGTCCCGGGTGGCACGATCTCCACCGTGTCAGTGACCTGGCTCGAGAACCTCGACCTGGGCCGCGCCCGGGTGCGGGTCGACGCCGGCCCGGAGCACGACGTGACGGTCATCGGAATGTCCAGTGACAACGTCTTCCTGGAGCTCGACGGCGCAGAGCTGCGGTTCGCGCACGTGCAGTCCGGGCAGGACTTCCCGCGGGAGAACCCACCGGAGTTCGTCTATCTCGGCAACGGGGGCTGGTCCTGCCGCCTCGAACCGCTCAGCCGCGAAACCCGGCTGGCCCGGGTGCTCGCCGCCGTCGAACGCGAGGAGGGTGCCGCCGACCCGGCCGTGCGCTCGCCGATGCCCGGCACCGTGGTGTCCGTTTCCGTCAGCAACGGCGACACCGTCGAAGCCGGCCAGGTCCTGCTCTCGGTGGAGGCCATGAAGATGGAGCACCAGCTCGTGGCGCCGCTGGACGGGACCGTGCACATCAGCATCGGCACGGGCGACCTCGTGAAGGCAGACCAGGTCCTCGCCACCATCCACCCCGCAGCCCCGGACGGACCGTCGGGGGCCGACCCCTCGCAGGCCGAAGCCGCCGCCGAAGAAGCGGCCCTCGCGCTCGGCGCGGACTAACCCACCACAGCTTGAACACCACAGCCGCACCAGACGAACGCACCCGACACAGGAGTCACCCAATGCCAGATTTTGAACTCAGCGAGGACTACCAGGACCTCAGCGACACAGTACGCGAATTCGCCGACCAGGTGGTCGCCCCCGTCTCCGCCAAGCACGACGAAGAGCACAGCTTCCCCTACGAAGTCGTCTCCCAGATGGCCGAGATGGGCCTGTTCGGCCTGCCGTTCCCGGAGGAGTTCGGCGGCATGGGCGGGGACTACTTCGCCCTCGCCTTGGCCCTGGAACAGCTCGGCCGGGTAGACCAGTCGGTTGCGATCACCCTCGAGGCCGGCGTCTCCCTCGGCGCCATGCCGATCCACCGCTTCGGCAACGAGGCGCAGAAACAGGAATGGCTGCCGCTGCTGGCCTCCGGCAAGGCGCTCGCCGGCTTCGGCCTGACCGAGCCGGAAGCCGGCTCAGACGCCGGCGGGACCAAGACCACCGCCCGGCTCGAGGGTGGCGAGTGGGTCATCAACGGCAACAAAGAGTTCATCACCAACTCCGGCACCGACATCACCCGCCTCGTCACGGTCACCGCAGTCACCGGCCAGGAAGAACGGTCCGACGGCAGCATCAAGAAGGAAATCACCACCATCCTGGTGCCCACCAATACCCCCGGATTCACGGCCGAGAAGGCCTATAACAAGGTCGGCTGGAACGCCTCTGACACCCACCCGCTGACGCTCAACGACGTCCACGTCCCGGAAGCGAATCTGCTCGGAACCCGGGGCCGCGGCTACGCGAACTTCCTGTCCATCCTGGACGAGGGCAGGATCGCGATTGCTGCGCTGGCAGTCGGCGCCGCCCAAGGCTGTGTGGATCACGCGGTGAAATACGCCAAGGAACGCAGCGCCTTCGGGCAGAACATCGGCAAGTACCAGGCCGTCGCCTTCAAAATCGCCCGGATGGAAGCCCGCGCCCACACCGCACGGCTGGCCTACTACGATGCGGCTGCCCGGATGCTCGCCGGCAAGCCGTTCAAGACGCAGGCCGCCATCGCTAAGATGGTCGCAGGCGAGGCAGCCATGGACAACGCGCGGGACGCCACCCAGGTGTTCGGCGGCTATGGCTTCATCAACGAATTCACCGTGGCACGCCACTACCGCGACTCCAAGATCCTCGAAGTCGGTGAGGGCACCACGGAGGTCCAGCTGATGCTGATCGCCCGCGAACTGGGACTCTAGCCGGCCGGCCGCAACCGTCGAGGGAAGGATCAACGATGATCAACAAAGTTGTTGCCAGCGCCGCCGAGGCCGTCGCGGACATACCCGACGGAGCCTCCCTCGCCGTCGGCGGGTTCGGGCTGTGCGGCATCCCGGTGGCCCTGATCGACGCTCTTCACGACGGCGGCGCGACCAACCTGGAAACCGTGAGCAACAACTGCGGCGTGGACGACTGGGGGCTCGGAATCCTGCTCAAGGACGGCCGGATCCGCCGGACCATCAGCTCCTACGTGGGGGAGAACAAGGAGTTCGCCCGGCAATACCTCGCCGGCGAACTCGAGGTGGTCCTCACCCCGCAAGGCACCCTGGCCGAGAAGCTCCGCGCCGGCGGCGCCGGCATCCCGGCCTTCTACACGCCCGCCGGCGTCGGGACCCAGGTCTCCGACGGCGGCCTGCCGCAAAAGTACGACGCCGACGGGACCGTCGCCGTCGCCTCCGCGGCCAAGGAGGTCCGCAGTTTCCACGGCGCTGACTACGTGCTGGAGGAGGCCCTGACCCCGGACTTCGGCCTGGTCCACGCCTGGAAGGGTGACCGGCACGGCAACCTGGTTTTCCACGCCACCGCGATGAACTTCAACCCGCTCTGCGCCATGGCCGGCCGGATCACCATCGCCGAGGTCGAGGAACTCGTTGAGCCGGGGGAGCTGGACCCGGAGCACGTCCACGTCCCCGGGATCTTCGTCCAGCGCGTGGTCCTCGCGCCGCAGGCGGAGAAGCGCATCGAAAAGCGCACCGTGTCAAGCACCACCGAGCAGTCAGGAGCCTAACCGTGGAGACTAACGACGCGCCGGGCGCCCCGCCCCGTCCCGAAGCGGTCCGGCACGAATACCGGCGCTCCGCCGTCGAACACGCCGGCGGCAACGGCGGCGACGGCGCCAAGGGATGGACGCGCAACGAGCTGGCTGCCCGGGTAGCGCAGGAGCTGCAGAACGGCCAGTACGTCAACCTCGGCATCGGGATGCCCACGCTGATCCCCAACTACATTCCGGCCGGCGTCGAGGTGGTGCTGCATTCGGAAAACGGCATCCTGGGTGTCGGGCCCTACCCGGCCGAGGACCAGGTGGACCCGGACCTGATCAACGCGGGCAAGGAAACCGTCACGGTGAACAAGGGCGCCGCGTTCTTCGACTCCGCTGCCTCGTTCGGCATGATCCGCGGCGGCCACGTCGATGTGGCGGTGCTTGGCGCGATGGAGGTGGCCCAGAACGGCGACCTGGCCAACTGGATGGTCCCCGGCAAGATGGTCAAGGGCATGGGCGGCGCCATGGACCTGGTCTTCGGCGCCAAAAAAGTCATCGTGATGATGGAACACGTGGACCGCAACGGCAAGCCGAAGATCGTGGAGCGGTGCAGCCTGCCGCTGACCGGCAAGGGCTGCGTGAACAGGATCATCACCGACCTTGCCGTGATCGACGTCGTGACCGACGGAGGCAAGTCCCGGCTGGTGTTGCGGGAGCTGGCCCCCAATGTCACCGCGGAGGACGTCGCCGCGGCCACCGGTGCCGAGCTTTTCGAGGAAGATCAGGAACTGACCGTATGACAACGAATGCAATGTCCGGGCGCGAAACCGGCCGCCGGGTTATTGAACAGCGCGGCCTCTACTTCGAAGAACTCGACGAAGGCGCCCTCTATGCGCACCGACCCGGCCGGACCGTGACCGAGACGGACAACGTGCTGTTCACCACCATGACGATGAACACCCAGGCGCTGCACCTGGACGCCGCGTGGAGCGCGGGGCAGCCGTTCGGGCAGCGGCTGATGAACTCGATGTTCACCCTCGCCACGCTGGTGGGCCAGTCCGTCCCGCAGCTGACCCAGGGCACCATCATCGCGCAGCTGGGACTGACCGACGTGTCCTTTCCGCACCCGCTGTACCACGGGGACACCCTCTATACCGAGACGGTGGTGACCGGAAAGCGGCTGTCCTCCTCCCGGCCTGGCCAGGGCATCGTGACCATGCAGCACACCGGGCGGAACCAGGACGGCGACGTGGTGGCACTGGCGACCCGCAGCTGCCTGATGTGGACACGGGAGGCCCATGCAGCAGCGCAGCAGGAAAACGTGCAGAAAGAACCGGCCCAAAAGGGGACAATCGAAGCATGAGCTTCCTGATGGGCCCCGCCCTGCTGTTTTGCCCCGCCGACCGCCCGGAGCGCTACCAGAAGGCGGCCGAGCGCGCCGATGCCGTGATCCTGGACCTGGAGGACGCCGTCGCCCCGGCCGATAAGCAGCGGGCCCGCGGAGCCATCCTAGCCCAGCTCGGCGCCGACGGGGATGGCCCCGAGCTGGACCCGAGCCGCACGATCGTGCGGATCAATCCGGCCAGCACGGAAGAATTTGAAAAAGACCTGCACTGCCTCAAGCACACCCCGTACCGGCACGTGATGCTCGCCAAGGCCGAGAGCGCCGCCCAGCTCAAGGAGCTGGAGGGCTATGGCGTGATCGCCCTGTGCGAGACGGCCGCCGGCATTGTGAACGCAGCGGCGATCGCCGCGGAACCCAACGTGGTGGCGTTGATGTGGGGTGCCGAGGATCTGCTCGCCTCGCTCGGGGGCACCTCCAGCCGGGACGACGACGGCGGCTACCGCGCCGTCGCGCTGCACGCCCGGTCCGCGGTGCTGCTGGCCGCCCGGGCGTTCGGCAAGGAAGCGATCGACTCCGTCTACGTCAACATCCCCGACCTTGACGGCCTGGCCGCCGAGGCCCGGGACGCCGCCGCGTCCGGCTTCGGCTCCAAGGCCTGCATCCACCCGAACCAGGTCGCCGCGGTCCGCGAGGCCTACGCCCCGTCCGAGTCCGACGTCGCCGCAGCCAAGGAACTGCTCGACGCCGCCGCTGCGGCCGGCACCGGTGTCTTCCAGTTCCAGGGCAAGATGATCGACGGGCCCATCCTCAAGCACGCCGAGTCCACCCTCCGCCGCGCGGGTCGCTGACGCCGCGTCGGTTTGCCACAAATGGCCGGTTCGGCCGCTCCCGTAGCGGCCATGTGTGTCAATCGGGTGATCCGTGGCATGGAACCTTGCCGGGATCTGTTACTCCGCGAGACCTTGGCGCGGCTAGGGCTTCATCCTGATTCTCGATGTCCACCCGGAACCGTCCCAGTATCGGAAGGGAGCAATTCCCTCCGGATCCGGATAGAAACCGGGCATGAGTGCTCCAGCCACGGACTGGGTGGGTGTCGGCTCGCCGGGGACCGGTAGCGCATCCTCATCGAAGGAAAGATCGATGACGGCGGCCTGCATCGCGGGCGCCGGGGCCGACCGTTGGGCCTTTTGACGTTCTCTTTCGGCTGCCTTCTCCGCCCGGATTCGTTCCGCGTCGGCGCGTTTCTCTTCCTTGGCGCGCTCTGCTTGTCGGCGCTTCAGCTCGGCCGCGCGTTCTTTCTCCCGGGCCGCGTCGGATTTTTTTTGTTCGACTTCTTGCTGTCGCTGCTGCACGCGGGCAATCGCCTCGTGGAGGCCGGGGACGCTGGAATCTTCCGCCAGGATCTTCTCAAGGTCTGCTGTTGCCCGTGCAAACGCACCCTCGGCCAGGCTGATCTCGGCACGGAGAGCCAGCGCCTGAAACCTCAGTCCGGGGCCGTACTTTTTGCTCGCCGTCAGGGTCTTGATGCATTCTTTTGCAGCGACGTGTTGTCCGAGGGCCAAGTGTGCCTTGGCCCGGAAGATGGCCAACATGGCTGTCAGCTCGGAGCCAACGCCGACCCCGTTCGTGAGCCGAAGAACCTCGTTCCAGTCCTGCAGGTCAGAATACAGATCAGTGAGGCTCAACAGCGCGGGATAGCTCGGGTCCAAGGATTCGACGTAGAAGACAGCGGTCTCGGTCTGGCCTTGGATCTGCAGCGCTTCGGCCAGGGCCAGCGTTGCGGCATCGTTCGAAAAAGGCAACTCGACGGAGACGCCGCCCGCGATGCCGAGCGTAAGCCGATAGTCAGAGAGGTACTTCTGCGCAAATGCGTGCGCCTCCACGCCTCCTTCAAGTGATAGGGCCGCCCGGAGGTGTTGGACAGCGGGGTCGGTCCGCCCGTGGACGAGATGCCGCAGGCCAAGCAGAGCGTTTCCAAGCTTGGCGTATTGCGAGTGTGCGAGCACGGTCCCGTCGAGGCTCGACGTTTCCGGCTGAGAGATGAAGCCATAGAGGGCCTTCTCCTCCTTGGCTGCAAACATCCCAGGCCGGGGCGGCGCACTTACCAGCGCACTTGCCGGAGCCCTCGTCGGCGTCCTGGCGGGAGCGGGCCGTGCTGGAGCCGGCGCCCTTCTTGCTGTCGTCTTGCGGCCGCCTACGTAAGTGCTCACTCCGCTGGTAGAGACGCGGATCCTCACGCCCGGCATCACCTTGAACGATTTGCTTTTCTTGAATCCCACTATTCCCCCTTGGACATCGATAGGCTGCGCCGAAACTCTGAGGCTTCGGCTTCTTCCCTGAATTCGAGCGTTGTTGCCCCGACAATTCTGCGCACCGCTTCGCGGACCTCGTGCGGGGTAGCGTAAAAGAATTCCCGGCGTAGGTTGACCCGGTTGACTCGGCGGCTTTCGAATTCCCTGTGCAACTGCCCCTCCAAGCCCGCGGCGTCGTCACTGAAGAAGAGCACGTGAACGTCGTAGAGAAACGGAACGCCTGCTCCACTGAGTTCACGGATTCGTTCGGTGGGTTCTAGGCGACGCGTCATGCCGATCTTCACGATCTGGTCGCCGAAGGCCCCAAGATTCGAAATGACATAGACATAGCCGGCCTTGGCGTTGGCTTCCCGGTTTTGGATGTCTCGAAGGTTGAGTTCGGCTTGCTCAAGCCGAGCCGTCATTTTCGCGACTGCCGAGGCGTCGCCGCTTGTGACTGCTATCTGCAGAGCGGCTGCGTACTGGTCCCGTTCTTTCTCAAATTTCTCTCTGGCCCTCTGGAGTTCACGTTCAACTTTCTCCTGTTCCCGGAGATCCTCGCGGAGAGCCCGTTGAGCCTCGCGCTCTTCGGCAACCTTGAGGTGGTAGTCCGAGGTGAGCCGGATTTCGGTGAGACGGAGTTCGTGGTACTCCTCTGTAATCTGGATGGCCATGCTTCGGCCCAGTTTTTGAATCGAGTCTTTTGCCCGAGTCAGCCGGGACAGGGTCGGTTCAAGGTTGTGACTGCGGACCGTCCGAATGCAATTGTCGGCTTCTGCGTTGTAAGCGCGGAGCATGAGCCGGCACTGCTCGCGGACCATGCGGGCGCCGTCCTGCAGACTGCCGTTGACTGCCCAGTTGGCGGCCCCCGTAACGCCACGCTCCTTCGCGGTTTCCTTGATCTTCAGGCGGAGCTGGTCCAGACGGTCCTTGTATTGGATTGCGTCGTCCAGCGGGTGTGCGAAGTCGTAGATGCCGAGTTCCTGGAGGAGCTTGATCTCGCGGGTCTCGATAATCCTGGATTCGAGCTCCCTCAGGACCGCTTCTTTTTCCCGTATCCGGTGTTCCAGATCATGGAGGTCGTTGATGCGGTGCTGGTGCTGGGGCGCCGGCGAGGGTCCTGCAGTGGGCACAGGCGGCGTCTGCTCCGCGCCAAGTTCCACTCCGTGCTCTGCAAGAAACGATTCAAGACCGCCGGTCCATCCTTGCGAGACGCTGCGGATCTTCCAATCGCCGTTCTTGCGGTAGATCTCGCCCATCACTGCCACATTTTCGGTGGAAAGGTCCGTGGCAGCGATGTCGAAAGATACGCCGTAAGGTGACTTGACCACCAGACGTAGTCCGTCTAGGCCACCCAGGGCTTTCGTCGCAGAATCGAGGCTGGCCGCAATGGCGATTCGCTGCACAACGAGGGGGATATCAGCGAGCAAGATCGTTGCGGAATGCTCGTGCACGTCGGTGCCGGTCGACTTCCGGCCGATGTATTTGACGGCGCCGTCGAGGTATTGCGGCTGATTGTAGAAAACGAGTGCTTCATTGGAAGGAACTCGGCCGTCGGAACCGACCAAGATCAGGAAAAGGTCCAGGTCCGGATTAGAACCAGACGTCTTCCATTGAAGAGCAATGGAAAGCTTTTCATCGATATGTGCTGGCAAAGTCGAATTTCCGCCCTTGGCCAGGATTGAATGCGGCATTAATCGACCCTATAACAGGAGGCAGACACGTTCGGGGTTTGCGATCGGTCGCCGTGATCTGCCGCTTCGCGCCAAGGCCTCTTCGAAACGGCAGCCGGCCCGTTGCCCGTTGCGCACCGCGACGCTGGTGTGCGATCATTCCGGTGATCGTGAAATTGATCCAACAGCAGGAGGTGAGACCCATGAACGCAGTATCCGCAATGGGCGCTCCGCTGAAGCCCGCGATCGCGCGACTGAAGTAGTCGCATCCGGGAGCGCCCGCCACGCAATTCGCGAAAGGCGACTCCCATGAACACGACAATTTCTTCAACTCCGCACCTCACCTCGATCCCGACCTCGACGACGGCCGCGGCCCGGCCGAGGTCCGAGCAGGTCCAGCCGCAAGTCGACGCCACAAAGCGGATGCACGCAGCGGGCGAGCGGGCGCTGGTCCTCGGTGGCGGCGGATCGACCGGCAACGCCTGGCTGATCGGCGTCGTTGCCGGCCTGTATGATGCCGGGTTGGACGTAACCGAGGCCGACCTGACCATTGGTACGTCGGCCGGTTCGACCGCGGCGGCCCAGCTGGCTGGCGCGACCCCGGCGGAGCTGTTTGCCGCCGTCGTTGGCGCTCCTCACCAGCAACGGGCCGCTCCACTTGGATCCGGTCGAGGACCCGTTCCGCACGGGCCGGTGACGGACCACCTGGCGAGAACACGAAAAATAATCGGTTCCGCCGAGGACGCGGCTGACATGCGCCGCAGGATGGGCGCGGCGGCACTCGAGATGGATGCGGCGTCGGACGGCTCCTGGCAAGCTCAGTGGCGCGCCACCGTCGCCTCGCGGCTGCCCAGTCAGCGCTGGCCGCAACGATCGTTGCTCATCACCGCGGTCGATGCCCGCAGCGGTGAACCGGTGGTGTTCGACCGCCACAGCGGAGTCGAGCTGGCGGACGCCGTCGCGGCCAGCTGTGCCAGTGGTCGCCCCTACCGGATCGACGGGAAGCCTTACATCGACGGCGGTTACCGACGCAACGAAAATGCCGACCTGGCAGCCGGAACCAGACGTGTGCTGGTGCTGTCACCCTTTGGCGGCAGGACATTGCATCCGCTGGACTGGGGCATGCAGCTGGCGGCGCAGGTGGACGAACTGCGCGCAGGCGGCAGCAGAACCGAAACGATCTGCCCGGACAGCAATTCCGAGCACCTGTTCGGTGCCAATGCGATGGATCCGTCGCTGCGTCCGCCCGCCGCCCGGGCGGGTTATCACCAGGGCGGAGCCCTTGCCGAGGAGCTCACCGAATTCTGGCGCTGACGCTCCGGAAATCAGCCGGCGCTGCAGACAGGTGGACAGGAAGCGGSGGGTGCAGCCCGGTGACAAAACCGGGGCGCACC
Source organism: Arthrobacter sp. 05N428_2 (assembly GCF_056397065.1). NCBI lineage: Bacteria > Bacillati > Actinomycetota > Actinomycetes > Micrococcales > Micrococcaceae > Arthrobacter > Arthrobacter sp. 05N428_2. Next base: position 33,568 of record NZ_JBFTMR010000005.1, on the reverse strand, counting down.
CGCCGCTTCTTCTATGCTGCTACTTCTCGGCCGGGACCTTGTCGGTAAACGCCGTGGTGTAGGTCTTGCTCAGGTCGATGGAAGCGCCCTTTCCCTTGACGTTAGTGGAGTATTTGTCCAGGATGCTGAGCACGTTCTTGGCGCCGTCGGCATCCATCTTTCCGTCCTTGTTGAACATGGTCTTGGTGTCATTGATGGACTTCTCGTAGAGCGCCTGCCCGGCGTTGGCGTACTCCTTGGGCATCTTGGCGGCGATCTCGGCGGCGCTGTGGCTGTTGATGAAGCGGAGCGCGCCCACGAAGGCGTTGACCACTTTCTGGACGGTTTGCGGGTTCTTCTGCACGAAATCACAGCTCATGTAGACGGACGCCGCCGGATACAGGCCGCCGAGCGCCTTTCGGGTGCCCTCTTCCGTGCGCATGTCGATCATTACTTTGCCCTTGCCCGTTTCAACGAGCTGGGCGATGGTGGGATCGGTGGTCATGCCCGCATCGATGCCGTTGTTGTCCATGGCGGCAATGAAGGTCTGTCCGGCGCCGACCTTGGCGGGGGTGTAGCTCTTCACCCCGGCTTGACCGGCCAGGGCCTGGGTCAGGAAGTCTGTGGATGATCCCAGTGACGTGATGCCCAGGTTGCGGCCTTCAAAGTCAGCCGCGGTTTTGATCGAGTCGGCCTTGCTGGTGGAGACCACCTCGGCTTCGCCCGGGATGTTCGCCAGCTGGACCACGGAGGTGATGCACTGCCCCTTGGCCTGCAAATCGATCGTGTGGTCGTAGAAGCCCTCAACGGCCTGGGCGTTGCCGGTCAGCAGCGAGTTCTCCGCCGTGGCGCCGGACTGCTCGCCGAGCAGGTTGACCTTGACCCCTTCCTTTTCGAACAAGCCCAGGCCTTCGGCAAGCTTCGCCGGCATGTAGATGACCTTTTCCAGGCCGCCCACGATGATGTTGACCTCCGGTGTACTGGCGCTGTCCACCGATGCCGCCCGTGAATCCTGGCAACCGCTGACTCCGGCGGCAACCGCGATGGTGAGAAGGACGGCTGACGCCTGGACACTACGTCGCTGTAGTTTCGTTTTCATGGTTTAGATTCCCTTGATCTGAGTCTGGGCCTGAGACGGCCGCCATTTGAGGAGCTTGTTTTCTGCGGTGGTAATGACGGATTCGGCCAGCAGCGCCACCACGGTGACGATGATCATGCCGGCGTAGATACCCGCCGAGTCGAAGGTGCCTTGGGCATTGGCGATCAGCATGCCCATGCCGTGTTTCGCCCCGGCGTATTCGCCGACGATCGCGCCGATGAGCGCGAACCCGAATGCGGTGTGGAGCGAGGAAAGAATCCAGGTGGTGGCGCTGGGGAGCACGATCGAGGTCAGGATCTTGCGCTTGCTCGCCCCCAGGATCCGTGCGTTGTTGACCACGTTGCCGTCCACTTCGCGGGCCCCGGTGAAGGCGTTGAAGAACACCGCGAAGAACACCAGGACCACCACGGTGGCAATCTTGGAGTTGATACCGAAGCCGAACCAGATGATGAACAGCGCCGCGAGGACGATGCGGGGAACGGCGTTGGCAGCCTTGATGAACGGTGAAAAAACTTCCGCCATGTAGTGGCTACGGCCCAGGAGGACGCCGAGCACGATGCCGGCGACGGTGCCGATGGCGAAACCGACGGTCGCCTCCAGTACGGTGTAGCCGATGTTTTCCCAGACGGAACCGAACTGGGTGCCGGAGCTGAACCACTGGATCAGCCGGTCCCAGATCAGGGAGGGCTTGGAGTAGAAAAACGGATCGATGAGGTAGGTGGCGGTCAGTTCCCAGCTGCCGAGCCACACCGCGACGATGACGGCCCGGAGTGCCCAAACCTTGTAGGAGGCGTTCCTGTTTGACCGTCGCGCCGCGGCGAGCAGGGTTGCCTCGTTTTCCGCGCTGAGCTCGTTGCCCTGCCCCATCGGCGGGGCGCTGATCGTGGGTGACGTCATCGTCGTTGTCCTAACTGGTTGCTGTTACTTTGCATCGGGGTGCCCGGCCGAGGCCCTGGCCTGTTCGACTTCGTCCCGCAGGCTGTCCCAGACCTGGCGGTAGATCGCCAGGAACTCCGGGGTCAGCCTGACCTCTTCCACGTCGCGCGGCCGCGGCAGGTCCACCCTGAAGTCAGCCTTGATGGTCGCCGGACTCGCGGTCATGACCACCACACGGTCAGCCAGTGCGATGGCTTCTTCCAGGTCGTGGGTAACGAAGACGACGGCAGCGTCGCTTCCGCTCCACAGCCGCAGCAACTCCTGCTGCATGAGCTGCCGGGTCTGGACGTCGAGGGCGCTGAACGGTTCGTCCATCAGCATGATTTCGGGTTCGTTGACCAGCGTCTGCGCCAGCGCCACACGCTTGCGCATGCCCCCGGAGAGCTGGTGCGGGTAGTACTTCTCGAACCGCCCCAGCCCCACCCGTTGCACCCAGTCCCTGGCCCGATCCCGGGCCTCGGCCTTGGACGCCCCGCGGTAGCGCGGACCCGAAGCCACGTTGTCCAGCACGGTCTGCCAGGGCAGCGTCGCATCGGCCTGGAACATGTAGCCAACCCCCGACGGGATGCCCGTGACCAGTTCCCCCCGGACATAGGTCTCTCCCTGCGACGCAGGTTGCAGGCCCGAGATCAGCGACAGCGTGGTCGACTTGCCGCAGCCGGTGGGGCCGACGACGGCGACGAACTCGCCTGGGGCGACGGAGAGGTTCACGTCCCGGATGGCCGTGTGGATCCCTCCACCGTTCTTGGGAAATCTTTTCGTTGCCGCCCGCAGTTCAATCAGGGGCGCCGTATTGCCTGGCATGGTGTCTCCTTCGTCACTTTGCATTGCTGCCGCACCGGGGACCGGAAGTCGTCCCTGTGGGCTGCCTCACAAGACCGTACGGGGGAAAATTTGCCGCGTCGCGCTTTAGGCCATTAGCCCCAATCAACCCGTTGTGCCCCTTTTGCGCATTGTGCTCAGCGGTCCGCTGGTGCCGGAACTGCAATGCCTCTAACGTGGGGGCTGGCCAGCGAGGCCCGCGTGGAAGAAGTGAATGAGGAAGTGTGGAAGCAGCGGACACTGTTGTCCCCGAGATAGGAGACCGCCGGGCAGCCCGGCCGTCTGGACTGGCCTTTTCGACCAAAATGCTCGTCCTGCAGCTGACAGTCGTGGTGGTGGTGGTCATCCTTACCGCCGGCGTCTACGGGTGGTTGTCCTACCAGCGACTCAGTGCGGAGATTGGGTCCAAATCCCTCGCCGTCGCCCAGAGCCTCGCGGTGGAAGACACGGTCCGCAGGGAGTTGGGGGCCGGTGCGGTCGCTGAAGCCACTCCGGCCAGTTCAGCGCTGCGCATGGGCCCGGTCCAGCAACTGGCCGAAAGCCTCCGAGACCGCACCGATGCCTTGTTCGTCGTGGTCACAGACCGGGACGGCATGCGCTGGTCCCACCCCAACCCCGCCGAACTGGGCCGGCCAGTCAGCACCAGCCCGGATGCGGCCCTTTCCGGTCAGGAAATCACCGTCCAGGAGGTCGGAACACTCGGACCATCGGTCCGGTCCAAGGTTCCGGTCTGGTCCACCGACGGCCGAACCATCGTGGGCGAGGCAAGCGTCGGATTCTCCACCCAGGACGTACTGACCGGCCTGCAGACCGCCATTCTTCCCATCCTCGGAGTCGCTTCGATTGCGCTCGCCCTGGGCGCTGCCGGGACAACGCTGTTGAGTCGAAGGCTCCGGACCCACACCCTGGGTCTGGAACCAGCCGAAATCGGCGAATTGGTGCAGGACCAGGCGGTGGTGCTCTACGGCGTCGCCGAAGGCGTCATCGGGATAGCCGAAGACGGGCACGTTACGGTCTGCAACGACAAGGCCCGCCGCCTCCTGGGGCTGGAAGAGACCGCCGGGCGCAGCCTGGACGAACTCGGACTCCCGCCCAGGGTATTGGCCCTCCTGGAGTCCGGGAACGCCGACGGCGAGCAAAGCGTCCAGATGATGGTGAACGAATCAGTGCTGATCATGACAGCCCGGAAGGTGGTGCGCGGCCGGCGGGAACTCGGCTGGGTCCTCATGGTCCGGGACCGAACGGACGTAGAGGCGCTCAGCCGCCAACTGGACGCCGTCGGCGCACTGTCCACCGCGCTGCGGGCCCAACGGCACGAATTCGCCAACCGCCTGCACGCCGTGTCCGGACTGCTGACCATAGGACGGCCGGGCGAAGCAGCCACGTACCTGCAGGAAACCCTGAAATCCGGGCCGCTGAAGTACCCGGTGGACTTCGCCGGTAAATTGGAGGACACCTACCTGCAGGCGTTCATCGGCGCGAAAGGCCTCCGTGCCGCCGAGATGGGGGTGCCCCTGCGACTGGGGGAATCAACCTTGATCAGCGGCTCGGTGTCCGATCCGCAAAACGTCACCACAGTCCTCGGAAACCTCATTGACAACGCCGTTGCCGCGGCTGTCCGGGGCGTCTGCGTTGACCGCTGGGTGGAAGTTGAACTGCTCAGTGAAGCCGGGACACTCTTCATCACCGTGGCTGACTCCGGGGACGGGTTGCAAACCCGGGAGGTCGAGGCGCCCTTCACCGAAGGCTATTCGACTTTCCCCGGGGACGCCGGGCCGGCAAACCAGGGGCAAATCGGCCAGGGTGAGGGGCTGGGACTGGCGTTGTGCCGTCAGATTGCCAGAAGCAGGGGCGGGGACGTGTGGGTAATTTCGACCGGCCGTCCCGGCGGACCGGGAGCGGTCTTCTGCGCCCGGCTGCCGCAGGTGCTCAATCCGAACGGACGAAAGGAACACGATGAGGGATGACCTGCGGGTTTTGATCGTCGACGACGACTTCCGCGTCGCTCGGCTCCACGCCGACTATGTGAACGCCGCGCCGGGGTTCACCGCGCTTGAACCGGTGGGGACGGGGGGAGCGGCCCTTGAGGCCATCCAGACCTACCGTCCGGATCTGGTCCTAATCGATGTCTATCTTCCGGACAGTAGCGGACTGGACGTCCTGCGCGGCGTGGACGTGGATGCTTTCGTTCTCAGCGCAGCATCGGACGCGGTCTCGGTACGCAAAGCCATGCGGAGGGGCGCCATCGGTTACCTGATCAAACCCTTCTCTGAGAAGCAGCTCGCCGACCTGCTGCGAGGCTATTCGCGGTACACCCGGCTTCTCGGCTCCGGGACGGCCCTCGACCAGGACCTGCTCGAACGCGCCCTGCGCCAACTTCACACCTCGGACTCACAGACGGCCAAAGCCCGGTCCGTGACCGAGACCGCCGTCCTCGCCGCCCTGGGACAGACCCCCGGGGCGCTGACCGCCGTCGACGTTTCCGCAACTGTCGGCATCTCCCGGGCAACCGCGCAACGGTACCTCTCCGCCCTCGTGGAGGACGGTTCCGTCGACGTCAACCTCCGTTACGGCAGCACGGGGCGGCCGGAGCACCGGTACAGCCTCCGGGCAACCTAGCTCCGGTGAGCCGGGCCAGGCGGCCGCCCTGGCGGCAAGGCGTGGAAGCCTCAGTCTTCCGGCGGCAGGGACAGCGGCGGAATGGAGTCGTGCAGCAGCATCCGGATCCAGCGCTGGCCGGTGGCGCGGAACTCCGCCCGGGTGGCAAAGCGGTAGAGATAGCTGCGGGCACGCACCCAGCGGGGCCGGGCGCCGTCGAACGGATCATGCCGCAGCAGGCGCAGGGTGGGCCGGTCGGCCACCAGCAGCTTTTCCAGGAATGCGTAGAACCACAGCTCATGGACGGTGCGTAGCGGCAGAAACCACATCAGCCAGTCGAGGCGCAGGTGGTACGGCGCCCACTGGCGCGGGATGCGGTGGACATCGCCGGGCTTGCCGCGGAAGCCGTATTCCTGCCAGTCCGCGGCGTCGTCGGGCTCCGCGTCAAGCGTTCCCTCCACCACTATTTCGACGCGTTGCTTCGTGACCGTGCCGAAGGCACCGTAGGCGTTCACAAGCTGCCAACGGTTGAAGGCGGCATTCATCAACTGATACTGCGAGAACAGGTTCGCGGCCGGGCGGTAGCTGAGTACCAGCAGCAGGACGGTGGCCAGGAAGACCACCACCAGCCAGGCGACCGGCGTCTGGCTGCCTGCGCCGGCGGGAGAGCCCGCGGCGGCCGTGCCCGCGGACACCGGGTGCCAGTCGGGCGGGATCGCCGGGAACACCGCGTGCGCCACCGGGTCGCTGACCGCGGCGAAGGCTAGCAGGATCGCCATCCAGTTCAGCCACGCGAAGTTGCCGCTCGCCACCAGCCAGAGCTGGGTGAAGATGATGATCCCCGCTGCCGCGCCGGCCAGCGGTTGCGGGGCAAAGAGGAAGAACGGGACCACCAGTTGGGCGAAGTGATTGCCCAGGACCTCCAGCCGGTGCCACGCCTTGGGCAGCAGATGCGCCTGCCGGCTGAGCGGCCCGGGCATCGGCTGGGTCTCGTGGTGGTAGTACAGGGCGGTCAAGTCGCGCCACTCCCGGCCGCCCCGAATCTTGATCATGCCCGCACCGAACTCCAGCCGGAACACCAGCCACGCCAGCAGGATCAGGATGGTCCGGGGCGGGGGAGTCTGCTCGGAGCCCAGAAACGCCACAGTAAACCCGGCCTCGAGCAGCAGCATCTCCCAGCCGAAGCCGTAGAACGTTTGGCCCACATTCACGATCGACATGTACAGCAGCCACAGCGCCAGGAAGACCAGCAGGGGAACCCACGGCGGGCCGAGCTGCGGAAGGCCCAGGACGAGCGCGCCGGCCAGCAGCATCCCGCCCCAGCACACCGTGCACAGCAAACGGTCCGAGTACCGCCAGCTGAACAGCGTGGGCCTGCGCAGTCGGCTGGAACGCGCCAGAAACTGCGGGACGGGCAACAGGCCGCGCTCGCCGAGGAGGGCCGGAAACTGGTTGAGCGAGGACAGGAAGGCTACCAAGTAGAGGACGGCGACGCCGCGCTGCAACACCTGCCGGGCGAACTCGTACTCCGGCGCATCAAACCAGGCCGTCCACTCCACGATCCCCACGTTACGCTTGCGGCCCGTCCCGTCAACGTGCGGCCATCAGCGCACCCGGGAAGCAACGGCGCACCGAAATGCGACGCCGGAACGAGGTGCGGGATACTGGAAGCATGCAGCCGCGCACAATCGTCCTTCTCGGATCCACCGGTTCAATCGGGACCCAGGCCATCGACGTCGTCGACGGCGCCCCGCACCTTTTCGAGATCGTGGCCCTCAGCGCCGGCGGCGGCAACCTTGAGCTCCTCGCCCGGCAGGCCGTGCACACCCGGGCCCGTGCCGTCGGCATCGCCGGCGGGGACCCAGCGGCACTGCAACAGCTGATCGACGACGCCGCCCGCGCCGCCGGCGTCGCAGGCTACCGGCCGGAGATCATTGCCGGACCGGACGCCTCCACCCGGATCGCGGAAATGCCGGCGGACGTGGTGCTCAACGGCATTACCGGCTCGATCGGACTCGCCCCCACCCTGGCCGCGCTGAAGTCCGGCGCCACGCTGGCGCTGGCGAACAAGGAGTCCCTGATCGTGGGCGGTGCCCTGGTCAAGGCGGCCGCCCGCGAGGGCCAGATCGTCCCGGTCGACTCGGAGCACTCCGCAATCGCCCAGTGCCTGCGCTCCGGCACCCCCGCGGAGGTGGACCGGCTTGTGCTGACCGCGTCCGGGGGACCGTTCCGCGGCAGGACCCGGGAGCAGCTGCACAACGTCACGCCCCGTGAGGCCTTGGCGCACCCCACCTGGGACATGGGCCTGATGGTCACGACCAACTCCGCGAGCCTGGTCAACAAGGGCCTGGAAGTCATCGAGGCCCACCTGCTTTTCGATATCCCGCTGGACCGCATCGACGTCGTGGTCCACCCGCAGTCGGTGGTGCACTCCATGGTCCAGTACGTGGACGGATCCACCATTGCCCAGGCCTCGCCGCCGGACATGCGCCTGCCGATCGCGCTCGGCCTCGGCTGGCCGGACCGGGTGGCCGGCGCCGCCAAGCCCTGCGACTGGACCAAGGCGACCAGCTGGACCTTCGAACCGCTGGACACCCGGGCCTTCCCCGCCGTCGGCCTCGCCAAGGAAGCGGCACGGCAGGGGGGCACTTACCCGGCCGTGTTCAACTCCGCCAACGAGGAAGCCGTAATGGCGTTCCATGCCGGCCGGATCCGCTTCACCGATATTGTCGATACGATCGAAGCCGTGCTCAGCGAGCACTCAGGGTCCTCCCGGCTGACGCTCGAATCCGTGCTGGATGCTGAACAGTGGGCACGCGCGCGGGCCCTCGAGCGTTTGGCCGTTGGAAGTGCCTAAGAATTAGCCGACCAGTGCCCAGGAAGTAGCAAGCCCAGCATGAGCCCCGTTGTCCTCTTTATCCTCGGCGTCGTCTTCGTCGTGATCGGCATCGCCGTGTCCATCGCCCTGCACGAGGTGGGGCATCTGGTCCCGGCCAAGCTCTTTAAGGTGCGCGTCACCAAGTACATGATCGGCTTCGGGCCCACCCTGTGGTCGAAGCGCCGCGGCGAGACCGAGTACGGCGTGAAGGCGATCCCGCTCGGCGGCTTCGTCTCGATGATCGGCATGTACCCGCCGAACAAGACCGACGGCAGCGTCCGCCCGTCCAGCACCGGCATGTTCCAGTCGCTCGCCTCCGACGCCCGCTCCCTCGCGCACGAGGAGATCGGCCCGGGCGACGAAAACCGGGTCTTCTACCGGCTGTCGGTCTGGAAGAAAGTCATCGTCATGCTCGGCGGCCCGGCGATGAACCTGCTGATCGGCGTGGCGCTGACCGCCGTGCTGCTGATGGGCTTCGGCGTGGCGGCGTCCACCACCACCATCGCGGACGTCTCCAAATGCCAGGTCAAGGCCGGCGAAACGGTGGATCCCAACTCGGCCGACTGCAAGCTCACCCCGGCAGCAACCGCCGGCCTCAAACCCAACGACCGGATCACGTCCTTTGACGGCAAGCAGGTCACCAGCTGGGAAGAGCTCACCGGCTGGATCCGCGCCTCCGCGGACAAGCCCGTCAGCATCACCGTGGAGCGCAACGGCGCTCCGGTCACCACCACCGTCACCCCGGTGCTGTCCGCGCGTCCGGTCATCGGGCCAGACGGGCGGCAGGCCAAGGACGCCGCCGGCAAGCCCAGCTACCAGGATGTGGGCTTCCTCGGCATCGGCGCCCAGACCGCGCTGGTGCAACAGCCCGCCACGGCCGTGCTCCCGCTGGCCGGCGAGAACATCAAACAGATCGCCGGCGTCGTGGTGAACCTGCCGGCCCGGGTGGCCGGGGTGGCGCAAGCCGCCTTCAGCGAGGAGCCCCGCGACCCGAACGGCCCCATCAGCGTCGTCGGCGTGGGCCGCGTGGCGGGCGAAGTCGCCGCCATGGAGCAGGTCCCGCTGCAGAGCCGCGTGGCCGCCCTGGTAGGGCTGCTCGCGGGGCTCAACTTCGCCTTGGCCGTGTTCAACCTCGTTCCGCTGTTGCCGCTCGACGGCGGCCACGTGGCCGGGGCGCTCTACGAGGGCGCCCGCCGGCAGATTGCCAAGCTGTTCGGCCGCCCGGACCCCGGCGCCTTCGACATTGCCAAGCTGCTCCCGGTCACCTATGTCGTGGCCGTGCTGCTGATGGGCATGTCCGCGCTGCTGATCTACGCGGACATCGTCAAACCGGTCAACCTCTTCGGTTAGCGGCGCACGCCGGCCGGCCAGGCAGACCGGGCCGGGCAGCCGGCCGGTCAAATCTGAATCCCGGTGATTTATCGCTATCAGCTCATTCTGGCTTATTTTCAATAATCAGTCCTAAATGGTTGATCTGTCCGAATCAGCCGCCTAGGGTTGGGACATGTACGTTCTGACCATTGACCAGCGCGGCAGTACCGCCGACGTCGACCGCGTCCCGGACCTGCTGGCCGAACTGGCCGCGCTTTGCCCCGACGCAAACTTCGAACGCTCGGTCGGCGACGAGGTCCAAGGCGTGCTGCAGCACCCGGACGACGTCGTGGAAATCGCCCTGCACGCACTCCGCAGCGGCCACTGGTACGTGGGCATCGGGGTGGGCCCGGTGGAGCTCCCGCTGCCCGCCAGCCCCCGGGAAGGATCGGGTCCGGCCTTCGTGGCGGCGCGCTCGGCAGTGGAACGGGCCAAGTCCGAAGCCTCGCGCGTCCCGCTCGCTGTCGCCGGAGAGGCTCGTSGGGGGACTGCCGCCGGCCCCGGGCGCGGACCGGGGCCGGCAACGCCGGGAGTCCGCGAATGTTCGAATGCCGAGGCCGTGCTGCGGCTGATCGGCCGCCTCGTCCAGGACCGGACCGCCGCGCAGTGGAAGGTGGTCGACGTGCTGCGCGGCATCCAGCACGGCCACGCCGGCACCCACGGGACGCAAAAGATCGCGGCCCGGCAACTCGGAATCACGGAACAATCGGTGAGCCGCGCGCTGCTTCGATCCGGCTGGCAGGAAGAATGGGCGGCGAGGCCTGCCGCTGAAATGCTGCTGGGCCTGGCAAACAGCCTGATCGACGGGACGGACGACGACGCCCCGCAGACACGTAGTAAAGGAGACCGGTGAGCGCCCTCTGGATCACCCTGGCCCTGCTGGTGGCCGGATTCGCCGGCTGGCCGGTCACCGCCCTGGTGTTCCGGCTGGCGCGGACCATCGATGACCGGTCGGACAGCCGGGCCGACGGTGGAGCCTCTGCGGATAACCCTTCCGCGGACARCACGGTCGACGGCGAGATCACCCTGCCGGCGGCGTCACCAGCGCCGAGGCCGGCATCGGCCGCGGGGGCCGTCGAACCAGCCGTTGAACCAACCGTTGAAGCAACTGTCGGAACAACCCCGGCAGCGCCAGGGACCAGCACCCGCATCCTGCGTGGCGGTGCGATCATCGGCGTGCTCGAGCGGTTGGCTGTCTGCATGGCGATCCTGACCGGCCAGCCCGTCGCCATCGCCTACGTCGTGGCGATCAAGGGCCTCGGACGCTTCGCGGAGCTGAAGGAAACGCCGGTCGCCGCCGAACGGTTCATCATCGGCACCCTCACCTCCATGCTCTGGGCCGCTGGAGTGGCAGCCCTGACCAAGGTGATCTTCCTCGGCTGACGCGCTTCGGCCGAGGCGTCCGGCGGGCAGGGGCGATAGGGTAGCGGTATGACTGTTTTTGCTGTTGAGTACGTTTACGACGCCGAATCCGCCGCTACCCGCGACGCCACCCGCCCCGCGCACCGCGAATGGACCGCAGGACTCGCCCAGGACGGCACGCTCCTTGCCAGCGGCCCCTACTCGGACGGCGCCGGCGCCCTCCTCATCTTCAAGGCGGCCGACGAGCCGGCCCTGACAGAGATCCTGAAGCAGGACCCCTACGCCGGTGCCGGCGCCATCTCCGGCATCCGCACGACGGTGTGGGCTCCGGTGACCGGCCTGCTGGCCGGGCACGCCGCCTAGCCCCGCACCGCCCGCCCACCATCGATCCTGAGATTTAAGAGGAGTCCACGTGACCTCGGTCAGCCTGGGAATGCCGTCCGCACCGCCCCCCGTACTTGCCCCGCGCCGAAAGACCCGCCAGATCAAGGTGGGCTCGGTCGGCGTCGGCTCCGACTCGCCGATCAGCGTGCAGTCGATGACCACGACTCCGACCACGGACATCAACGCCACCCTGCAGCAGATCGCCGAACTGACCGCCTCCGGCTGTGACATCGTCCGAGTGGCCTGTCCTTCAGCCGATGACGCAGCGGCCCTGCCGATCATCGCCCGCAAGTCGCAGATCCCGGTGATCGCCGACATCCACTTCCAGCCCAAGTACGTGTTCGCGGCGATCGAAGCCGGCTGCGCTGCCGTCCGCGTGAACCCGGGCAACATCCGGAAGTTCGACGACCAGGTCAAGGAAATCGCCCGCGCGGCCAAGGACCACGGCACCTCGATCCGGATCGGCATCAACGCCGGTTCGCTGGAGCCGGGCATCCTGAAGAAGTACGGCAAGGCCACCCCGGAGGCCTTGGTCGAATCCGCGGTCTGGGAGGCCTCGCTGTTCGAAGAACACGGCTTCCACGACTTCAAGATCTCGGTCAAGCACAACGACCCGGTCATCATGGTGGCCGCCTACGAGATGCTGGCGGAAAAGGGCGACTGGCCGCTGCACCTCGGTGTGACCGAGGCAGGGCCGGCCTTCCAAGGCACCATCAAGTCCGCCACCGCCTTCGGAGCCCTGCTTTCGCGCGGGATCGGCGACACCATCCGGGTCTCCCTCTCCGCCCCGCCGGTGGAGGAGATCAAGGTGGGCAACCAGATCCTGCAGTCACTGAACCTGCGCCCGCGGAAGCTCGAAATCGTCTCCTGCCCCTCCTGCGGCCGCGCCCAGGTGGACGTCTACACGCTCGCCGAGCAGGTCACCGCCGGGCTTGAGGGGATGGAGGTCCCGCTGCGCGTCGCCGTCATGGGCTGCGTGGTCAACGGCCCCGGCGAAGCCCGGGAAGCGGACCTCGGCGTCGCCTCGGGTAACGGCAAGGGCCAGATCTTCGTCAAGGGCGAGGTCATCAAGACTGTTCCTGAGGACCAGATTGTTGAGACACTGATCGAAGAGGCAATGCGTCTCGCTGAAGAGATGGGGGAGTCCGATGGCGAAGATGCTGTCCAGGGTGGCCCCGTGGTTAGCGTCTCGTAGGGACGGCGCCACCGGGCCCACGGCCGGCCTCACCCTTCGGGTCCTGGCGGGCGCGGACACCGGCGCGTTACTGCAGCTCGCCCGGCAGGACGCCGTCGCGAACGTCTTTATCCTGTCCCACCTCGAAACAGCCGGAACCGCGGCGCCCACCGGCGGCGGTGCCAGCATCTTCGGCGTGTTCGACGGCGACACTCTGCTGGGGGCGTGCTGGGCGGGCGCCAACCTGGTGCCGGTGCAGCTGGATCCGGAGCTGGCCGGCCTGGTCGCGGCCGCCGCGCACCATTCCGGCCGCCGGTACGCTTCGATTTTCGGTCCGGCCGAGGCGGTCCTGGCGCTGTATGCGGCCCTCGAGCAGTTGGGCTGCCCCGCGCAGGAGGTCCGCGGCGAGCAGCCGCTGATGAGCATCGCCGGGCCACCTTTGATCGAGCCCAACCCCGCGCTGGACTTTGGCCAGCTCGCGGACTTCGACCGGATCCTGCCGGCCTGCGCTGCCATGTTCGAGGAGGAAGTGGGCTATTCGCCCTACCTCGGCGGCCGCGACTACTACAGCCGCCGGGTCAAGAGCCTGATCCGGGCAGGCCATTCGCTGGTCCACTTGGGCCCGGGCCGCGAAGTGGTATTCAAGGCCGAACTCGGCGCTGTCACGGCAGATGTCACGCAGGTGCAGGGCGTCTGGATGAATCCCGCGTTCCGAGGGCTGGGCCGGAGCGCCGGCTACATGGCCGCCGTCGTGGTCCTCGCCCAGACCGTCGCCCCGGTCACGAGCCTGTACGTCAACGACTTCAACACCCGTGCGCGCGCCAGCTATGAGCGGGCCGGGTTCCGCCAGGTGGGCACCTTCGCGACGGTGCTTTTCTAGTCACATTATTGACAAGCTGTTTCGACAGAAATCTGGTTGACGACTCTTGTTTTAGTGGCTGGGATCACATAGGTTCTAGCTAAGCCGCGCCGAGCAGGCGCGAGCGCTCTCAGGGAAGAAACCGACCCTTGGCTGCAGGTGCCGTCCGGCAAGGCGGGGCCAGCTGGACGGGCAGCCTTGGGCAGAGCGGCACTGGGGTCGCAGAGAGCCACGCCATCACGGGATGACCAGCCGGTAACGGCCAGGGGCTTCCGCGTTATGGCGTGGCTCTTCCCTTTCCGCCGGGGAACGCGGCCGCCGGCAGACGGTAGATTGGTAGCTGGACAATTTTCGTAAACATCCAGAACGCCCCGCACTTCCTCAGAAACGGATACCTCCCAGTGGTCCTTCGACTCTCCAAGCTGTTCCTGCGCACCCTGCGTGAAGACCCCGCCGACGCTGAAGTCGCCAGCCACCGGCTGCTGGTCCGTGCCGGCTATATCCGCCGCGCGGCTCCGGGCATCTACACCTGGCTGCCGCTGGGACTGAGCGTACTGCGCAGGGTCGAGCAGATCATCCGCGAGGAAATGGCCGCCATCGGTGCCCAGGAAGTCCATTTCCCGGCCCTGCTGCCCAAGGAACCCTACGAGGTGACCAACCGCTGGACTGAGTACGGCGAGGGCATTTTCCGGCTCAAGGACCGCAAGGGCAACGACTACCTGCTGGCCCCGACCCATGAGGAAATGTTCACCCTGCTGGTCAAGGACCTGTACTCCTCGTACAAGGACCTGCCCCTGAGCATCTACCAGATCCAGAACAAGTACCGCGATGAAGCCCGTCCCCGGGCCGGCCTGCTGCGCGGCCGCGAATTCATCATGAAGGACTCCTACTCCTTCGACGTCGACGACGCCGGCCTGGATGCCAGCTACGCGGCGCACCGCGGCGCCTACCTGAAGATCTTCGAACGACTCGGCCTGGAAGTCGTTCCGGTGGCGGCCACGGCCGGCGCCATGGGCGGCTCCAAGAGCGAGGAGTTCCTGCACCCGACCGAGATCGGCGAGGACACCTTCGTGCGCTCTCCCGGCGGCTACGCGGCCAATGTCGAAGCGGTCACCACGGTGGTGCCCCCCGCCATCGATTTCAGCAACGCGCCGGCCGCGGAGGTCCGCGACACCCCTGACACCCCGACGATCGACACGCTCGTCGACGCCGCCAACGCCCTGGTTCCCCGCGGCGAGGCCGACGGCGGCGCCTGGACCGCAGCGGACACGCTCAAGAACGTGGTCCTCGCCGTCACCCTGCCGACCGGTGAACGACAGCTCGTCGTGATCGGCGTGCCCGGCGACCGCGGCGTGGACCTCAAGCGCGTCGAGGCGAACATCGGCGCCTTCCTGCCCATCGGCGGCGAGATCACCCTCGAGGCAGCCAACGAGGAGGACCTCAAGAAGCAGGCGCTCCTGGTCAAGGGCTACATCGGCCCGGGCCTGTCCTTGGACGCCCCGCTGCTGGGAGCCGAGGGCGCCTCGAAGCTGCTCTACCTGGTGGATCCCCGGGTTGTCAGCGGCTCCGCCTGGGTCACCGGCGCCAACGAGGCGGGCAAGCACGTCTTCGGCCTTGTTGCCGGCCGCGATTTCGGCTGGGACGGCGTCATTGAGTGCACCGAGGTGCGCGCCGGGGACGAAGCCCCGGACGGCTCCGGGCCGCTGGAAACCGCCCGCGGCATCGAGATGGGCCACATCTTCCAGCTCGGCCGCAAGTACGCAGAAGCACTCGACCTGAAGGTCCTGGACCAGAACGGCAAACAGGTTGTCGTGACCATGGGTTCCTACGGCGTCGGTGTCACCCGCGCTGTGGCCGCCCTGGCCGAGTCCAACCACGACGACAAGGGCTTGATTTGGCCCCGGGCCGTTGCGCCGGCCGACGTCCACGTCGTCGCGGTGGGCCGCGGCGAGGAAATCTTCGCGGCCGCCGAAAAATTGTCGCTGGAACTGGAAGCGGCCGGCCTTGAGGTCATCTATGACGACCGCGCCAAGGTGTCGCCGGGCGTCAAGTTCGGCGACGCCGAGCTCGTGGGTGTCCCGACCAT
The DNA here is from genome assembly GCF_056397065.1 of Arthrobacter sp. 05N428_2. Taxonomy (NCBI): domain Bacteria; kingdom Bacillati; phylum Actinomycetota; class Actinomycetes; order Micrococcales; family Micrococcaceae; genus Arthrobacter; species Arthrobacter sp. 05N428_2. Next base: position 18,020 of record NZ_JBFTMR010000005.1, on the reverse strand, counting down.
CGTCGCCGTCGGACGCGGGCTCGTGGACGGCGTCGTGGAAATCAAGGACCGCCGCAGCGGCGAGGCCGAGAACATTGCCGTGGACAAGGCTGTCGACCACGTGGTCAACGCCGTCCGCAGCAACTGACGCGTCCCGGCGTCGCCAGGTATGGTCTCGGGGCTTGAATCGATCCAGCTCGCCACGCTGGTCCTCGTGGTGGTTGCCGGGTTCGCCGCCGGCTGGGTCGACGCCGTGGTGGGCGGCGGGGGCCTGATCCAGCTTCCGGTCATGCTGCTGGTCCCGGGAATCACCCCGGTGCAGGCGCTGGCGACGAACAAGATGGGTTCCATCTTCGGCACCACCACCAGCGCGGTGACCTTCTACCGGCGCGTCGGGCCGGACCTGCGCACCGCCGTGCCGATGGCGGTCATTGCGCTGGCCGGCAGCTTCGGCGGGGCCGTGCTGGCAGCGACCCTGCCGGCGAGCGTGTTCAAGCCGATCATCGTGGCGGCGCTGGTCGCAGTGGCGCTGTTCACCGCGCTCCGCCCCAACGTGGGCGGGCTGACCCGGCTGCGGCACGACGGCCACCGGCACTACGTCATCGCCTGCCTGATCGGCGCCGTGATCGGCTTCTACGACGGCATGATCGGTCCGGGCACCGGATCGTTCCTGATCATCGCGCTGGTGTCCGCGATGGGCTATGCCTTCCTGGAAGCCAGCGCCAAGGCCAAGATCGTCAACATGGCCACCAACGCGGGCGCCCTGCTTTTCTTCCTGCCGCATGGTTCACTGCTTTGGGGCCTCGGCCTGGTCTTGGGCGCGGCCAACATGGCCGGCGGCTACCTTGGCGCCCGGACCGCCGTCAGCCGGGGCAGCAAGTTCATCCGGGTCGTGTTCCTCGTGGTGGTGGGGGCGCTGATCATCAAGCTCGGATCCGACGTCTGGAACGACGTTTTCCGCTAGCGCCGGCAGTCCTGCCAGCCCCCGTCCTGACAGCCGTCCTCACGGCTGCCCTGACAGCCGTGCCCGGCGGCACTGCCGTGCACACGGCCGCGGGCGTAGCATGCAGCTATGTCAGCTCCTGTTGAGCGCTACGGCGATGCCCTGGCGGCCGCTTTCCGGCATGCCCGCCGCTGGCTGGAGAGCCAGGAAACCCGGCCCGTGGGCCCGCGCGTGGCCGCGGCCGACCTTGCGGCCGACTTCGGCGGTCCGCTGCCCCGGGAAGGCACCCCGGCGGCGGAAGTCGTGGACTACCTGGCCACTAAGGCCGAACCCGGGCTGATGGCGATGCCGTCCGGACGGTTTTTCGGCTGGGTGATCGGCGGCACCGTGCCGGCCGCGCTGGCCGCGGACTGGCTGGTCAGCGCCTGGGACCAGAACGCGGGGCTGCGCTTCGCCACCCCTGCCACGGCAGCCATCGAGGAGGCCGCCGGCAAGTGGCTGATCGAGCTGCTCGGACTTCCCGCCGAATGCGACGTCGGCTTCGCCACCGGTGCCACGATGGCCAATTTCACCGGCCTGGCCGCGGCACGGTGGCGCCTGATGGCCGACGCCGGCTGGGACCTCGACGCCGACGGCCTCGCCGGCGCGCCGCGGATCCGCTGCTTCGTGGGCCAGGAACGGCACGACACGATCGACCTTGGCCTGCGCTACCTGGGGCTCGGCAGGCCCACGGTCGTCCCCGCGGACCGGCAGGGCCGCATCGACGCGGCGGAACTGGACTGTGCCTTGGACCGCGCGCTGGCAGACGCCCCCACCGCCCCCGGCGGTGCCGGATCTGCCCGCACCCCGCTGCTGGTCTGCCTGCAGGCCGGGAACCTGCATTCTGGAGCCTTTGATCCCTTCAAAGAGGCCATCGCCGTCGCCAAGGCCCACGGTGCCTGGGTCCATGTGGACGGTGCGTTCGGTCTCTGGGCCGCCGCCGTGCCGGAACTCGCCGACCTGACCGCCGGGATGGGCGGCGCCGATTCCTGGGGCACCGACGCGCACAAGACCCTCAACGTCCCTTACGACTGCGGGATAGCGGTGGTCCGGGACGCGCAGGCGCTGCGATCGGCCATGGGCGTGCACACCAGCTACCTGATCCAGGACACGGACGGCGCCCCCGACCCCTTCGAGACGGTTCCGGAGCTGTCCCGCCGTGCCCGTGGGGTGCCGGTGTGGGCTGCGCTGAAATCGCTGGGCCGGGACGGCGTTGCCGGCCAGGTCCGCGGGCTGGTGCTGCATGCCGGGCAACTGGCGCAGCAGCTTTCCGCGCTGGAGGGCGTTGAAGTGCTCAACGACGTCGACTACACCCAGGTTTCGCTGGCCTTCGGCGACGACGAGACCACCCGGGCAGTGACGGCCCGGATCATGGCCGACGGTCGGGTCTGGATGTCCGGTTCACGCTGGCAGGACCGGGACATCCTGCGGATTTCGGTGAGCAACTGGAGCACGGACGACGCCGACGTGGCAGTTGCGGTCGACGCCGTGCGCGATGCCGTGGCGGCCGTCCGGGAAGACAAACGCGGCTAGCCCGACCGTTCGGCGGCTTCCCCGGGCGCCGGTAGGCCCTGCGGGGCCGGCAGGCCGGCGAGCGTATTTCCGGCGAGGGTGCTGGCCACCCACAGGGAGCGGGCCAGGTCGCCGCGGTGGTTGCGCTCCGCGTACCACAAGGCGTTCTCCACCTCCCGGACCACAGCCCACTGCCGGGCAGTCTCGCCGTCGAGGCCGGCTGCGGCGCTGAAGTCCCGGCAGCGGGCCAGCAAGGCGTCGCCGGGACCGGTGCGGGGCAGCTCGGCCAGCCGGTTCCACAGCAGCGGGGCGACCGCGAACTCCGCTTCGCCGACCAAGGGCTGCGGGTCGATCGCCTTGAATTCTTCGGCCGTGAATCCGGCACCGGGCAAGCCTCCGGGGCCGCGCCGCTCCGGGGCGGCGGGCCGTGCGAGGACGTTCTGGAAGTGCAGATCGGTGTGCACCAGTACGTCCGTGCCGGACCGCCGGCCGACAGCGCCGCGGGTCTGGCAGACCTCCAGAGCTGCTTCCAACAGCCAGCGCGGGAACGGCCGGCCGAGCCGCTCCCAGCGCTCCGGGAGCTCGTCGCTCCACTGCTCGGCGCGGGCAGCTATGTGGCCGAAGGCCGGCCACTGCGGCCGGCCGTCCGGCGGAAGGCTCAGCTGGCTGACCAGGCCGCCCCAAATGGCAGCGGCGGCGTCCAGCGGCACGTCCTGCAACGAGCGGCCGCCGTCGAGCCGTTCGAGCAGCAGGGCACCCGCCTCGGGGTCCGCCTCATAGACCTGGACGGCGCCTCGGCCGCCCCACAACGCAAGGGCCTGGCGTTCAGCCAATGCTTCCTCGTGCGGAAAAGCGAGCTTCAGGACCGCCGCCGCGGCATCGGGCGTCTGCCCGCGGACCGGGACCACGATGGCGCCGTGGCCGTGCCAAGGCAGGCCGCCGGGGGCCAGATCAGGCACGAGCTGCCACTGCTCCAGGCAGCGTCCGAGCACCCGGGGGAGAGCCGCCAGCCAGGCCCGGCCCTCGCTGCTGCCGCCGTAGCGGTGGGAGAGCGCGGGTGGGATCGGGACGGCTGCAGGCGTGGTCATCGCCTCCAGCGTAGTTCCAGTGGAGTTACGGCGTCGTTCCCGCCGGTCAGGCCGCGATGCCGCTGGCGCCGAGCCAGCTGCCGATCAGGAAGGTCGCCACGAGAGCCGCGGCGCCGCCGATGACCACCCGGATGGCCGCCTTCATCTGCGAGCCGCCGCCGATCCAGGCACCGATGGCTCCGGTAGCCGCCAACGCGATGAGTACCGCCGCGAAAGTCAGCGGGACGCGGACGTTTTGCGGCGGCAGCAAGATGGCGAGCATCGGCAGGATGGCCCCGATCAGGAAGGCGACGGCGGAGGCGAACGCCGCGTGCCACGGGCTGACGATGTCGGTCTCGTCGATATGCAGTTCGGCGGACAGGTGGGCAGCGAGTGCATCGTGCGCCGTCAGCTCGGTGGCCACCTGCTGGGCGGTTTCGGGGCTGAGGCCCTTCCCCTGGTAGATAGCGGCCAGCTCGGCAAGTTCCTCCTCGGGCTGTTCGGCCAGTTCGCGGCGTTCTTTCTCGATCAAGTCGTGCTGGCTGTCCTTCTGGCTGCTCACGGACACGTACTCGCCCAGGGCCATCGATATGGCGCCGCCGACGACGCCGGCAGCGCCGGCGATGAGGATCGGGCCCGAATCGGTGGTCACACCGGCGACACCGACCACAATGGCGGCGACCGAGACGATGCCGTCATTCGCGCCCAGGACGCCGGCGCGGAGCCAGTTCAGCCGCTGTGCAATGTCTTCGTGGTGGGGCTCGTTGTCGTGAAAGGCTGCTGCGCCGCTAATCTCCATGGCTACAGCAAATCATCAGCCGCCAGTGCTGGCCAGTATTGGAAGGCTAAGCAACGTAAGCCGGACCTTGGCCAGGCGTCAACCGGCGGGCAGCGTCGGGAACGACGCGGGGTCCACGTCCAGGCCCGGCAACGCGGCGGCACTTGCCCCCCAGAGAGCGGCGCGGCGCGCGGCGCCGAGCAACCCCGCGATGGCCCACTGTCGGGCGTCCCCGTCGCTGAGGGCCACGAGGTCGCCGTACGCGGGCAGCGACGCGCCCTCCAGCGCCGCCAGGCCGGGCCCGGGCGAGGCCAGGAACGCCGGATCCAGGGCGTAGCCGGGCTCCGGCGGCGGGATCGCTGCGCACTGCGACCGGCTCAGTGATTCCGCGCCGGCGAGAAGTGTCTCGTGCCGTGCAAGCTGCTCCGCTGCCGACTTGGCCGCTGCGCCGTCCAAGCGGGTCAACGCCACCTGGTAGCCGTACATGGTCTCCTGCTCGGTGCTGATCACCGCCGCCAAGGCTCCCGGCAGCCCGGCATTTCCGGCAGCCGTCCCGCCGTCGTTGACCGGGGCGGACGACGGCGAAGCGGTCGCGGCGGGGCACGATCCGGGGGCTGGGTGGGCGGCGGCAGGTCTCGGGTCGGGCGCTCCGGCCGCCGGGTCCGGGGCGCCGGCTGCGGCGGCGAGGGCGCTGGACTGCAGCAACTGGGCGGTTCCGACCGCAGCCAACAGCCTGGCCATCCCGCCGTCGGCAGTGGCGGCGTCGGCGAGGCGCTGCCGGCCGCTGCCGGCGAGGGACGCAGCTAAGCCGGCGACGGTCGTCGGAGCGGACGGCAGGGAGGGTGTGGACTGTGCTGCCGCCTGAGCCTGGCCGGGCCGCAGCAGCGCCCGCGCGTGGGTTGTCAGCAAACTCACAGTCTGAGTCAGGGCGGTCCGGGAGCCCTCCGCCGGTGCGTCCTGCGCCGGGTTCGCAGCCGCGGCCCCCCGGGCGGCTCCCAGTTCCTCGCCGGCGTTCCGCAATTGCAGCGCGTCGGCCAGTGCGGCGGCGCGGGCCCGTTCGGACGCCGGCGGTTCCTGTGGTTCCGGCGGATTCCCGGGCCTGAACACCATTCCCAGGCTGACCATCACCAGAGCGAGGCAAACGAGGAGGGCGATGCGGGGGAGGTGCCGGGGGAGCCGGAGCCGCCGTCGTTCTTCCCCGCTGTCGTCTTTCACAACAGACCATGTTGTCATGCCGGTCGGGAACTGGAGTGCACCATGGCGCCGGGAATATCGCTAGGCTAGTAGGCACAACATCATCTAGCGGGAGGCGGGCGGCATCATGACCAACGCAGAAGCCACGACTTCGACAGACCGGACCGGGACGGGGAAGGCTGAAGCCGTACCCGCCCATAATCCGGAGGCCGAACGCCTGCACGCCCTGCTGGAGCCTGCAGTCCTGGCGAACCGGTTGTACCTTGAAGATGTTTCCATCCACGTAGCGGGCGCCAACCGGGTGGTCCACGTTGTGGTGGACCTGCCGCAGGAAGAAACCGGGGGCGTCAGCCTTGACGTCATCGCCGAGATTTCCAAGACACTCTCCGATGTCCTGGACAACGACCCGAGCATCGACTCCCGCCCCTACGACCTCGAGGTGTCTTCGCCCGGCGTGGGGCGGCCCCTGACCGAGCAACGGCACTGGCACCGCGCCCGCGGACGGCTGGTCACGGTCAAGGTGATCCAGGACGACAACGTCACCGGCCGCATCCAGTCCGTGGACGACGGCGGCGTGACCCTGGTTCCGGAGTTGGCCRTCAAGAAGGGGATGAAGCCCAAGCAGGGCGAACCCATCAAACTTCCTTTCGACAAGATCCGCAGTGGAAAAGTCGAGATAGAGTTCAGCCGCCTCGAAGAGGCCGGCCTGGAGAACGACAATGGACCTTCCGAGGAGGCCTAATGGATATTGACATGAGCGCACTGAGACTCCTGGAGCGTGAGCGCGAAATCCCGCTGGATCTCCTGATTCCGACCATCGAGCAGGCACTGCTGGTGGCCTACCACAAGACACCCGGCGCCTTCGAGAAGGCCCGCGCGGAGTTGGACCGCAAGAGCGGCCACGTGACCATCTGGGCGACCGAGATCGACGACGACGGCGCGCCCATCGGCGAATTCGAGGACACCCCGGCCGGCTTCGGCCGGATCGCGGCGAGCACCGCGCGGCAGATCATCCTGCAGCGCCTCCGCGATGCCGAGGACGACAATGTGCTGGGCCAGTTCAAGGGCCGCGAGGGTGAACTCGTGGCCGGCACCATCCAGCAGGGCAACAACCCGCACATGATCCAGGTGAACCTCGGCACGGTGGAGGCGCTGCTGCCGCCGCCCGAGCAGGTTCCCGGCGAGAAGTACACCCACGGCAACCGGCTCCGCGCGTTCGTGATCGACGTGCACCGCGGCACCAAAGGCCCCTCCATCACACTGTCCCGGTCCCACCCGGGGCTGGTCCGGAAGCTCTTCGAACTCGAAGTTCCGGAAATCGCCGACCGCTCGGTCGAGATCGTGGCGCTGGCCCGCGAGGCCGGACACCGCACCAAGATAGCGGTCAAGGCGAACATCCCCGGCGTCAACGCCAAGGGCGCCTGCATCGGTGAAATGGGCTCCCGCGTCCGCGCCGTTATGACGGAGCTGAACGACGAAAAGATCGACATCGTCGACTACAGCGACGAACCCGCCGCGTTCATCGCCAGCGCCCTCTCGCCGTCGCGCGTGAATTCGGTCACCATCACGGACGAGGCCACCCGGTCCGCCCGCGTCGTGGTGCCGGACTACCAGCTGTCCCTTGCGATCGGCAAGGAGGGCCAGAACGCGCGCCTTGCCGCCAAGCTGACCGGCTGGCGGATCGACATCGTCTCCGACGCCACGGAAACCCGCGACAAGTAATTGCCGAAAGTTGTCCCTGGGACGCCGCCCGGCGGCGTCCCAGCTCCACGCCCCGAACGGGACCGCTTCGCCCGGTTTCGGACGGCAGCCCCCGGCGGCACCGAAAAAGGGGCTAGAATAGACAGGACCGCGCCTAACGGCCGGTATCCTCGTGCTTCAGCGCGTCCGGGTGTTTGACCGGAAGCCATGGGGCCGGCAGATGCGAACTGGCAGGAAGATACTCGTAGTGGCAGAAGTGCAACACCTCGGGAATCAGCCGCAGCGCACCTGCATCGGATGTCGGAAGAAGGGTCTGCGGTCGGAGCTACTCCGGCTTGTCGCCGGCGCCAGCGGTTCATCCGCTGTGGTGCTGGATGAACGACGTCGGATGGCTGGCCGGGGAGCATGGCTGCACCCCAGCGAAAAGTGCCTGGCACTGGCGGTCAAACGTCGAGCGTTCGGACGCGCCCTCAGCGGCGCCGCCCTGACTCCCGACGTCGAACGCCGGATCGTGGCAGGCACGCGAGCTGCAGACACCCCGGTGGCCGCGGCAACAACCGTCCAACCTGAAAGCGGGTCAGAAAACTGATGGAAACCCGATGAGTTCCCAGCGATGAGTGCGCAACGATGACAACTTTGTTGCGCTCTGCAATGGACCTTTCAGCTGCACTCGCGGCGGAGGTCCGCAGTAAGAAGTAGACGGTTCGTGCCTGGCTCGGTGCGGACCGAGACAGGAGAAATGTGGCCAAGGTCCGCGTACATGAGCTTGCTAAAGAGCTCGGTATTACTTCCAAAGATGCAGTAACCAAACTGCAGGAACTGGGCGAATTCGTTCGCTCCGCCTCTTCCACCATTGAGGCCCCCGTTGTGCGGAAACTGCGCAACGCCTACCCCGCGGCAGCCGCTCCGAAGTCCGAAGCGCCCGCCTCAGCCCCCAAGGCAAGCCCCGCAGCGTCCCGACCGGCCCCCGCGCCGGCCCCGGCCGCGCCGAAGGCAGCCGAACCCAAGACTGAAGCTCCGGCTCCGTCGGCTCCGGCCGAGGCACCCGCGGCGGCCCCCGTTGCCGCTCCGGCTGCCCAGGCGCCGTCGGCACCCGCAGCCCAGGCTCCGGCAGCGCAGGCTCCGGCCGCTGGTGGCGCCAAGCCCGGCGCGCGTCCGGCACCCAAGGCCGAGGCCCCGGCTGCCCCGGCACGCCAGGGCGGCTCTGCGCCGCGTCCGGGCGGCCCCCGTCCCGGTAACAACCCGTTCGCCACGTCCCAGGGCATGCCCCGCGGCCGCGGTGGCGACAACGAACGCACCTCCCGTCCGGGTAACAACCCGTTCGCTCCTTCCCAGGGCATGCCGCGCCCGGGCGGAAGCCGCACCGAGGGCGACCGCCCCGGCGGCCCCCGTCCCGCAGCAGGCGCTGGTGGTCCCCGTCCGGGCGCTCCGCGTCCGGCCGGCGCCGCCGGTGCACGTCCGGGCGGACCCCGCCCGGCAGGCGCTCCCGGCGCCCGTCCCGGAGCCGGCGGAAACCGTCCGACTCCCGGCATGATGCCCAACCGCACCGAACGTCCGGCACCCGCAGGTGCAGGCCGTCCCGGCGGCGGCGGCCGTGGTCCGGGTCGCCCGGGCGGCGCTCCCGGCACCGGTGCTCCCGGCGCCGGCGGCGGCGCTCCGGCCGGAGGTGGCTTTGGCAAGGGCGGCCGCGGTCGCGGCGGCACCCAGGGTGCCTTCGGCAAGGGCGGCGCAGGCCGCGGCAAGCAGCGCAAGTCGAAGCGTGCCAAGCGCCAGGAACTCGAGCAGATGAGTGCCCCGTCGCTGGGTGGCGTGAGCGTACCCCGCGGCGACGGCAACACCATTGTCCGGCTCCGCCGCGGCTCGTCCATCACGGACTTCGCCGACAAGATCGAGGCAAACCCCGCCGCACTGGTGACCGTCCTCTTCCACCTCGGCGAAATGGCCACGGCCACGCAGTCGCTGGATGAGGAAACGTTTGCCCTGCTGGGTGAGGAGCTTGGCTACAAGCTCCAGGTCGTCTCGCCGGAAGATGAGGAGCGCGAGCTGCTCTCCGGCTTCGACATCGACTTCGACGCTGAACTGGAAGCCGAAGGCGACGAAGACCTCGAGGCCCGTCCTCCGGTTGTCACCGTCATGGGCCACGTCGACCACGGTAAGACCCGGCTGCTCGATGCCATCCGCAAGTCCGACGTTATGGCGGGCGAGCACGGCGGCATCACGCAGCACATCGGTGCCTACCAGGTCACGCACAACCACGAAGGCACGGATCGCCGGATCACCTTCATCGATACCCCGGGCCACGAAGCGTTCACCGCCATGCGTGCCCGTGGTGCGAAGGTTACCGACATCGCCATCCTGGTCGTTGCAGCCGACGACGGCGTGATGCCGCAGACCATCGAAGCCCTTAACCACGCCCAGGCGGCCAACGTGCCGATCGTCGTGGCCGTGAACAAGATCGACAAGGAAGGCGCCAACCCGGACAAGGTCCGCGGCCAGCTGACCGAGTACGGACTGGTTCCGGAAGAGTACGGTGGCGACACCATGTTCGTAGAGGTCTCTGCCCGCCAGAACCTCAACATCGACGAGCTGCTCGAGGCAGTCCTGCTCACCGCAGACGCTGCCCTGGACATGCGCGCCAACCCGAACAAGGACGCCCGCGGTATCGCGATTGAAGCCAACCTGGACAAGGGCCGCGGTGCCGTTGCTACCGTCCTGGTTCAGTCCGGCACCCTGCACGTCGGTGACACGATCGTGGCAGGCACGGCCCATGGCCGCGTCCGTGCGATGTTCGACGACGACGGCAGCTCGCTGACCGAGGCAGGTCCGTCCCGCCCCGTGCAGGTGCTGGGTCTGTCCAACGTCCCGCGTGCCGGTGACACCTTCTTCGTGACTGCTGACGAGCGCACCGCCCGCCAGATCGCCGAGAAGCGTGAAGCCGCCGACCGCAACGCCGCGCTGGCCAAGCGTCGCAAGCGGATCAGCCTTGAAGACTTCGACAAGGCCGTCGCCGAAGGCAAGATCGACACCCTCAACCTCATCCTCAAGGGTGACGTGTCCGGTGCGGTTGAAGCCCTCGAAGACGCGCTGCTCAAGATCGACGTCGGCGAGGGTGTCCAGCTCCGCGTTATCCACCGCGGTGTTGGTGCGATCACGCAGAACGACGTCAACCTGGCCACGGTCGACTCCGCTGTCATCATCGGCTTCAACGTCAAGCCCGCCGAGCGTGTTGCCGAACTGGCAGACCGCGAAGGCGTGGACATGCGCTTCTACTCCGTCATCTACGCAGCCATCGATGACATCGAAGCAGCGCTCAAGGGCATGCTCAAGCCGGAGTACGAAGAGGTCCAGCTGGGCACCGCCGAGGTCCGCGAGGTGTTCCGTTCCTCCAAGTTCGGCAACATTGCAGGCTCGATCGTCCGCTCCGGTGTTATCCGGCGCAACACGAAGGCCCGCATCAGCCGCGACGGCAAGATCATCGGCGACAACCTCACCGTTGAGACGCTCAAGCGGTTCAAGGACGACGCCACCGAGGTCCGCACGGACTTCGAGTGTGGTATCGGTCTTGGCTCGTACAACGACATCAACGAAGGTGACATGTTTTCGATCTTCGATCGAAAACCGTCCGGCTCCGACAGGCCCGATGCCACTCCCAGGCCGCCGGGAAAGACCCAACGGGAGTCCGTCGTAGACTCGCCTTAGGCGCGTGGCACCAAACTCACCAATGTGCGGCTTGCGTTCCGGCGCCGTCGTACATCCAAGAATTTAGGAGTGGAAATGGCTGATCCCGCACGGGCTGCCAAGTTGGCGCAGCGGATTAAGGTCGTGGTTGCTGAGGCTTTGGGCCGGAGGGTCAAGGACCCGCGGCTGGAAGGTGTGACTGTCACCGATGCGCGGGTGACCAATGATCTGCAGCACGCCACGGTCTACTACACGGTGTTCGGCGACGAGGTGGCCCAGGCGGATGCCGCCAAGGGGCTGGAGAAAGCCAAGGGTGTGCTGCGCCAGGAAGTCGGCCGGAACATCACCGTCCGGCTGACGCCGACGCTTGAATTCGTCGCCGACCAGATTCCCGTGGTGGCCTCGAACCTGGAGCAGCTGCTGCGCGAAGCCAAGAAGCGCGACGCCGAGGTGGCAGCCCTTGCCGCCAGCGCCAAGCACGCCGGCGACGCCGACCCGTACAAGAGCGACGTTCCCGACGACGTCGAGCTCGACGAAGACGACTTTGACGAAGAAGAAACCGACCTCATCGACCACGATGCGATCGATGAGGACCGCAACAAGTAAGCGTCTTCAACAGCAGGGGCCGGAACCGGAAAAGGATCCGGCCCCTGCTGTTTGCGTATCCGGGGACCTTCGACCCTTGGCCCGGTCGCAGCGGGGGAGTCCCATGGAGTCATGACTGCGGGCGAGCGCAACGTTGGTGACCGGCAGTGAGTACCGTCCTGGTCAAATGCCCGCAGTGCGGCACGACCAATCGCATACCCACGGAGGCGCCCGGCCACCCGCGCTGTGGCAAGTGCCGCCGCGACCTGCCGTGGATCGTCGAGGCCGGCGACGCCGACTTCGCAGCGGTCGCTGAGCAATCGCCGGTCCCGGCCCTGGTCGACTTCTGGGCCGCCTGGTGTGGTCCGTGCCGCATGGTCAGTCCGGTGTTGGACAAACTGGCGCAGGAACGGGCCGGCCGGGTCAAGCTGGTCAAGGTCGACGTCGACACGTCACCGGCACTGTCCCGGCGCTTCGACGTCCAGGCCATCCCCACGATGCTGGTGATTACGGACGGCAGGGTGGTGGCGCGGCAGACCGGAGCCCCGCCGGCGGCCGCCCTGCGCGGTTGGCTGGACGATGCACTGGCAGCCAAGCCCGAAGGGAGCAAGTGATGACCGAAATCCTGCGCTATGAGGTCGGATCGGGAACGGTGCTGGTGGAAGTCGACGAGGGAAGCTTCGGCGTCGAACGGCCTGCCCGCAACGAACTGGGCATCCTCGATGCCGGCCGCCGGCTTGAAGACGCCCTTACCGCGGTGCGGCCGGCCGCGAAGGCCGCCGCCGACGTGATGCGGGAACTCGCCCCTGAGCATCTGGAGGTTCAGTTCGGCGTGAAGCTGGCCGGCGAAGCCGGGGCCATCATCGCCCGGAACTGCGCCGAGGGCCACTTCATCGTCAAGATGTCGTTCACCGCGCCGCCGGCCCCCGCCATGCTGCCGGAAGACGAGATCCGGCTCTAAGCCGGGCTGCGCCGAGGCGGCCCGTCAGCCCCGCCGTCGGCCTCTCAGGCCACCGAGTAACGGGGAACCCATGCCCAGCAGGAAGCCGAAATCATACCAGTTGCCGGCCCGCCCGGTGTTGTAGAACGGGAACTCGTGCCAGGCCCCGAAGACATGGGCGATCAGCACGATCCAGGCCGTGATCCCGTTCCAGATGCCCCACAACAAGTCCTGCCACCACATCAGCTCCTCCTCCAACGCCGTCCGCACCCCGGCCGTGAATCCGCCCGCACCCGTGTGTGGTCAGGCTACTGCCTGGCGCGTTCCTGCGGTAGGGACGCGAGGGCCGCCCGGCGGCCGGGAAGCCGGCCCAGGCCTTCGACGAGATCCGGCTGGGCGCCGCACAAGGCGATCCGGATCCAGCCTTCGCCGATGGAGCCGAACGCGGTGCCCGGGGCGAAGGCCACGCCCGCATCGGCGAGGAAGCGCCGGACCCAGGCACGGACGTCGCCGCCGCTGACGTGCGAGACATCCGCCCAGAGATAGAAGGCCCCCTGCGCGCTGAGGAACGGGATGCCCTTGGCTTCCAGCACGGCCGAGGCCGCATCCCGGTTGGCACGGTAATGTGCGTGCGCATGGCTGACATAGTCCTGCGGTCCGGTCAGGGCAGCCAAGGCCGCGTACTGCGAGGGTGAGGCGACGCAGGAAACGATCGCCTCCATCACGTTGTTCATCTGCTGCTCGAGTCCGGGCGGGCAGATCAGCGCCCCGATCCGGAGCCCGGTGAGCCCGTAGGTCTTGGACAGGGTCAGCGAGGTGAACACCCGCGCCTCGCCGGGAACATCGCTGTCGAAGCGCGCCGGGCTTACGTGCGGGACGTCGTAGGTAAATGCCTCGTAGCATTCGTCCGAGATGATCCAGAGGTCGTGGCGTACGGCCAGGTCCACGAGGCTGCGGGTGAGCTCTTCGCCGAGCACCGCGCCGAGCGGGTTGGACGGCGAGTTGAGGACCAGCACCTTGGTGCGCGGCGTGATGAGCGCTTCGATGTCTGCGAGCCGGGGCTGGAAGTCGTGGTCGGGGTAGAGCGGATACCGTACGGGGACGGCGTGCAGCAGGCTGGACGTCATCGCAAACGTCGGGTAGCCCGGGTTGGGAATCAGGACTTCGTCGCCGGGGGAGAGCAGCAGGGTCATTGCGAAGTGCAGTCCCTGCTGCGCGCCGTCGACCACGTACACCCGGTCCGCGCCGACCGGCGTCGCATTGTGCTCACGGAACCTGGCCGCGAAGGCCTCCCGCAGGGCCGGAATCCCGGCATTGGGGGTGTAGTTGGTCTCGTCCCGGTCCAGGCAAGCCATGCCGGCTTCGAGGATATGGCGGGGGAGGGCGAAGCCCGGCTCGCCAATGCTTAGCACGATCGCGCCGGGGGTATGCCAGGCGGCTTCGGTGATCTCGCGGATCTGGTTGACGGCGACGTCGCGGACATGGGCGGCTAGCTCTGGCATGTTTGCCATCCTAGCGTCCGGCGCCCGGCGGACAGCCGCGCCAGGGGCAGTCCCGGCGCGGATATACTGGGAGGCGTGCTTTCTGGACTGGTGATAGTGGACAAGCCGCAAGGCTGGACCAGCCACGATGTGGTTGGACGGATGCGGCGGATCGCCGGTACCCGAAAGGTGGGCCACGCCGGAACCCTCGACCCCATGGCGACGGGCGTGCTGGTGCTCGGCATCAATAAGGCAACCCGCCTGCTCACCTACATCGTGGGGACCTCCAAGACTTACACCGCCACCATCCGCCTCGGCGAGTCGACCGTCACGGACGACGCCGAAGGCGAGGTCACCGCCACGCACAGCGCCGCCGGGGTCACCGAGGAAAGCGTCCGTGCCTGCGTCGCCGCCCTGACCGGGGAGATCCAGCAGGTGCCCAGCAGCGTCAGCGCTATCAAGGTCAACGGCGAACGAGCCTACGCCCGCGTCCGGTCCGGCGAAGATGTCAAGCTTGCCGCCCGGCCCGTGACGATCCACCGCTTCGAGCTCCACGAACTCCGCCGCGCCCAGAACGGCGAAGCCCTGGACCTGCACGTGACCGTGGAGTGTTCCTCCGGCACGTACATCCGGGCGTTGGCGCGCGACCTGGGCGAGGCTCTCGGCGTCGGCGGACATCTCACCGCACTGCGCCGGACGCAGGTGGGGCCCTACACCCTGGACCAGGCTCGAACCCTGGAACAGTTGGCCGGAGAGCTGGATGTGCTGGAGATGTCGCAGGCGGCGCGGGCGCTGATGCCCAACCGCCAGCTCACCGCCGAAGAAACCACGGAACTGTCCTTCGGCCGCCGGATCCCGGCCGGCGCCGCAGCCGGCACACCGGACGCCGCGACCGCGGAGAAGCCGGCTGCCGCCTTCGCCCCGGACGGTTCGCTGGTGGCGTTGCTGGCCGATGCCGGAAACTATGCCAAGCCCGTGCTGGTCTTCGCGCCGGACAATGAGAAGCGCGCCGCCGAAAAGCCGGCGGGCTAGCTGTGGACGGATTTTTCTACATCATCCTCGTGGTCGGCCTGGTCTCCACCGTCCTGTGCGCCGGCGCCGGCATCCTGAGAAAGGCACCCAACGATGCGACCATCCTGTCAGTGGCCGCCGTCGAACTATCCCTCCTGGTC
The DNA here is from genome assembly GCF_056397065.1 of Arthrobacter sp. 05N428_2. Lineage (NCBI taxonomy): Bacteria > Bacillati > Actinomycetota > Actinomycetes > Micrococcales > Micrococcaceae > Arthrobacter > Arthrobacter sp. 05N428_2. Next base: position 2,951 of record NZ_JBFTMR010000005.1, on the reverse strand, counting down.
TACTTGGTCGGTTCGATTGTCCGGGTTGCGACGGGGGAGCGGATCGCCGGGGAGCCTTGGGAGTTTTGGGGCTACCTGGCCACGGCGCTGCTGCTGCCGGTTGGCGCGGTCTACTGGGCCATCCTCGAACGCACCCGGTGGAGCAACTTCGTGCTGGCCGCCGTCGGCGTCACCGCACTGGTGATGGCCGCCCGAATGAATCAGATCTGGTACTGACGTGGAAGAGGCAAAGAAGAACATGACGGCTTCAGAGCAGCAAACCGGCGACGGGACCACCGGCGTCGCGGGGACCACCGGCGACGCCGCCGGTTCGGCGGCGCGGGACACCCGAAATACCGGACCCGGCCGGCTGCTGATTGCTGTCTACGCGGTGTTTGCCCTCTCGGCAACCGCGCGGGCCGGCTACCAGATCCTCACCAAATTCGCCGAGGCGCCCTTCGCGTACTTGCTGTCCGCCTTCGCCGCCGTCGTTTACATCGTGGCGACCGTCTCCCTCGCAAAGCCCGGACGGACCTGGTTCAAGGTGTCTGTCACGGCTGTCCTGGTCGAATTGGTTGGCGTCCTGGTGGTCGGCGCGCTGAGCCTGTTCGACGCGGCCAACTTCCCGCACGAGACAGTCTGGTCCTTGTTTGGGCGGGGCTACGGATTCATCCCGCTGCTGCTGCCCATCCTGGGCCTCATCTGGCTGTACCGGCGCCGTCCCGCGCGCCAACAAGCCTGACCAGGCTCCCCGACAGCTACCGCACCCCCGGCTCGGAAAAGGAGCCACACCCCGTTCTGCCGCCGCTGGCGCGATGGTCCTGCGCTGCGGCAAACAGTAAGTAGACTTGCCAAAGGTATAGTAAGCATGCTTATTGTGGAGCATGGGAGCGGACAGAGCGAGCGATGCACCCCACATTTTTCCACTGCAGCGAGGGAGGCATCATGAGCACAATGACCGCCGTTCGCCGAGGATCATGGGAAGCGAAGAGGGCCGCCGCGGGTCGCCGACGCGGGTGGCAGGGATGAGCCAAAGGCACGAATCCGAAGGATGGCGGACAGACCAGCTTCTGTCCATGGCGGCCAGGGTGGTCGAACGCCGCAAGGACCAGGCCTTGGCGGCCCTCGGGCTGACGCATGCCGGCGTGATAGCCCTCCAGGGGCTCCTCGCCGGAAATACGAACCAGGAGCAACTGGCCCGCCGGATTGCGGTGCAAAGCCAGTCTCTGGGAAAGGTGCTGGCTCGTCTGGAGGAGGCGGGCCTGGTCACGCGCACCAGGGATGAGCAGGACCGGCGGCAACTCACCGTGGCGTTAACCCCGGCCGGCAGTGCCGCGCTGGCGACCGCACATCAGATTGAGCGCGATGCTCTTCCCGAGGACTTGGAAGGCTGGACCACGCTACAGCGTGATCTGGTCAGGATCCTGACCGCATTCGAGGCTCCGGGCCGGTTCTGAGGTCGGGCCCGACCCGGGCCCTCGGCCCGGGCCCATCAGGCGGGACCGCCGTCGTCGTGGGTTTTATTCATCGTTTCCGTGCAGATCTAGCCGGCGCCGCAAGGCGGGCCAGGCAGCGGCGAAGCCTGGATGCAGCTCTTTGTCGCCTACGCCGTCCAGCCGCACCCATTGCAGTTCGAGGCTCTCGTGGTCGCTGATTTCGGCTTCAAAGGGTTCCACCACCCGGGCGGCGACTGTCGTGTAGGACCAGTACCCGACGTCGAACACCGACGTGAACAGCACCCGGACTGACGAGGGCGGCACCGCGGCTTCCTCCTTGGCTTCCCGGAGCGCGCCGTCCACGGCATTCTCCCCTTGGTGCAGGGCGCCGCCGGGAAGGCCCCACGTTCCGCCTTGATCACTCCAAGTCGCCCGGTGCTGGAGCAGGACTCCCTTGCCGGCGTCGTGCACCAGCAGGCCCGCGGACCCGAACCGGCCCCAGAACCGGCCGTGCCCGCCTTCCACCCATGCATCCCCGGGGTCCCGGGGTCCAAACGGCCGGCGCGGGTCGTTGTACGGGTTGGTGTGAGCCTCGGCTGGCTGCGCGGCGGAACTGTCCATTCGGTTAGTCTGCCACGCGTTCAAGCGGGACTCCCGAGTATGGCGTTTTGCTTAGTGTCAGTGGGCCGAGGTTTTCACCTAGATCCGGTCACGGTAGCCTGCACGCATGGCGCTCAATCGGAACCGTGTGGGGAACCGCAACCGTGCGGGGATCCGCTTCGCCGGCTTGGTCGTCGCGGCAGTCTTGTCGACCGGTTCAATGACGGCGTGTGGCGAACAATCCGCGCCGCCGCAACTTCCGGCGGCCCCGCCGGCCTCAAAGCTGGCGCCGCAGCCGGGCATATCGGCGATCACTCCCGAGTTTAGGGAACTTCAACTGAACCGGAGTGCGGAACCGGCGGAGACGCTGCCCTGGCATCTGATCCGACTGGACCTGAACGAAAATCGGGTATACCTCTCAGCGTCCTCGGTGATGTGCACGACGCCCGAGAAAGTGCGGCTGATCGAGACCGCTTCTGAGATTAAGATTTCCGTGACGGGGACGCGACGCAGCGAACCCTGCACTGCGCAGAGCATCACCCTGGTCGGGTACGTCCAGCTTGGCTCCATCGGTGGGAGGCAGGTCACCGGCGATAGCAGCTGATGCCGGTGACGGGCGCGAGGGCGCGACGGCCGCCCGGCTGCTCCGTTGCCCTAATAATGTCTGACCCTCTTGTTTGAATTGGTTCATGGGAATCGGTGCAGTTCTCGTCTCTCGTCCGGCCGGTCGGCCGGACGGTGATGAGCGCGGTGCCGCTCCGTCACTCGGCAGTATTTTGGGCCAGTTGCGGGAGTTGAGTTCGACGGCGGCGCGGGACGCGGCGCTGCTCGGCTTCGCTGCGGCGGCGGACTTCGCCGGCGACGTCGAGGAGATCGCCCGGACCCTCGAATACCTGCAAATCGTCGCCGCCGGCGCCGTGGACCGCCGTGGACCGC